>CAZVLT010000007.1:14653-27005 GCA_964628105.1 uncultured Woeseiaceae bacterium | reverse complement strand
TCTCCTGATGGTGCCGCTTCTGTAGGATCTCATCGATTGTGACAAGACGGCCGAGGCTGAGTGGGAAAGTCCGATGATCCTGAATCGATTAGCCGAAGTCGTGGCAAAACAAAACTGGTTCGTCGTTTTCATTGAAGTACTGGTGCTTGTCATTGGTATCTTCATCGGCCTCCAGGTCGATGACTGGAACCAGGCAAGAAAAGACAAGATAGACGAGCAGCTGTTTCTGCAACGGCTTCACAAGGACGTGTTGCTCGCAGAGAAACTGAGCAATCGAGTTCGTGATCGGCGACTTGACCGATTGCAAACTATCATGAGTGCCGGAGATGTCCTGTTTAACCGTGTTGGGCGGGATGAGCTGACAGAGGAAGAGTGCATTTCCATCGTTTCAAGCAGTTTTTTCAATATTAACGCCTCGAGTCTGTCCTCCCTGAACGAGCTGATGGGCACGGGCCGAATGGAAATCATCCAGGATGCGGAGCTGCGCACCGCCTTGGTGGGGCTGCAGCAAACAAGGGCGGGTCTGGCAACCATGATCGCCGTACAGTCAGGGTCCTCAGCTTTCACCTATTTGCCAACGTCCTATCCGGATTTAATTCAGGTGGCGTCGTATTTTGACACTGATATCGGCGAAATACGGGTCAGGTCGAAGTGCGATCTGGATCGGATGCGCGCCGACCAGAAGTTCCTGAACCAATTCAGCGCCAACGCTGACGGCTATGACGCCTACATCAGGGACGGGCTGGCGCCGTGGAGTGCTCAATTCGACAAGGTCCATCAACTCGTGGACGACGTCCTGGGCATGACGCACTACGGATTCAGGATTCGATAAGTTCCGGTAGGTGACGTCGTACCCAGCCTGGCAGGTGCTTCGATGAAGTGACCCTGTACGAAGTCGACACCGATGTCTCGCAGCCAGTCAAAGTCCTCCTTTTGCTCGACCTGCTCAGCCACGATGCGGAACTGCATCGTACGTGCGAGCTTGATCATTGCAGCGACGATCTCCTGATTCACCTCGTCGGTCTGCAAATTCCGCGTGTAGGTGCCGTCTATCTTGAGGTAGTCGATTGGCAAATGCTTGAGGCTCGAGAACGAGCCGAGGCCGCTGCCGAAGTCATCGAGCGCAAACTCGCAGCCAATACCATGCAGCACCTCAATGAAGCGCTGTGCGTGTTGCACGTTGGAGAGAATCGCAGCCTCAGTGACCTCGAAGCAGATCGCCGCAGGCACGACGCCCGATCTGTCCAGTGCGTCGACAACGAAACCAAGAAACGCCTCGTCACCCAGCGTCTGGCTGGACAAATTGATCGCACAACTGCGATGCGCCGGTAGTTTAATTTCACCGCTCGCGATCGCACCGAGCGCGGCATTGATCACCCAGCGATCGATCTGCGGCATCATCTGATAGCGTTCGGCGGGTCGCAAAAACTCGGCCGTATTCGTGTTGCGCCCGCGACCGTCGTCGAGGCGAATCAGTACCTCTACGGATGGCCCTGAGTCAGCTTTGCCACTCATCGCAATAATGGGTTGCACAGCGAGCTCAAAGCCGTCTTCATGAAGTGCAGTTTGCAGGTGTCGCAACCATTGGATATCGCCACGCTCCCTGGCAATCGCTTCATCGCGCGTCGAATAAACGTGCACTTGTCCCCTGCCCTGCTGTTTTGCCATGTAACAAGCTGAGTCCGCCGCACTCATGACGTCCTGCAAAGTGCCACTCGCGTGGCTGATCTCGACCAGGCCGATTGAAATGCCGATGTTAAATATCTTGTCCTTCCAGACGAAACGATAGTCGCCAATCGCGTTGCATATGTCAGTCGCAATTTGTCGCGCTTTCTTGATCGGGCAGCCAATCAGCAACGCGCCAAACTCATCACCACCGAGACGTCCAACGAAGTCGGAATCACGAATCTGTTCTTTGATCAGTGCAGCTACTTCGCGCAACATGTTGTCGCCCGCGAGATGCCCGCAACTGTCGTTCACGACTTTGAAGCGATCCAGATCCATGTAGAACAACATGTGGACCGCTTCTTCCGAGTGTGCCGAGTCCATACCTTCATCAAGGCGGCGCTCGAATTCGCGTCGATTGATGAGCCCCGTCAACGGGTCATGAGTTGCCTGGTACGACATTTTGCGTGTCAGGCCCCGCAACTCACTGACGTCATGGAATACAACGACGGTGCCGGAGATACTGTTGCCAGGCCCGCGTACCGGCGATGCCGTAATTTCCACCGAGTGTTCGTGTTCGCCGTCGGCACTGACCATGACCGCTCGCCGTCCCATATTCACACGTCGTCTCATGGCCAGGCAGCGCTCGACCGGATCACCCATTGGACGTCGATCAGCATCGTCCACCAGCGTAAACAATTCGCCGACTTTGTGCCCCGAGGCATCGTCCCGGTTAGTACCGACGATTGTCTCGGCAGCGAGGTTCATATAGTCGATGCGACCGTCATTGTCAGTCGTAATCACGCCTTCAGAAATGGACTCCAGGGTGTACTGCGCCTGGCGCTTGCTGCGCGACAAGGACACCTCAAGACTCTTGCGATGGCTGACATCCCGCGCGACGGTAAGGATCGCGTTGTTACCGCGAAATTCAATGTTCGAACTTTGCGCCTCGACCCAAAGTCCCGCCTGATCACCATTTATCAGCTGGATCTCGATGCGGCGCGGTGCGTCCTCGCCCCCCAGTCGCTTGGCGACTGTCTTGCGAAACAGCGCACGATAAGCCGGTTTCACGAGGTCGGCAATATCGCGTCCAACGAGCTGCTGCGGCTGCAAACCGACAAGACTTGCGGCAGATTCATTGGCCAGGAGAATTTTTTCATCGTGAATAATGACGACCTCGGGCAACGTTCTGGCAAGATCCTTGAAGAGTCTGTCTCGGCCCTGTATTTTTTCATCGCGTTCGCCCAGCGCGTCGAACAGTCGATTGACGGTTTGCGCGATCTGCGCAGCATCTGGATCATTCGGTATAGTCAGCCGACGACCAACCGATGCATCACCCGATGCCTCGAGCATTTCGTCATTGAGACTGCGTATTCGCCGTGCGAGTCTGCTACGTGACACCCAAAGCGCAACGCCACTTCCGAGTGCCAGAACGGCGAGCGACGCTAGAGCAATAATGATGTTTGCGGGAGTCATTTAGAGTCCGAATCCAGATACAGCCAAGTGAGTGATGATCATTTGTTATTATTGGACTTAACATGTGTCTCCGAGTGCGGAGATTTGATGTCTTAAGACCTTACATATACCGAGCAACTGCAAGCATATCCCAGCAACGTAAGCGCGCTGCGACGATTCACCATAATTCACGAAGAGTAGCCCGGCGACAGGCAGAAAGAACGCGTTTAAACGCTCTTTGAAGAACATTAATCGCAATAAACTCAAGATTTTACAGGCGATACGAGTATGAACACAGACTTTGCGCGTCGACAGATGGTCAAACAACAGGCTCGAGCCTGGGACGTTTTGAATGAAGACGTCCTGACGGTGCTCAATGATGTTCCGCGAGAGCAATTCGTGCCAGCCGGATTTGAGTCACTGGCGTTTGCCGATACCGAAATCCCGATCGGGCACGGCCAAAAGATGATGACACCGACGATTGAGGGCCGTGTTCTGCAGGCACTGCGGCTCACAGGGGCTGAGAACGTCCTGGAGCTCGGTACTGGGAGCGGTTTCCTGACGGCGTGCCTCGCGAATCTGTCAGCGAGCGTTACAAGCATCGACATTCATGGTGACTTCCTCAAAGCAGCAGAACGAAGTCTCGTAGGCTGTGGCATCGACAACGTCGACCTGGTCGAGATGGACGGCACGCAGCAACTGCCAGAGGGGCGGTTCGACGCGATCGCGGTAACCGGATCAATTCAAACGTTCGACCCGCGCTTCGTCGACGCGCTGAGTATCGGCGGTAGCTTATTCGTCGTCGTCGGCAATTCGCCGGCGATGCATGCCAGGCTGGTGCAACGCACCGGGGAAAGTGATTCGCAGGGCGAGACATTGTTCGAAACTGCGCTGTTGCCGTTGATAAACGGCGCGTTGCCACCGCAGTTTTCATTCTGACGTAAAATAACTTAAAACAGGCGAAACCAGTTACTTGGTTGTTGCATCTAACGTGCGACACCAGAATCTACCAACTGATATAGTGATGTAGTAGACTATAACACCTCAGGCCTCATGGCGGCCCCACTCTGGAACGGGAAAAAATGAAAAAAGTAATAACTATCAATGCTTTATTGTTAACCCTTGGCTTGTTTGCGTTGTCAGGCACAGCGCAGGCGGAGTCACTGCTTGAGATTTATCAACAGGCTCTGCAGAGCGATCCACAGATCCACGAGGCAGAAGCACGGCGTCTGGCTGCCCTCGAGGCCAAGCCCCAGGCACGCGGCGTGTTAATGCCACAGATTTCAGCGACGGGCAATTGGGCCCAAACCGATTCGTCCGGTTCGAGCTTTTCGATTATCACCAACCAGACGATCGCGTTTGAGCAAGACACAAAGAGTTCGAACTGGTCGATCGGACTTAGACAGTCCTTGTTTCGTTGGGACCAGATTGTCAATCTCAGGCGCGCTGACAAAACGATCACCAGAGCAGAAGCCGTTCGTGAAGCTGCACAGCAAGATCTGATTGTTCGGGTCGCGCAGCGATATTTTGACGTCCTCGCCGCCGAAGACCGCCTTACATCCATCAACGCGGACCGCGATGCGATCGCTCGTCAGCTGGAACAGGCAAAGCAGCGTTTCGAAGTCGGTCTAATCGCGATTACCGATGTTCAGGAATCTCAGGCCGCTTACGATCAGTCTGTTGCAAACGAGATCGGCGCAAAGCGGTCCCTTGCGACGGCTCGCGAGTTCCTGCGCGAGATCACCGGCGAGTATGTGTCCGAGCTCAATGCGCCTGGCGACGATTTTCCCCTGTTGAATCCCGATCCCAATAATCAGGCAAGCTGGGTCGATCTTTCACTTAGCCAAAATCTGAATCTTGTCGCCAGCCGCCTCGATGAAAAACTCGCACGCGACGAGATTTCGTTCCGCCGCAACGGTCATTACCCAACAATCGATCTCGTAGCAAGCACGAGCGAGAATAAACAGGACGGAGATGCGTTTGTGAACGGATTTCCGAGCTTTTTTGACGACACAAACACGCAAGACCGGATACAGATTCAAGTGACTGTGCCGCTGTTTGCTGGCGGCGCTACCTCTTCCTTTGTTCGCGAAGCTGTTTTCCTGCATCGCGCAAGTCGCGAACAGCTGCAACGCGTGACGCGAGAGACCGAGCGCCAGGCACGCGACAGCTACCTTGGAGTTTTGTCTGAGATCAGCCGTGTAAAGGCACTCGATCAGGCCGTGTCATCGAGCAGAACGGCCCTGGAAGCAACGCAGGCTGGTTATGAAGTGGGCACCCGAACGATTGTTGAAGTGCTCAACTCGCAGTTCTCCTTGTACGCTGCGATCACCAACTTCTATCAGAGTCGCTATGACTACATCATGAATGCTCTGCGGCTAAAACAGGCTGCGGGGTCTTTGCAAATTCAGGACCTCGAGCAAATCGATCAATGGCTGAAGGAGCGACCCACGCCTGAGCAAACATTGGCTGAGAAAGACGCGACGGCCTCTTAAGGTTTTTTTTCGCCGAGCAGCGGCTCCAGCAATACCAGGAGCCGCTCAAGCGCGCCGCGGTTTTTTTGCAAGACGGCCAAACCGTTTCGGCCTAGCTGTTCGGCCTCCGGCGGATTGGCGATGAGTTCTGCCACGGTCGCCGCCAGTTGTGTCGAATCATCGACTATGCGACACGCACCAAGCTCGACAAACATGTCCGCTATATCCTGCGCGTTAAACATGTGAGGTCCGGAGACTATCGGTAAGCCCTGGACTGCCGGTTCCAGCAGATTGTGACCGCCGATCGGCACTAAGCTACCGCCGACGAAGGCGATATCGCTGGCCGCGTAAAAAAGTGGCACCTCGCCCATCGTGTCCACCAGGAAGACCTCGGTAGAGGTATCGCACGATTGCTCATTCGTTCGCGAGATAACACTGAATGCCTTACTTTCGATCAGGTCACGAACGCCGGCGAATCTCTCCGGGTGTCGCGGCACCAGGATCAACAGCAATTCCGGGAATTGCTTTAACAATGATCGGTGGGCCTCGAGCACTTGCTGTTCTTCGCCATTATGCGTACTGGCGGCAATCCAGACAGGCCTCTCACCGAACAAATCGCTGCGCAATAGCTCGCCTTGCCGCGTGATGTCTGGATCCAGTTCAACATCAAACTTGATATTTCCGGTCACCCAGGTACGCACCGAGCTCGCGCCCAACGCCAGGAACCTGTCGGCATCTACCTGACTTTGCGCCGCAATGATGATGCCGTGCGACAGGGTCTCGCGAATAAGCGGTAGTAATTTCCGATATCCGGGCACCGACTTGGGCGAGATTCTGGCGCTTACAAGAATCAGCGGAATTTTGCGAATTCCGCATCCCCGATAAAGGTTCGGCCAGATCTCGGTTTCCATGATCATCGCCGCTTCCGGGCGTACAGCAGAAAAGAAACTGTTGACCGCATTGGGAAACTCGAACGGTATGTAGCAGTGCTGAACGGTATCGCCGAACAATGCCTTGACGCGAGCAGCTCCAGTCGGTGTAACCGTCGTTATTAGCAGTCTCTGGTTAGGGAATCGTTTTGCGAGCGAGCGTATCAGCGGCACCGCCGCCTGCACCTCACCGACGGAGACCGCATGGACCCAAATACAACCACCAACGGGCGGAAAGCCGAATCCAAAACGCTGGCCTAACCGATCGAAATAGGTGCGATTGCCAAGACCGCGGATAATCCAGTAGCAACCGAAAGGTATCAGCAGCAGATAAGTAAGCAGGTTGTAAAGTATGCGCATGGAAGTATCAGAACTTCATGCATCAGTCACCGAGCTTGTCGATGATGCGGCTCGACGACTGCCCCTCGCGGTACGCGAGAATACGAATCTCTCCGCCGTTTTTCAACACGCTTTTCGCGCCAGCAATTTCCTCGGGCTCGTAGTCGCCGCCTTTGACGAGAACATCGGGAAGAACGTCCGCAATCAACTCTGCGGGCGTGTCATCCGCAAACGACACAACCCAGTCGACTGCCGCGAGGCCGGCGAGAACAAGCAAACGATCCTCAAGCATGTTGATGGGCCGTGATTCGCCCTTTAGCCGGCGCACCGAGTCGTCGTCGTTAACCGCGACGATGAGTCGGTCACCGATGCTTTTTGCTTCTTCAAGATATGCAACATGCCCGGCGTGCAACACGTCGAAACAACCGTTGGTCATGACCACGCGCTCATTTCGCTCGTGCGACTCGGCGACCATCCCCTTGAGCTCAGAACGCCCAACGAGACCGCGACCGCCCTGTCCGCGCTGGTGCAGCGAGGCGTTGATTTCACCCGGCGTAACAGACGCGACGCCGATTTTACGAACCACCAGTCCTGCCGCAATGTTCGCGAGGGCTGCCGCAGATGCCAGATCCTCACCGCTGGCCAGCACCCCCGCGAGGGTCGCGATGACCGTATCGCCGGCACCTGTCACATCGAAAACCTCGCGTGCCTGTGTCGACAGAAACACGGGGGACGCGTCCGCTTCAACCAGCAACATGCCCTTCTCACTGCGCGTAATCAGCAATGCATCCAGTCTCAGCTCATCGATCATCACCTGCGCTTTGTCGACCAACTCTTCATCAGTCGTGCAAGCACCGACGACGGACTCGAACTCAGCCTGATTCGGTGTGATGACTGACGCGCCGCAATACTGGGTAAAGTCAGAACCCTTTGGGTCGACCAACACGGTCAGGTCCGCATCCCTGCATAGATTGATCATCGCAGCGATATCGCTCAGGGTGCCCTTGCCGTAGTCGGACAGGACGACGGCACCCGCACCATCGATGGCTTTCTTGAGGGCGCTGGTCATCGCGCCGCCCGGCATCGCCGATGCGTTTTCCTGGTCCAGTCTGACCAGTTGCTGTCCCCGGCTTTGGACTCGTGTCTTGGTAACCGTCGGCCTGTCATCCACACGCTGGAATTCGCAGCGGATGCCACGTGCCTTCATGATTTCCTGCAATGAATCCGCAGCCGCATCCTGGCCTACGACGCCGAGGAGCCGCGTGCTGACACCCAGACTTGCAAGGTTGACGGCTACGTTGGCCGCCCCACCAGGCCTGTCGTCCGTTTCGTGGATGTGCACCACGGGCACCGGCGCCTCTGGCGAAATGCGGCTGGTCGTACCAAACATGTAGCGATCGAGCATCACGTCGCCGGCTACGACGACATACGTCTTGGAGAAATCAGGGATCGATATGGTCACGAGCGCAATCTAACAGATCAAAGGCTGTCGAGCAGCCTTGGCCGGCTGCTGAGAGCGCTACAGGCGAGTGCGATAAAAGGCAGGTAAAACGCGAAATCGCGCAGCGTACGTGGTAGTACGTGAGCAGATTTCGCGTTTTGCCTAACGACGTATCGTGCCGTCTGGAGTGCTCTCAGCTCAGCCGCACTTGGAGTCGCCGCAGGAGAGGCAGGTCATGCACCCGTCCAAAGTAACGACAGCGGCTGTGCTGCACTTGTTGCAGAGCTGAGCTCCTTCGGGGAAGTCGCTGACCGAGAAGGCGTCGCGCTGCTTCTTCGACTCTTCGAACTCGGCACGTTTTTCAGCGATCAACTGCTTCTGCCGTTCATTGAGTTCGGGCACGACCAGAAGTCCGATCATGATCAGGTGCTTCTCGATGACATGCCCGAGCTCCGCGATAATCGACGGCATGAACCTGCCGCCCGGCTGCCAGTAGCCGCCACGTGGATCAAAAACGGCTTTGAGTTCCTCAACGAGGAACGTAACGTCGCCGCCTTTGCGAAAGACGGCGGATATGATGCGCGTCAACGCGACAATCCACTGGTAGTGATCAAGGTTCTTCGAGTTAATGAAAATCTCGAACGGGCGGCGTTTCTCGTACTCCGTTCCTTCATTGAGAATAATGTCATTGATCGTGACGTACATCGCGTGGTCCGAGACGGGGGTCTTGACCTTGTACGTTGAGCCAATGAGAACTTCCGGGCGCTCGAGTTTCTCGTGCATGCGAATGACTTCGGCGCGATCGCCTCCGCCACCCTCACGCTTGAATTCTCGCTTGGCCTCTTTTTCTTCGGACGCAAGACTTTTGACTGCGTAGCCGACGATTTTCTTGTCAACTTTTATCATCTAGAACTTTCCGTAGTAGCCTTCTTTCAAGGCATCGAACAAATTGGCTGCTGTATGAACTTCACCGTCGTACTCGATCTCCTCATCGCCTTTCAGGTCAACGGTAGAACCGTCATCGAGCGTGAATGTGTAAAGTGTATTCTTGAGGTCTTTTTCCTTGACCAGCACGCCCTGGAACGCCTCTGGGTTGAAGCGAAACGTGGTGCATCCCTTCAGGCCCTGCTCGTACGCATACAAATATATATCCTTGAACTCGTCGTACGCAAAGTCGGTCGGGACGTTAGCGGTTTTTGAGATCGACGAATCAATCCACTTCTGCGCCGCCGCCTGGATATCCACATGCTGCGTCGGGGACACCTCATCGGCAGTAATGAAGTAGTCAGGGAGGGATTTGTCGGTGTCCTCTTCCGTGACTCCCGGCGGCATCGCCTCGGCGTCAATGTTGTCGCGGTAAGCGAGCAACTCGAACGAATAGACGTCTACTTTTTCCTTGGTCTTCTTGCCCTGGCGAATAACATTGCGAAAGTAATGGTGCGCAAAGCTGGGTTCGATTCCGTTGCTGGCGTTGTTCGCGAGTGACAGCGCAATCGTACCCGTTGGCGCGATGGAGCTGTGATGGGTGAAGCGTGCGCCAACCTTGGCAAGCTTCTCAACCAGTTCCGGCGCCTCTGCCGCTACACGCTGCATATAGCGGCTGTAGCGCGCGTGCAAGATACGGCCGGGCACCTTGTCACCCACCTGGTAGCTATCCGCTATCATCTCCGGACGCCGGCGCAACATTTCCTCTGTGACTTCGAAGGTCTCGTTCATGATCGGTGCCGGGCCTTTTTCCTGCGCCAATTCCAGGCCTTCTTCCCAGCCGGCCAGCGCCAACTGCCGTGCGACTTCTTCGGTGAACTCGACAGCCGCCTGTTCGCCGTATTTCATACGCAACATCGTAATCGTTGAACCGAGCCCCAGAAATCCCATGCCGTGGCGGCGCTTTCTCTGAATCTCGTTGCGTTGCTGTGGCAGCGGCAAGCCATTGATCTCGACGACATTGTCGAGCATGCGCGTGAACAGTTTCACGACCTTGCGGAAGTTATCCCAGTCAAAACTGGCCTTATCGGTAAACGGCTTGACGACAAAACGCGTCAGATTGATCGAACCCAGCAGACACGAACCGTATGGCGGCAGCGGCTGCTCGCCACAAGGGTTGGTTGCGCGGATGTTCTCGCAGAACCAGTTGTTGTTCATCTCGTTGACCTTGTCGATCAACACAAAGCCAGGCTCCGCAAAGTCGTAGGTCGAGGCCATGATGATGTCCCAGACGCGACGCGCCGGGAGAGTCTTGTAAATCTTGCAGGCAACGAGACCTTCGCTATTCGTGACGTAGTTGCCTGGCTCCGGCCAGTCGCGCCAGACGAACTGCGTGCCGTCCGAGATATCGAGGTCGTCCGCTTCGACTTCCTTAGCCGTCGTCGGAAACGCCAGTTTCCAGTCGTCTTCGTTGATGACCGCCTGCATGAACTCATCGGTGATGAGCAGCGACAGGTTGAACTGCCGCAAACGGCCGTCCTCGCGCTTGGCACGTATGAACTCCATAATATCGGGATGGCCTACATCGAACGTGCCCATTTGCGCACCGCGCCGACCGCCAGCAGACGACACGGTGAAACACATCTTGTCGTAGATATCCATGAACGACAGAGGACCCGACGTGTAGGCGCCAGCCCCTGTTACGAAGGCGCCTTTGGGCCGCAGCGTTGAAAATTCATAGCCGATTCCGCAGCCGGCTTTGAGTGTCAGGCCAGCCTCATGCACCTTGTTGAGGATGTTGTCCATAGAGTCCTCAACGGTACCCGACACGGTGCAGTTGATCGTCGACGTCGCGGGCTTGTGCTGCTGCGCTCCCGCATTCGAAATGATACGACCAGCCGGAATCGCTCCCGAGCGCAACGCCCAGGTGAATTCCTTGAAATATTGTTCGCGCTTGGATTCAACTTCCACATCAGCGATAGCACGAGCCACACGGGCGTAGGTATCGTCGATACTCTCGTCGATCTTCGAACCATCTTTGGCTGTCAGTCGATATTTCGCATCCCAGATGTCCAGGGATGTGGGTTGAAATTCAATGTCTGTGACCGTGTGCGTATCCAGATCGACGGCAGACTTCATTGCCTTTTTACTCCCCTGAACTCCCTGCGGAGACCCCAAAAAATGTTATTGTGACGAGCTTTTCGTGAGGGAAAAGTACCCCGCTCGCCGGCGGCCAGAAAACGCGCGGCGAGTACCGTTACCGGTCTCTTTTTCCTCGTTGAATAGACACAAGATATAGTGTCTGATCACCATCAAGATTATGCCCGTAACGCACTTCTGTCAAGCGTTTTTGAGTTTTTCTCCCTAGGGTATTTTTCATATTAAATCAATCGTTTATGAAACCTTCGCGAGTAAGTCCTTTAAATATAGACGAAAAAAAATGGCACTTTCGTTAAATTTTTAATCCACTACATATTGTGGCAACGAATACGGCGCTATTGTGCTTTCAAAAGTGCGCAAAAGTGAGTGTTTTTGCTTAAAAAAGTGCCTTGAAATGCGTTTTTTCGCCCTTATTTTAGCATTCATTGACACAATCAATTTGCACTTTTGGAGAAACTCATGAGAATCGCTCGTTATGAACCCTGGCCTTTTGTAGACCTGATAAACCGCGACCTTAACCGCATCGCAAACGGCACTGCCGGTACCCGTTGGGTACCCGCTGTCGATATTATCGAAGAACAGGATGCGTTCCTGTTGCGCGCTGATGTACCCGGTGTGGATAACGCGGATATTGATGTATCGATGGACAATGGCGTCCTAAGCGTATCCGGCGAACGTCGTGCCGAGGAGCGCAAGGAAGATACCGGCACGCAACGCATTGAACGCGCGACCGGCCGTTTCCTGCGTCGCTTCACGTTGCCCGACACAGCGGACGCTGAGGGTATTACGGCCAAGACCCGCAACGGTATACTCGAAGTGACCATTCCGAAGCTCCCGGAGATTCAGGCGCGACGGATATCCGTTGAGGCAGCCTGACAACGACACATGGCTCTTGCTCGGACGCGACCAAAAGTCACGTCCGGGCATCTTTGTAAAAGCCTATAATTATCTGTAGGTTTCGTATT
>CAZVLT010000007.1:0-14553 GCA_964628105.1 uncultured Woeseiaceae bacterium | reverse complement strand
TTCATATTCACGGTTGATTCAGCACCGTGACCGTATACTGAACACTATTCGGAGCATTGATTGAGGCCGCGAATGATGACGACTACACGACTGACCACAGCGACCGTGTTACTGGTGCTGTTGTCTATGGTGCCCACCCAGGCTGCGCTGCCGCAAACCGTAAAGGGCGAGCCCGTTACAAGCCTCGCACCGTTGGTTGAAGAGGTGTCGCCGGCCGTGGTCAATATTCGGGTCAGCCAGACCGTATCGCGCCGCAATCCCTTTGGTGATGACGCTTTTCGCCGCTTCTTCGGAATACCGGACATTCCGGGCGGCGCGCAGGAGGTTGCCAGCGCCGGCTCAGGGGTTATCGTCGATGCCGACCGCGGCTACATACTGACAAATCATCACGTCGTTGGGGATGCCGATACAATCCGGATCTCGCTAATCGACGGCACGATACTGGATGCTGAATTGGTCGGCTCTGATCCTGCTACTGATATCGCCGTAATCAAGGTCGAGGCCGATGGCCTGACCGAAATGCCCATCGGCGATTCGACCGGCGCGCGCGTCGGTGATTTTGTTATTGCGATTGGCAACCCGTTCGGATTGGGTCATACCGTCACCTCGGGCATCATCAGCGCGCTGGGGCGGACCGGCATCAGCCGCGATGCCTACGAAGATTTTATCCAGACCGATGCATCGATTAACCCTGGCAACTCCGGCGGCGCCCTGGTGAACATGAGTGGCGAGCTGATCGGCATCAATTCGGCGATTATTAGCCGCTCCGGCGGCAACGTCGGCATCGGATTTGCTGTGCCAACGGAAATTGCCAGCTCCATCATGCGGCAGATCCTCGACTTCGGGGAAATACGTCGTGGTCTGCTGGGCGTGAATATTCAGACGATCGACGCCGCAGCTGCAGAGGCGTTAGGCAACGATATCGAGAGCGGCGCCCTGATCACGGTTATTCAGGCGAAGTCCGCAGCCGAGGAAGCAGGCCTTCAGGTGGGCGACATTATTGTCGAGGTCAATGACAAGAAGGTCGACGGCGCGTCTGAGCTCAGAAACCGGATCGGGTTACTGCGCTCAGGTGACGAAGTCCGGATCAAGTACGTACGTGACAACAAGACACTTTCGACAAGAGCCGAGTTGGGCCGGGCACAGAATCAAATACTTCTTGGGGAAGAGATACACCCCGGACTGGCTGGCTCGGTGTTTGCCGTGGCGTCTACCGCCAGTGACGACGGCGTTGAGATCGGTGAGGTCCAGGAAGGCAGCCCGGCCGCTCAGCGCGGATTGCTGTCCGGTGATCTCATCACGCGCGTCAATCGTGTACGGGTCCGGAATTTACAGGACCTTAGACAAGCCGCTCTAAATCAACGAATTTTATTCCTGAATGTGCGACGTGGTGACAGGGCGCTTATGCTGCAGATTCGATAAAATATGAGCTTCTTGTTGAGGTTCGCGTTTGATCGATGACCAGTCTGTTCGCTTCCAGTCGTGTCCTGGTTGCCGCCGGGATCCTGTTTTTCACCTTAATTGTGACGCCGCCGGCGCTAGGATCAGGTGTTGAGCAGCAGCGCGAAATATTTAATCGTGTATATGCCGCGGTCGAACGCGGTGACTGGAGCGCGGTTGACAATCTCCCACCTGCGGACCAAAAACTGCTGCGGCAGTACGTCCTGTGGCCTGACCTGCAGGCAACCAGGCTGCGTGCAAACATCGAGAAAACCCCAACAGCAGAGGTTGAATCCTTTTTGCAGAAATACGGCACGCTGCGCCCTGCACGCGAGTTACGCTACCGCCATTCGCTGAATCTCGTCCGCAACGGCGATCTGGCTGGTTACCTGCGTATTTATGAACAGTTTTACCAGGGCCAGGATTTTGCGAAGCTCGATTGCCTGGCACTGCGGGCAGAACTGGAGGCAGGGCGGACCCTGCGTGTGCGCAAGCGCGCGATCGATCTGTGGCTGGTCGGCACGAGCCAGGTAAGCGAGTGCGACCCGGTTTTCGAGTACCTTGCCGACAATAAATTGCTTGGGCCGGTCGAGTATCGACGTCGCTACCAACTCGCCGTCAAGGAGCACAATTTCACGCTTGCGCAATGGCTGGCAAAAGAAATCGACCCGCAGCACGTCGAGCAAGCTTCGCAATGGCTGAAAGCCCACGAACATCCCGAGGATTTTCTGCGCAGCAAGCATCGCCGCAGTGGCAGCGAAGCATTACGCGATCAACTTGTTTACGCTGCGCAGCGTCTCACCTACCGTGACCCCGAAATCGCGCTCAGGCTCTGGAGTCGCGTATCGAAGCAACACAAATTCTTGGAAGCACAGAAACTTCGCACGAAACGGCACATCGCATTGTGGGCCGCACGCGACGGCTTGCCGGGCGCGTATGACCTGCTTGAAAAACTGGCCCCGGCAGCACAAAACGACGAAGTGCTGCGCTGGCGCGCTCGCTTGAGCCTGCGCAATTCTGAGTGGATCAACCTGCTCTCGGACATCGCCATGATGTCCGACGCTGAACGTGGAACGGAAGAATCGCGTTACTGGCGGGCGGTCGCCATGCAACGCTTGGGACAGGTACTGGCCGCGAACGCCGACCTCGAAGAGCTGAGCCTTGAGCGCAGCTACTACGGTTTTCTGGCTGCCGATGAATTAGGCAACGACTACGAGCTGGACAATGCGCAACTTGTCGCGGACGAAACGGCGATCGCTGCACTTGCCGTTCGTCAAGATATCATCCGCGCGCGCGAACTTTTTCTCGTTGGACAGGACGGGCGCGGCCGTTCTGAGTGGGATGCGGTTACGCGCTTCTTCTCTGACGAGGATAAAATACAAGCGGCTATTCTTGCCGGTCGGTGGGGCTGGCATTCAAGGGCGATATCCACTGCCGCAAGCCTCGGTGAATACGACGATTTGTCATTGCGTTATCCATTGCCTTACAAGAAGACATTTGAGCAATCTTCAGCACTTGCGAGCATCGCACCAACCTGGGCGTATGGCATCGCTCGCAGCGAAAGCCTCTTTATGCGGGATGCTCGTTCGAGTGCGGGTGCAATCGGACTGATGCAGTTGATGCCGGCGACCGGTCGCCGGGTAGCGAAAACAATTAACCTGCCTTACTCGGGCCTCAGCACGCTCACCAACCCGGTAAGTAACATTCGCCTGGGTACAAGCTACCTGGGCCAGATGGCGGAGCGCTATAGCGGCAATCGGGTATTGGCGACGGCCGCGTACAACGCCGGCCCGCACCGCGTTGATCGATGGTTGCCCGAGAACGGGACCATAGATGCGCGCATCTGGATAGAAAATATACCGTTTACTGAAACGCGCAAGTACGTGAAGCGTGTACTTGCCGCACAGGCAATCTTCCACTGGCGCATGACCGGCAAGATGCGTCGTGTCTCGGACGAATTGTTGCTGGTTCAAGCATCACAGCAGGCGCGACAAGTGGCTGTGCGCTAAGGCCGCTACCGGCCAGACTCATTCATTTATCGTCGGGCACCGCGCGGGGTTTCTTCGGTGCGGCGGGTTCGACCTTCTGAGGTTCTTGCGGCACCAGCTTGACGTTCGGCTGTTTTCCCATGTCGATTTTGCCTTTGAATCTTGCACCATCCTCCATGACGATACGGGCACAGAAAATGTCGCCTTTGACATTTGCGCCCTTGGCGAGCGACACCATACCTTCACTGTGGATGTTACCGACGAGCTTTCCCAGGATGATGACAGAGCTGGCATGGATGTCTGCCTGGACCCGGCCTTGTCTACCTACCGTCAGATGCTTCTGGTGATGGGCAATCGTGCCCTCGATCTGGCCTTCAATGATCAAGTCTTCGTCTGCTGACAGCTCGCCCTTGAACACCAGTGTCGGCCCGATGACCGATACATTTTTGGACCGTACCGGCCGCGCCTGCCCGATTCTCGGCTCCGACGCTATCTCCGGCGTATCGTCCTCTTCTGATTTCCTGAAAATAGCCATTTCTTTCTCCGCATGCCTGTCTGATCGATGGATTTGGTGTTATCGACAGTTTAGCGCTCACCTTGGGTGAACTGGTAGAGCAAGTTCACACAATGGTTAGTTCGCCAGCGCGTCGAGGCGCTGATCGCGTTCCTGTCTTGGCAACTCGGCCAGCGCCATGGCTTCACTATAGAAACATTGAATGTCCTGGGCACAATTTCGAAGCAGGGCTTTGAATGCAGGCAGCCGCCCTTCGTATAACGTCATTGATACCAATCGAGCATTGTTTAACTCTCCAGTAAGCCAGCCCTTCGGATCGCGACCGCTACGTTCGAGTTCTGCGCCAATATCACGGGCCAGATGCTCCAGCCGCTTGCGCTTGAGAATCTTCTTGTCACTCTCTTCGATGTTCGATGCGTAAATGGGCCGCAACGTGTCTCGAGCTGTCGCGACGAGCGCCATCAGACGCTGCTGCAACTCGCGATCATTCTTATACGCGACATAGTCATCCCCCTGCCCGCGGGACTCAAGCCAGCGTCTGACCCCATACTCCTCAACCGCTGTCGCGAACGACTCGTTGAAGCCGGAGTCGCCTTTGACGTAAACCACCTGGTGCGCCAGCTCGTGGAAAAGTACGGCAACCAGTCGGACGTCGTCCCAACGCATCATCGTGTTCAACAATGGATCGCTGAATTTTCCGAGTGTTGAATACGCAACCACACCACCGACCGCAACATCGAATCCCTTGTCGGCGAGGCGCTCCGATTCCCTGATCGCGCTTTCCTTCTTGAAATAACCTCGGTAGCTGACGCAACCAGCAACAGGAAAACACCACCGTTTCGGCTGTAGTGAAAACTCTGGGGCGGCAAAAACGTTCCATACAACGAAGTCGCGCTCTAGATCCGTGTAACTGCGATAGCTCTTGTTATCCGGTAGGCCGAGCTGCTCTATCGAATAATCTCTGGCGGCGTCAACAATGCGGAGGCGCTCGACGAGTTCCGACGGTGTGTCAGCATCGTTAATAACGTCGGCCACAGACTCGCGATTTCGAATCACCTCCCACTGACCCGCGGCAGCCTGCATGTAGTAGCAGCCACCCAACGGTGCAATGAAAATCATCAGGAACAGAATTCTCACCATTCTTTTACTCTGAAGGCTCGGTGACCGAAACGTCAACCAATAATGTCGGTTACTATTGCCCGATGCAGTTGTATCTCGTTGGTGGCGCTGTTCGTGATGAACAGTTGGATATCCCGCAAGTAGAGCGGGATTGGTGCGTCGTGGGAGCAACGCCCGATGAAATGCTCGCCGCGGGCTATAGACAGGTTGGCAAGGATTTTCCGGTTTTCCTGCATCCGGAAACCGCTGAGGAGTATGCGCTGGCGAGAACCGAACGCAAGACAGCACCTGGCTACCACGGTTTCGCATTCGACTTCTCACCGGAGGTCTCGATCGAAGACGATCTGATGCGTCGCGACCTGACGATAAACGCGATCGCCAAGGACGCGGACGGCACACTCATCGATCCTCATGGCGGAAAGGCGGACATCGACAATCGCATCTTGCGACATGTTTCTGACGCTTTTTCGGAGGACCCAGTCAGAATTCTGCGAGTCGCCAAATTCGCTGCACGCTTCCATCACCTGGACTTCAAGATCGCCGCGGAAACCCTCGCAATGATGAAAAGTATGGTTGCGAATGGCGAAGTCGACGCATTGGTTCCTGATCGTGTCTGGAAGGAAACTGAGGAAGCACTCTGCGGATCGGATATTCGCGTTTACTTCGAAGTGTTACGTGAATGTGGCGCGCTCAAAGTCCTGTTTCCCGAAGTGAATGCGCTGTTCGGCGTACCGCAACCCGAAAAGTGGCATCCGGAGATCGATACGGGCGTACACACTTTGATGGTTCTCGACCTGTCTGAGTTGCTCAGTTGTGACCTCGAGGTACGATTTGCCGCGCTGACTCACGATCTGGGCAAGGGGACGACACCGAAGAACAAGTTGCCCAGCCATCCTGGTCATGAAGTTCGCAGCTGCAAATTGATTCGTAAGATGGCGGACCGCCTGCCAGTGCCCAAGGCTGCACGTGACCTTGCTCTAATCGTCGCGGAATTTCACACGCATTGTCATCGAGCGCTGGAGCTACGCGACCAGACTATCGTTAAGGTCCTCGAGAAAACCGATGCGTTTCGGCGCCCGGAACGATTTGAACAATTCCTGTTGGCGTGCGAAGCCGATGCGCGGGGCCGCAAGGGTCTGGATGACCGTCATTACGCACAGGCCGATTACCTGCGCGGTGCATTCGCCGCCGCATCACAAATAGACTCCGGCGCGATCGCCGAACAGCACGAGGGCTCGAAAATTCCGGCAGCCATCAGAAGCGCGCGGCGCAAGGCGGTACGTGAGTATCAGAAAACCGCTTAGTTGCCGCCGTAGAAATACAGGAACACCGACAAGAAAGTGATGTTGCCGTAGAGCTCCGAGTCGTCGATACCCAGCCCAAACTCGACGTCCCTGCTCTGACCCAACGGCGTAATAAAACGAATCGTTGCTGATTTCGTCTTTTCCTGATCCGCCTCGCCTTGCCGTGTTGCAAGATCCAGCTGCCAGCGTCGGTCTCCGACATCCAGCCCGAAAGAAGCGCCCGCGCGATAGTCGACTAGACTGTTGAGCAAACTGAGGCGCGACGCGGACAGGAACTCAAGAATCCTGTCATTTTCGGCAGTTCGAAAATTCACGTCATAGTCGTAATTCATCCCGTAAAAGCTAAAGTCCACTTTGTCCGATAATTCGAACTTCGTGCTAAGCCCGAGCCCATTCGCATGAAATTCGATTGTGCGCGCAGGCCGAAAATCCGTGGCAGGAAAGTCGAGCTCGAAATCCCGATAGTTCGCGTCAGCGGATATTGTCACTTTCGCGGTCCTCCAATAAAATGACGCGCGAAAATTTACCGAATCGAGGATGTCACGGTCGCCCGAATAGGAGATCGAGGCGTTGATCCCCACAGGCTCGAACCAGTGATCGATGCCGATATCGCCAAAGATCGTGTTGAGTTCAATGTCACGCGGCAGCTTCGTCGTACTTTTCGCCAGCGTCCCGGACAGCCAGGTCTTGTCCGCAACCTGCAACTCGCCGATGAGAGATGCTGCGAGCCCTTCTGCGGAATCCGATTCAACTCCCGCGCCAATGACGTAGCCCTGAGCGGCCAACGCGGGACCAGCCAGTAACAAGAAAATTGCAGCTCTAAGCCAGGACATAAAGAATGAAAGCAGCCAGTATCAACCTGTAAATCGCGAACGGCGCTAACCCGATTCGGGTCACAAACCGCATGAAGAATTCAATACTAAGGTATGCAATCACGCACGCAAGTAACGCGCCAAGGCCAAGTTGTCCCCATGCGACCGCCGCATCGCCCAGGATCAGGGCGACAAGCTTGTACATGGCGGCCAGAAAGATCACCGGGGCGGACAGGAGAAACGAGAAGCGAGCGGCGTCCTGACGTCCGAACCCAAGGAAACGTGCGGCCGTGATGGTCACGCCAGAGCGAGATGTTCCCGGCACCAACGACAACGCCTGCGCAAACCCTATGATGACCGCGTCACGAAATCCGACGCCCGAAATATTTCGTTCGCGGCGGCCAACTCGGTCCGCAATTGCCATCAAAATGCCGAAGCCCGACAGCGTGTACACGATCACCAGGGGGTCCCTGAGATTTGCCTCGATCCAGGATGCAAACAGCAGGCCGGCCAGTGCGGCGGGAACCGTGCCGAGCGCTATCGCCTGCGCCAGCCGCGACTCGGGCGTTGTGATGTTGTCGCCCAGAAGCCGCATCCCGCCTGCCAGAATCGAGGCCATGTCCTTCCGAAAGTAGATGCAAACGGCCGCCAGGGACCCGAAATGCACGGCTACATCAAACGCGAGCCCCTGGTCGGCCCACGCAAACAGATACGGCACCAGAACCAGGTGGCCGGAGCTCGAAACAGGTAGAAACTCAGTGAGACCCTGAACAATGGCAAGAATGACGACTTGTATTAAGGTCAAAGAGTTCGTGTCCTGTCAGCGTATTGAAACGCTGACGGTGTAGCGACGTCGCCACGCCCCAGTGCAATGCATTTGAAGTTTTCGCCCATTTCACCCGGGAGAGTAAGTGTTTTGACCTGCCCCGACAATTTCACCTGGTCCGCCAGGGGCAGCTTCGCGAAATCCCGCATCTCGATATCCAACCCGCCTCCCATCAGGAATTGCGACTGTGTTTGATAGCCGACTATGTCCATACCGCTTTCAACGGCGGCGCCGGCCACGGCTGAAAAGTCAACCCAGGCCGTGAGGTCCTGAATACCTGGATAGATATACGGGTCGTTGTGCGCGTGATGTCGGAAATGGCAGCGCAACCAGCCATCCGATCGATCTGCGGAGTAATACTCGCGACGCGACACGCCGTAGTCGAAGAGAAACGCGACACCCTGCTGCAAACAGTTGCCGACATCGGCGATCCAGGCCGGCACAGCGAGCGACACTTCAGAAACGAAGCCGTCGGCGAACGCGTGACCCTGCTGTGCTTCGATCTCCACGACGGCTGCTTCGACCAATGCGGGTGCCGGACGCTCGGCCTGTACAAATTTGTCATTCTGAAACTCGACGCAGAGCTGGAATATTCCGGCATCACGACGCACAAAGCGCTCGACCGGCAGCGCATCAAGCACCTCATTGGCAATGATGACGCCCCGATGATTTGCCGGCATGTTAGCCAGCCAGCTAACTTTCTCTGCAAGTTGCGGAACCTGGCTCTGAAGAAACGATTCCTGGCGCTGCTGTAAATCCGCTGAAACTTCCAGGATGCTGTACGTCACCGGCAAGGCGTCCAAACGGTCCAACGCTTGCAGCATATCGGCGGCAAGCTTGCCACTACCCGCGCCAAACTCCAGTACGGCACCTCCTTCGACGGTCGCAAGCACTTCCGCGCACTGGCGCGCGACTACGTTGCCGAATACCGATGAGACTTCGGGTGCAGTGATGAAATCACCGGCAGCACCAAATTTGGTTGAGCCGGCGTTGTAGTATCCCAGCTCGGGCGCGTACAGGGCCGCGTGCATAAACTCGGCAAAACTGATTTGTCCGCCAGCCGCGCGAATACTGTCACGAATATGATCGGCCACGCGAGCACTATGCTCGGCACTGGCTGTATCTGGAATTGGTAGTAAAGGTGTCTGTTCGTATTGCATGTGTGCGACAAAGCCTTTAAGAATGATCCCATGCCACAACAGACACTCGACAACAAAGTCATACTTGTCACCGGCGCTGCCCGGCGCATAGGCGCGGCCATTGTGACATGCCTGCACGAGAACGGCGCGCGTGTCGCCATTCACTACGGTAGCTCCGCCGACGATGCAGAGCAGCTGGCAGCGGGTCTCAACCGGGTTCGCGAAAACTCGGCGATGACGATTCAGGCCGACCTGCAAGTTATTGCCGACCTGCCCGGACTGATCGATTCGGTTGTTTCCTGGGGTGGCCGCCTGGATGGGCTGGTGAACAACGCATCGAGGTTTTACGCCACGCCGGTCGGCAGCATCACCGAAGAACATTGGGATGAACTACTCGGCAGTAATCTCAAGGCGCCGCTGTTTCTGTCGCAAGCGGCAGCACCGCAATTGCGAAAGAACGGCGGTGCAATAATCAATATTGTCGACATACATTCGCAACGCCCGTTGCGAGACCATGCTGTTTACGGCCCCGCCAAGGCCGGGCTCGCGATGCTGACACGGTCATTGGCGAAAGATCTTGCGCCGGATGTGAGGGTGAACGGGGTGTCGCCCGGAGCAATTCTCTGGCCCGAAGACGGCATGACGGAGTCGGTACAACAATCGATACTGCAGCAAGTTCCGCTACAACGCGCTGGCGACCCACAAGACATTGCCGCGTGCGTGATGTACCTGCTTCGCGATGCCGTCTATGTCACAGGCCAGGTAATTGCAGTGGATGGCGGCCGATCGATTGGCTGGTAATTAGTACGCGTCCAGGTATTCGCGCTCAGGCGGTCCACGCCTGTCGGACTGCCGCGCATCAAGCTCGGTGCTTACTTTGAATTGCCCACCTGGCGATGTGGCGACCGGGCACGCACCCGTATTCAGGTAGCTCATTGCCGCAATGATGTTGGGATCAGCATCGATGCCGACCTCAATATTCAGGTCGTCCGGTGCCGCGCAGTCAGCCGGCAAGCCACTGAAGTAGTCGCCCTCGAAATTGGCGTTGACTGTTTCAAACGCAGTCGGTCGCATGCGCTTGTCGCAAAAATCGAGCCCGATCTGGCCGACCGGTTTGCCAAACGTGCGATCGCCGACAATTAAAACATCCACGTACGGTTCCATACTATTAATTACCAGTTCACTGGCCGACGCTGTGCCTCGCGTCGCGATAATGACCAGCCTCGACAGGTTGATTGTTGTGCCAGGTGGTGTCTCAAAATTTTCGGTGCTGTCGAAATCAGCCGAGCGATCTTCGTTGAATTGCGTATGAGAAAAAGGCAGCCCAAAATTCGCTAGACCACCAAGAAAGTCGCCGAGCAACTCAGCCGTACTCACCAGTCCTCCACCGTTGTAGCGAAGATCGATGATGACATCATCGACATTCGCAGCGAAGAAATTACCAAAAACGGTCACAAACTCTGGGTCCGCCGTACTGATGAACGTAGACAGCTGCATGTAGCCGACATTACCGCCGACCGCGTTCGGGATGATGCGCGTTCTCGGCACCGGGTCGATGGTAACAATGCCTTTTGTAATGTTTGAAGTGAACGAAGCGCCGACCACTGGTTGCATTTCGAAGGCGACGGTATCGTTGGCATCGAAGAAAGCGCTAATGCCCTCATTGGCGTTGATGTCAGCGATGGTTCGTGTATTCAGGGTCAAAATCTGCTGTCCACGAGCCAGGCCACCGTTCGCAGCCGGACTCGCAGCAAATACGCGGGTCAATCGAACATCTACGCCGGCCGGGTCGAGCGTCTTGTAGCTGAATCCAAATCCTTCGAACTTGCCTTCGCCAAAGAACTGCGCATCCGCATCGATGGTATTGATAAAACTGAACCGGTCAATCGGATTTCCGTTTATGTCTTGCGGGCCGAACTCCCTGGTGACCCTGAAGATCAGGTCTTCCGCCGTCGAATAGTTCGCAATATTGATGCCCGCAGGCAACAAGTCATTCCACAGGTACCATGCATACAGGTTGTCGAGAACAAACTGCTTTTGACCATCAACTTCGCATGCCGCCGTGCCGACTTGTGGTGCGGCAGTGCCGCCACCACCGCCGCCACAAGCAGCCAGGCTGGCAACGACGAACAGACTGAGCAGACTACGCATGAAATCTCCTTTATAGAACAACGTCCATAACCTCCAGGGGATGACTCACCGCATCGTATTTCTGCCAATGCGAAAGCAAGGATTTGCCGGTCACTGGATGCACGAGTTCCGGCGCCAACTCGGCCAGCGGCCGCAATACAAAGCTGTATTCCAGTATGTCGCTGCGCGGCACCCGCACGGGCGGCTCATCCATGATCAGGTCATTGTAAAGCAGCAAATCTATATCGAGAGGACGAGCCTCCCATTTATTTAACGTGCGTTCGCGACCTGCAAGATTATGTATAAGCTCAATCTCCCTGCATATAGCTAGCGGCGTATCGTTTGACCGGAACTGAACGACGACGTTCAGAAAGTCATCGCCGGCAAAGCCGACCGCAGCATTCTTGTAGACGGCGGAGATTTGCAATTCGCCATAGCATCGTCGCAGCTCTCCGATGCCGAGTCGCAGGTTTTTTTCAGGCAATTTGTTGCTGCCGAGCCCGAGGTAAATGGTGGCCATGACGCTTACAACGGCGCGGACCTACTCGGGCCGTTCGCCCCGCTCTATCAATACGCCGACATCGCGTGATCCGCGAATGGCGCCCGGCTTATTGACGCGAACTCGCACCCACGCCACATCAAACTCATCACAAACAATCGACGCGATGTTCTCCGCAAGTGTCTCAACGAGCTTGAAACTCGAGCCAGCCACAAATTCCTGCACTCGCTTGGCAACACACTTGTAATTAAGTGTATCGGCAACATCATCAGTGGCTGCCGCTTTCGCAATGTCGGCACTCATCTCCAGGTCGATAACAACGGTTTGCCGAATTCGCCGCTCCCACTCCCAGAGTCCGATGACGGTGTCTACCTTTAGTTCGTTGAGAAAAATCTTGTCCATGGGGTCCTGTGGTATCTCTACACTGCGGGTGGCACGTTAAGTGTGTCCAGCGACCATCGCGCCTGGGCGCGTATCTCGGCTGCGTCGCAAGCTTCCGCCATTCGCAGCGCTCCTGCAACGGCGATCATCGCGCCATTGTCTGTACAAAACTCAAGTCTTGGGTAATAAACTCTGCCGTCAAATTGTTCAGCGAGTTCCGTTCGCAGCAATTGGTTGGCACCGACGCCACCAGCGACGACTATGCGATCCAGGTTTTCCATCGTCGCCGCGCGAATCGTTTTGGCAATCAAAGTATCCACGGCGGCGCGTTGAAACGATGCTGCGAGGTCCGCACGATGCGGCTCGAGTTCCCCTGCCGCTTCAACCTTTTTTACCTCTAGCATGACCGCGGTTTTCAGGCCGCTAAAACTGAAATCCAGGCCCGGCTTGTTGAGCATGGGTCGTGGCAGCGGATACGCCTGATCATCACCCTGCTCGGCCAGGGCTGCCAGTGCAGGTCCGCCAGGATAGCCAAGACCGAGCAGCTTGGCTGTCTTGTCGAACGCTTCGCCGACCGCATCATCAAGAGTCGTGCCGAGCAAGGTGTAGTCGCCGAGCGCTCTAACGGAGATGAGCATCGTGTGACCGCCAGACACTAGCAGCGCAAGGAACGGATAGTCTGGCGGCTCGTCCTCGAGCATCGGCGCCAAAAGATGTCCTTCCATGTGGTGAACGGGAATCACAGGGCAGTGCCAGGCCAGCCCCAGGCCATTTGCCATACCGCTGCCGACCATAAGGGCCCCAACCAGGCCTGGCCCGGCCGTATAGGCTATTGCGTCGGGCTGCGTCAGCCCGGCATCACCCAGAACCCGCTGGATGAGCGGCAGGAGCATGCGGATATGGTCCCTGGAGGCGATCTCCGGCACCACACCGCCGTAGACCGCGTGCAGGTCCACCTGGCTGTGCAAAGCGTGTGCGATGAGGCCCCGATCGGTGCAGAACAGCGCCACACCGGTCTCATCACAGCTTGTTTCGATGCCGAGAATGATCATAGGCGGCGGATGATACCGCACCGGAAGCACTGTGGGAGCAGACCTGGGATTCTACAAACCTTTGCAAACCGCCAAATCCGGCGTTATTATACGCGGCTCAGTCCCGGCCCTGCGCCGGGTTTATTTATGTCTGGACGGAATGCCTGAACAATGCCAAGTGTTCGCGTAAAAGAGAACGAGTATTTTGACGCTGCCCTGCGGCGCTTCAAGCGTGCCTGTGAAAAGGCTGGAATCCTTACCGAGCTTCGTCGTCGTGAGTACTATGAGAAGCCCACCCAGGAGCGCAAGCGCAAGAAAGCAGCGGCCGTCAAGCGACATCTGAAGCGCATTTCTCGCGACGAAGCCAAGCGCAAGCGCCTTTACTAAGTCGAGACACGCTACCCGCGATGTCCCTGAAAGACCAAATCACAGAAGACATGAAGTCTGCCATGAAGGCCGGTGATAAAGACCGGTTGAAAGTGGTGCGCCTCATGCTCGCCGCGATCAAGCAAGTTGAAATCGACACGCGCGAAGAGCTCGATGACACGGCGATCCTTGGCATCCTCAACAAGATGGTCAAGCAGCGTCGTGACTCGATTGAGCAATTCGACAAAGGTGGACGCGAGGACCTCTCCGCGATTGAACGTGCAGAAATCATCGTCCTCGAAAATTACCTTCCTGAGCAGCTCTCGGCGGACGAGCTCACTGCAATGGTGAACGACGTCATTCAGACAACTGGCGCCGAAAGCATCCGCGACATGGGCAAGGTCATGGGCCAGATCAAAGCCAGGGCTGCAGGCCGGGCAGACATGGGCGCCGTTGGCTCCATCGTGAAAGAGCGCCTGAACTCACTGTAAGCTAAGCTTTAAGTATTTAGACCCGGCGAAGACCGGTCAGCGTTTATAAAATATGGCCGGACTAATCCCTCAGGACTTCATAGATGATCTGATCGCAAGAGCAGATATCGCCGAGGTGGTCGGCCGCCGCGTGCAACTCAAGAAAGCCGGCCGTGAATTCAAAGCCTGCTGCCCTTTTCACGACGAGAAAACCCCGTCGTTCACGGTTAGCCCCGGCAAAGGCTTTTACCATTGTTTCGGCTGCGGGGCGCATGGCACGTCGATCGGTTTTCTGATGGAATTCGACCACATGAGTTTTGTCGAAGCGATTGAAGCGCTCGCGAGTTCAATGGGCGTCGAGGTTCCGCGCAGCCAAAGCGACGAGCCTGCGCGCCGCTACGATGATCTGTTTTCGTTGATGGATACGGTCGCACGACATTGGCAGTCGTGCCTCAAGGACGAGCCTGCAGCAGTCGAGTACCTGAAGAATCGCGGCATCGACGGACCAACAGCGAAACGCTTCGGCATCGGCTA
>CAZVLT010000006.1:12602-33302 GCA_964628105.1 uncultured Woeseiaceae bacterium | reverse complement strand
AGTAGGTGATCGGCATGTACTTCCTGATGCCGCCCATCTTGCGAATATCCTGCTCATGATGCATCGCGATGATGACCGAGCCTGCCGCGAGGAACAGCAACGCCTTGAAGAAACCGTGTGTCATAAGGTGGAAAATCGCTGCGCTGTAAGCTGAAGCACCCAGTGCCACCGTCATGTAACCGAGCTGTGACAACGTCGAATACGCGATCACGCGCTTGATGTCGTTTTGTACGATGCCGAGGAGTCCCATGAAGAATGCCGTGATCGAACCAATTACGATAACGACAGCCAGTGCAGTTGTTGAGAGCTCGAACAACGGCGACATGCGCGCCACCATGAAGATGCCCGCGGTGACCATGGTCGCCGCATGGATCAAGGCGGAGATAGGCGTAGGACCTTCCATCGAATCCGGCAGCCAGACATGTAACGGTGCTTGGGCTGACTTACCCATCGCACCGATAAACAACAGTATGCAAATCACCGTCATCGCATTCCAGGGCACGCCACTGAACACTTCGATATTCTGCGCCGCGATAGATTCAGCGCTGCTGAACACCTCCGCGTAATCCAGCGAACCGGTAATCGTGACGATGCCGGCAATACCGAGGATGAAACCGAAATCACCCATCCTGTTGACCAGGAATGCTTTCAAACCGGCGAAAATTGCTGACTCTTTCTTGTACCAAAAGCCGATCAGCAAATACGACACTAGCCCCACCGCCTCCCAGCCGAAGAACAGCTGCAGGAAATTGTTGGACATGACCAGCATGAGCATTGAAAACGTGAACAGCGAGATATAACTGAAGAATCGCTGGTAACCCGGGTCGTCTCGCATGTAGCCAATCGTGTAGATATGCACCATCAACGATACAAATGTAACGACGCACATCATCAGCGCCGTCAGACGATCGACGAGGAAACCGACACCCATGTACAGGCCGTCGGTCATGGCCCAGGTGTAGACATTAATATTCTCTGCCGCAGCCCCGCCCCAGAACATGTTCCTGAGAACAACAAAGGACAAGACGCAGGAAGCGCCGACACCGGCAATGGTTACCCAGTGAGATCCGGCACGACCAATCTGCTTGCCCGCGAGGCCCGCAATAATGGCCGCCGCGAGCGGTGCCAATACGATAGCCAGGTAGAAGTTGACCAATTCAGCCCTTCAACGTATTGAGTTCTTGCACTGCGATCGACTGTCTGTTGCGAAACAGCACAACGAGTATCGCGAGTCCGATCGCCGCTTCAGCCGCAGCAACCGTCAGAATGAAAAACACGAATACCTGCCCGGTCATGTCACCGAGATGACGCGAGAAGGCAATGAAATTAAAATTCACCGCGAGCAGCATCAACTCGATGCACATCAGCATCAGGATCAGGTTGCGACGATTAAGGATGATGCCGGCGATACTCAGGACAAAGAGCATTGCGGCCAGCGTCAGGTAGTGGTCGAGGCCGATCATGACTTCTTCTCCGCGTCCATTTTGATCACGCGCAGACGATCCTCGGGGCGAACAGCAATTTGCTGCGCAATGTTTTGCACCTTGATGCCAGGACGCTTGCGCAATGTCAGCGTGATCGCGGCGACAATAGCCAGCAGCAAGATGACGGCTGCGATCTCGAACGCATAGACATGCTCCGTATAGAGCACTGAACCCAGCGCCTTGGTATTACTGTAGCCTTCCGGAGTTGCCACAAAACCAGTCGTGCTGTCGCCGGCCCGACTGCGCAGCCAGATCAGTTGTACCAATTCAACGACCATGAGAAGCGCGATGCCGATTCCAAGCGGTGCGAAACGTGTCAGGCCGCGCTTGGCGGCTTCGATATTGACTTCCAGCATCATGATGACGAACAGGAACAACACCATCACCGCGCCCACATAGACGAGGACCAACACGATGGCGAGGAATTCCGCCTCGGCCAGCAGCCACAACACGGCGCTCTGGAAAAACGTCAGTACCAGGAACATGACGGCGTGCACGGGGTTTCGCGACAGCACGACGCCCATGGCCGCTCCCAGCATGACGGCCGCAAACAGGTAAAACAGGATTGAATGAAATATCATCTCGCGCCCTACTGATACTTTGCGTCCGCCGCTTTATCGGCAGATATCATTGCGTCGTATTTGTCGCCAACGGCCAGCAGCTTGTCTTTGGTCATTATGTTTTCGCCTGGCGACTCCATGTGATACTCGTGCAAACGTGTTTCAACGATCGCATCAACCGGGCATGCCTCCTCGCAAAAACCGCAGTAAATACACTTAAACAGATCAATGTCATAGCGACTGGTGCGGCGCGTACCATCCTCGCCAACCTCGGACTCGATGGTTATCGCCAGCGCCGGGCATACCGCTTCGCAAAGCTTGCACGCGATGCAACGTTCTTCGCCGTTTGGATAGCGGCGCAACGCATGCAAACCACGAAAGCGATGCGACTGTGGCGTCTTCTCTTCCGGGTACTCAAGCGTCACGCTTTTCTTGAAAAACTGCCGCAGCGTCACCGACATTCCGCGGAGCAATTCCCACAACGCGAACGTCTTGATGACACTGAGTACTCTTCTCATATCGTTATACGCCCAATCCTGACCACGGACCGACCTGGAACCAGGCCATTACCCCTTCCACGGTGATCCAGACGATCGTTACCGGAATAAATACCTTCCATCCCAGCCGCATGATCTGGTCATAGCGGTAACGCGGGAATGTCGCGCGCAACCAGAAAAATGTATACATAAAGAAACACATCTTCGCGAACAGCCAATGCAAACCACCCGCAGTCAACCAGGCCAGCCAGGGAATATTGTTCAGGAACGTCCAGCCTTCGAAAGGTGACGCCCATCCGCCCAGGAAGAAAATTGCCGTCAGCGTCGAGATAAGCACCATGTTGGCGTACTCGGCGAGGAAGAAAATTGCGAACGCGACGCCAGAATACTCAACGTGGAAGCCAGCAACGATTTCCGATTCGCCTTCAGCGACATCGAACGGCGCGCGGTTGGTCTCGGCGAGACCCGAGACCCAGAAGACGATAAACAACGGAAATAACCACAACACGAACCAATGACTGAAACCGCCCGATTGCGCGTTGACAAGGTCTCCCAGGTTCAGGCTGCCACCGGCCATAAGCACACCGACAAGGGCGAAGCCCATCGCGATCTCGTACGCGACGATTTGTGCGGCCGAACGCATTGCACCAAGCAACGCGTACTTTGAGTTACTCGCCCAGCCGGCAAGTATCACGCCATAGATGCCGACGGACGTCAGTGCCAGCACATACAGCAGCCCAGCATCAATATTCGCAATGACGTACCAGTCATTAAGCGGAATGACCGCCCAGGCCGCGAGCGCCGGCGTCAGCGACAACAATGGGGCGATTACGAAGAGGAACTTGTTCGACTTCGCCGGGACGACGACTTCCTTAATGAGAAGCTTTATGACGTCGGCAAACGGCTGACCGAGGCCTAAAGGACCAACCCGGTTTGGCCCGATACGCGACTGCATGCTGCCGATCACCTTGCGCTCGAAATAGGTTGAGAACGCGACGATCAGAATCACACTGATCATTACAAACAGAATTTTCCAGGTCGTGATTGTTAGATACTGCAGCCACTCGGGCAATGAAAAGAAAATACCAAGGATCCAGTCGACTATGTTGATGATGAACTGCGGCATGAGGTCGGCCACTATGCGTTAGCCTCCGCGGCAGCGCGCAATGCGGCAGCCGTGAGCTGCAGCGCGGTCGCGCGGCGCACCAAGGCGTCTACCGAATACAGTGGCGTATCGATCTCATCAGCCGGCGCGTCCTTGCCGTTCGGCTTGGCAAACTTTCCTGAGGCCTTGTATGTGGTGTCCGCTTTGACTTCGCCAAGCTGCGACTCGACCTCCCGGAGCACATCCTCGCTTGTGACGTAGTTGAAACCCGGCGCATCTACCAGGTTGCCCAGCACGCGCAGCACCTTCCAGCACGGACGTGCCTCACCAACCGGAGTTGCCACCCCGGCAAAGCTCTGCCACGTACCGGCAGCGTTCACGTAGGTACCGGACGTCTCTGCGAATGTGCCCATGGGCAACAACAGATCGGCCGCTTCGAGCAATCCGTCTGAAACGAATGGAGTTATCGCAACGACATATTTCTGTCTGGCGAGCTTCGCAACCGCATCTTTTGTAGCGTGGATATCCGTTTCAGGCTCCACGTTTACGAGAACGATTGCATCCATTGGAGCATCGAGCATCGCCGCGACACCGAGGCCAACTTCTGCTCTTTCCTTGCCGCCACTTTCACGGTGTGGCAACACGCCAGCGAGATGTGCACCAGCGGAATTTGGTCCGTCGGTAATATAGCCAAGTTTGGCGCCCGTCAGTTCTGCGATAGCCGCGCCCAGTGCGCGCACAACGGAATACGCCGCATGCCGTCCAGCGATGCAGCCAAGCAACACTAACGATTCATCGGCGCCATGCAGTGTTGCCGCAATGCGTTTGTGTGCATCTCTTGCCGTAATACCCGCGCACACGGCGGCGACCGAAGCCGGCATTTTTCTCTTACCGGCGGCTGCGACCGCCACACCTGCCAACATTTCTACCAGGCCATCGCCGGACAGGTAGTCTGCGACGTCAAAAAAGTACTCATACTCGCGACTGTTCGCGAAGTTTATCCTGGCGCCAGCCAACGCAGCCTTGCGCAGACGATGCGCGATGATGGGTGCTTCGTTACGAATATTCGATCCGGCAACCAGGACGGCGCCCTGACTCTCGATGTCCGCAATACTGCAGCCCAGACCGGCGTATACCGGATCATTCACCTGGTCCGACACATCGCGGCGGCCAATACGGTGGTCGATATTGGATGTACCAAGGTGCGACGCAAGTTTTGCCAACAAGTGGCTTTCTTCGAGCGTCGCAGCAGACGATGCAATCAGGCCTGTCTTGTCAGCACTCGCGGACCGCAGTACGTCAGCCGCTTTCGACAGCGCATCGTCCCAGTCGATATCACGCCATTCGCCGTTTTCCTTTAACCGCGGCGAATGCAATCGATCCGAGCTGTAAATTGCTTCGTAACTGTAGCGATCGCGATCAGAAATCCAGGTTTCATTGATCGATTCATTATCACGTGGCACAACGCGTTTCACTGTGCCTCGCAGTACGTGCGCGTAGAGGTTCGATCCAACGCAGTCGTGCGGCGAAACTGTCGCGCACTGGTCCATTTCCCAGGCTCGCGCACTGTATCGATAGGGCTTGTTGTTCAGCGCGCCGACCGGGCATATATCGATAATATTGGCGGACAACTCGTGGTCAATACTCTGCTCCACGTAGGTGCTGATTTTCATGTCTTCGGCTCGATCGATCGTGCCTAGCTGCGGATTGCCCTGCACTTCTTCGCCGAAACGAACACAGCGCGTACAGTGAATGCAACGCGTCATATCAGTCGACACGAGAGGACCGATATCTTTGTCCTTAACAACACGCTTGCCGTCGTTGTAACGGGAGACATCGCGTCCGTAGCCTATTGCGAGATCCTGTAATTCACACTCACCGCCCTGATCGCAAATCGGACAGTCCAGCGGATGATTGATGAGCAGAAACTCCATCGTCGCTTTCTGCGCGGCGATAGCCTTTGCGGACCTGGTAAAAATTTTCATACCTTCGCCGACCGGCGTGGCGCATGCGGGCATCGGTTTTGGTGCATTCTCGACTTCGACGAGGCACATGCGGCAGTTCGCCGCAATGCTGAGTTTCTCGTGATAACAGAATCGCGGAATGTACACGCCAATGGCATCGGTCACCTCCATGACCATTTGCCCTGCTCGTGCCTCGACCGCCTTGCCGTTGACCTCAATGTTTACGATATCGTCAGCCATGACCATTACGCGGCAGCGCCGATCGCGTCGGCAACAATACTGCGACCGTTATTGCGGATCATATATTCGAATTCATGATGAAAGTGTTGCAGAAAACTCTGCACAGGCCATGCCGCAGCATCACCGAGCGCACAGATCGTGTGCCCCTCAATCTTGTTGGCGACGTCGACTAGCTTATCGAGATCGGTCTCCTCGCCTTTGCCTTCGGTGATGCGTGTCAGCATGCGATACAACCAGCCAGTACCCTCGCGACACGGCGTGCATTGCCCGCACGACTCGGCCATATAGAAACGTGCGATGCGACGCAGCATATTGACCATGCAGGTCGTCTCGTCCATGACCACGACGGCGCCTGTGCCGAAGGACGAACCTGCCTGCTGCAGGGAGTTGTAGTCCATCGTACAGTCCATGATGATCTCAGCCGGCAACACGCGACACGATGATCCACCCGGTATGACTGCCTTCAACTTGCGCCCACCAAGCACGCCGTCGCAAATGTCGTTAAGCAGGTCTTTGAACGGGATTCCCATTGGCAGCTCGTAGTTTCCGGGTTTTTCGACGTGGCCGGATACGGAAAACAAAGCCGTACCGCCAGATCCATCAGGACCGAGCCCGGCGAACCACGCAGCGCCATTGCGAATAATTGCCGGCACGCATGCAAGACTTTGCGTGTTGTTGATTGTCGTCGGCTTGCCGTACAGGCCGTAATTCGCCGGGAACGGTGGCTTGAAGCGCGGTCGACCCTGTTTGCCTTCCAAAGATTCAAGCAGCGCAGTTTCCTCGCCACAAATGTAGGCACCCGCGCCGACGAAGGTATGTAGATCGAAATCGATACCCGAGCCTTGAATATTCTTGCCCAGCAACCCTGCGTCGTAGGCTTCTTTGACGGCAGTCTCGAATCGCGGCACGGGCTCATCCATGAATTCACCACGAATGTAGTTGTACGCGACTGTCGCTCCCATTGCGTAGGACGCAATCGCCATGCCCTCTATCAGTGAGTGCGGGTTGTACCTGAGTATTTCGCGATCATGGCAGGTGCCGGGCTCGCTTTCGTCCGAATTGCAGACCAGGTATTTTTGGACGTCCGCATCGCGCGGCATGAAACTCCATTTCAGCCCTGTCGGGAAGCCGGCACCACCGCGGCCGCGGAGCCCGGATGCTTTCACTTCTTCAATAATCCGATCTGGCTTCAGCTTGCCTGCCAGTATTTTGCGCCAGGCCTGGTAACCATCGTGCTTTTCATAGGTCGCCATGGTCCACGGCTCGTCAGCAGCAAACGTATTGAAGCAGACGAGATTTTGCTCGTACGCCATCAGGCCAGCCCACCCAGAATTTCATCAACCTGCTCAGTCGTCAGGTTTTCATGGTACTTATGGTCAACCATCATGACCGGCGCATCACAACAGGCAGCAATACACTCTTCTTCCGGTTTAAGAAATATCCGGCCATCCTTGGTGCTCTCGCCGACCTTTATGCCAAGTTTGTTTTCGACATGGGCGACGATATCGTCGGCGCCGCGCAACATGCAGGAGATATTGGTGCAGATCGATACCTCGTGGCGACCGACTTTCTGCGTCTGAAACATCGAGTAGAACGTCGCTGCCTCATAGACCTGAATTGTCGGCAATTCGAGATACTCTGCAACGGCATTCATCTGTTCTGCGGTCAGGTAACCATGATTTTCATGCTGCACAGCATGCAAAGCGCTGAGCACAGCCGACCGCTGGCGACCCTTCGGAAAACGCGCCCTCCAGTGATCGATCTCTTTTCTGATCGCGTCGGAGAGTTCGTAACTCATCGGTCAACCTCTCCAAACACGATATCCTGTGTACCAATTACGGCAACGACATCGGCAAGCATGTGCCCTTCCACCATTTCGGACATGGCAGACAGATGCGCGAAACCCGGTGCACGAATTTTCAGACGGTAAGGTTTGTTGGCGCCGTCCGAAATAATGTAACAGCCGAATTCGCCTTTCGGGTGCTCGATGGCGGCATACGACTCACCTTCCGGAACACAGTAGCCCTCGGTGAACAGTTTGAAGTGATGAATAAGTGATTCCATATCGTCTTTCATCTCGACGCGCTTCGGTGGCGTTACCTTACGATCGTCGGCGATTACCGGGCCCGGGTTATCGCGCAACCAGTCGATACACTGCTTAATGATGCGGTTTGACTGCCGCATTTCCTCAACGCGAACCAGGTAGCGGTCGTAACAATCGCCATTTACGCCGATCGGAATATCGAAATCCATCCTGTCATATACTTCGTACGGTTGTTTCTTGCGCAAGTCCCATGCGACGCCGGAGCCGCGCAACATCGGTCCTGTAAATCCAAGTTGCATCGCGCGTTCTGGCGAAACCACGCCAATATTCACGGTGCGTTGCTTCCAGATACGATTGTCGGTAAGCAGCGTTTCGTACTCATCGATGCAAGCCGGAAATCGATTCGTAAAGTCCTCCAAAAAATCGAGCAACGAACCTTCGCGTGCAGCATTCATGCGGTCGAGTTGCTTCTTGCTACGGAATTTCGACTCCTGGTACTTCGGCATGGCATCGGGCAAATCACGATAGACACCACCCGGCCGGTAGTACGTCGCGTGCATTCGCGTACCGGAAACTGCTTCATAACAGTCCATTAAGTCTTCGCGCTCGCGGAAGCAGTACAGGAATATTGTCATCGCGCCGATATCGAGGCCGTGTGCACCCAGCCACATCAAGTGATTGAGGACACGCGTAATCTCGTCAAACATGACTCGAATGTATTGAGCGCGTTCCGGCACTTCGACGCCAAGCAGATTCTCGATGGCCAAAACATAGCCATGCTCATTACACATCATTGATACGTAATCGAGGCGATCCATGTAGCCGATACTCTGGTTGAATGGCTTTGTTTCGGCGAGTTTCTCAGTCGCACGATGCAGCAGACCAATGTGCGGATCGGCCTTCTGAATAGTTTCGCCTTCTATCTCAAGCACAAGGCGCAAAACGCCGTGCGCCGCAGGATGCTGCGGGCCAAAATTCATCGTGTAGCTTTGGATTTCAGCCATCGTTCGCTTCCTTGAGATCGGCTGAGTAACGGTTGTCGTCACGAATTACACGCGGCACCAGGGTGCGGGGCTCGATACTGACGGGCTTGTACACGACACGACCTTCGTCGGGGTCATAGCTCACCTCAACGTTTCCAATCATCGGGAAATCTTTGCGAAACGGGTGTCCAATGAAGCCGTAGTCAGTAAGAATGCGGCGCAGATCGGGGTGGCCTTGAAAAAGAATGCCATACAGATCGAATGCTTCGCGTTCGAACCAGTTGGCACCGTTCCAGATATCAATGACCGAATTCACGATCGGCGGATTGCCGCTGCCCGTGAAGATACGCAATCGCAGGCGCACGTTATTCTGAATCGACAGCAAGTGGTACACGACAGCGAATCGTTCTGCATCGAACTCGTCCGCCTCATCGAGGATTACGGGCTCGCGCTCTACGCCACGACTAAACCCGGTCTCCGTAGCGCTGTCGGTAGTCCACTCGTCGCCACCGTAGTTGAGATAGTCGACGCCGCAAACGTCCATCAACATTTCAAATCCGAAGTCCGCCTCGTTGCGAAGCGCTGTCGCGATCTCGATCAAGTCATCCTTGTCGAGTTCATAGGTCAGCTCACCGCAAGTGGACGCGATGCGGCGCATTTGTGTGCCGAAGCGCTCGTCTATCCGAGAGGCTAATGTCTCGTGGCGACCATTCATTATCTGCAACTTATCTGGCGATCGTGCTCGTGCGGCGTATTTTGTTCTGTAGCTGGATCAGCCCGTAAATCAGGGCCTCAGCCGTCGGTGGGCAACCAGGAACATAAATATCAACCGGCACGATGCGATCGCAGCCCCGGACTACTGCGTACGAATAGTGGTAATAGCCACCGCCATTCGCGCATGAGCCCATCGACACCACCCAGCGGGGTTCCGGCATCTGGTCATAGACCTTGCGCAATGCAGGCGCCATCTTGTTCGTCAATGTGCCGGCGACAATCATGCAATCCGACTGTCGCGGGCTCGGGCGGAAAATAATTCCGAAACGGTCGAGGTCATAACGCGCAGCGCCTGCCTGCATCATTTCAACGGCACAGCAGGCCAGACCAAAGGTCATCGGCCACAACGAACCGGTACGCGCCCAGTTCATGACGTCGTCGACCTTGGTGACCACAAAGCCTTTCTTTTGCAGGCTGCCGCCTGCCGCCGTCGCGTCACCAGCGGGCGCCGTAGCTTCAGCAGTAGTCGTCAGTCCCATTCGAGTGCCCCTTTCTTCCACTCGTAGATAAAACCAATGACCAGTATGGCAAGAAACAGCGCCATTGAGATCAGACCGAACTTACCGACTGTGTCAAGCGACACGGCCCAGGGAAACAAGAACGCAATCTCCAGATCGAAAATAATGAACAGGATAGCGACGAGGTAATAGCGCACGTCGAACTTCATGCGTGAGTCATCGAAGGGCTCAAATCCGCATTCGTAGGACGACAGCTTCTCGTCGTCTTTTTGACCATGGCCGATCAAAAAACCAAGACCCATCAACAACACGCCGATGCCCGCGGCAACGCCGAGAAAAATCAGAATGGGGACGTATTCTTGCAGCATTTTCGCCTGCTTGTCTGGCCTGTGGATTCGCGCACAATTGTATCAGCCAATGCGGCGCCGAATACACCCCTTTCGGGGTGCACAGACATCCTGACGGTGAAAAAAAACGGCCTGCCGTCAATAAATATGCCGACAGGCCGATCATGTTGTTTGGTGCTCTGAGCGAGACTCGAACTCGCACGGCTCGCGCCACTGCCCCCTCAAGACAGCGTGTCTACCAATTCCACCACCAGAGCGGTAACCGAACTATTATAAGACCATTCGGTGCGGCCAGATTACTCCTGGCCGTCTGCGTCCGGCTCTTCTATCGCAGGCATTTCGGTTGACTCGTCTACCGGCTCGAGTGCTGGTTCGAGCGTCGGCAGATCAGACTCCGGCGTCTCGTCGCCGAACGCAGGCAACTCCTCCGCTTCCATTACGACTTCAGCATCTGGAGTGTCCTCCAGCAGGCTTTCCGGGGCCGACGAACTCTGACTGCTCAGGTAGGCCAACGCCAGGCTGCTAATAAAAAATGCTGTGGCGCAAACGGCAGTCGCTCTCGAGAAAAAACTGCTTGACCCGCGCGCGCCGAATACGGTACCAGACGCGCCAGCGCCAAATGCAGCACCTGCGTCAGCGCCCTTACCACGCTGCATTAACACCAGTATGATGATCAGCAGGGCGATCAACGTGTGCCCAATCAGTACCGCTTTTTGAATACTTTCCATTAAATTCTCAACTCATCTTCTTGCTTTGGGATGCCGCTTCGGCAATCGCCAGAAAATCGCTTGCTTTCAATGACGCGCCTCCGACAAGGCCACCGTCGATATCCGGCATCGCCAGCAGGCCGGCCGCATTCTCGCCGTTCATACTCCCGCCGTACAGTATTTGTACTCGCTCAGCGACTTCCGCGTCGCGCTCGGCAAGGCGCACACGTATATGATGATGCACGTCCTGCGCCTGTTCGGGCGTCGCCGTCAATCCGGTACCGATGGCCCAAACCGGCTCGTAGGCGATAACCGCTGCGGCAAAGGCCTGCACACCCGCAGCATCCAAAACCGCTCCCAACTGTTCGTCGATCACGCTTTCAGTGGCGCCAGCTTTGCGCTCAGCAAGCGTCTCGCCGACACATAATATAGGCGTTAACCCCACCGACTGTGCGGCACCGAACTTCGCCGCCACTTGTACACTCGATTCGCCGTAACTGGCCCGCCGTTCCGAGTGACCCACAATGACATAGTCACAACCAACGTCTTTCAACATTGACGGCGCGGATTCACCGGTGAACGCGCCTGCCGCGTGCTCGGAGACGTTTTGTGCACCGAGTGAGACGGCACTGCCCTCAAGCTGGGAAGCGACTGCCGCAAGATACGGGAATGACGGACAAACTAACAGGCGAAAACCGCTTCCTGCGGGAACTCCTGCCATAATACCCGCGACCAATTCCTCATTCGCCGCATTGCTGCCGTTCATTTTCCAGTTTCCAGCGACCAGAAATTCGCGCATGTCTATGATTCCAGAGGCTTGAAAGGCGCGCAAGGATACCGGGGCTTTCCCGGCAAAGCAACGCACAAAATCGTCTCGATACGCCTCTCTAGGGGGCCGCCCCCGCAACAACAGTTGCCAGGCGCTTCGCAATCGTCACAACCAATTCTTGATCCTCGCCCTCGACCATGACCCGAATTACGGGTTCGGTGCCGGAAGCCCGCAGAACCACTCGACCTGCGTCTGCCAACTCGCCCTCGGCCTCTGCCACTGCTTCCTGGATTGCGACGCTCGTACTTGGGTCCAGGTGTTTGTCCATGCGGACATTGACGATGGTCTGCGGATACTTTCGCATGCCCGCCGCAAGCTCGGCCAGCGACTTGCCGGAGTCTTTCATGATGGCAAGCACCTGCAATGCGCAGATTAACCCGTCTCCTGTCGTGGTCTTGTCCAGGACAAGCATGTGCCCGGAGGATTCACCACCCAGGGTGCCGCCGCTTTCATTAAGTGCCTCAAGCACATAGCGGTCGCCAACGTCGGTGCGGCGGAACTCGATGTCCTTGGCTTTCAATGCGACTTCGAGCCCCAGGTTGCTCATCACCGTGCCGACGACCGGGCCCTGAAGCTGGCCTTGCCGGTGCCGGGCCGTCGCCAGAATATAGAGCAGCTGGTCTCCATCAACGAGTTCGCCCCTCGCATCAACCATGATAAGGCGATCACCGTCGCCATCCAGGGCGACGCCGACGTTGGCACGAACAGCCGGCACGGTGAGCTGCAACAAACCAGGCTCGGTCGAGCCGCAGCCATCATTGATATTTTTGCCGTTCGGTGAGCAACCGATGGGAATGACCTCTGCGCCGAGGTTTGCGAGTGTTCGTGGCCCCACTTTGTAACCGGCGCCATTCGCACCATCGAATACGATCTTGAGACCTTCGAGATCGACACCTTCGGGCATACTTGCGGCACAAAAGTCCTGATACCGGGTGCGAGCCGTATCGATGCGCTTGGCCTTGCCGAGTGACTGAGAGCCCAGCGTAATCGCCGGATTCTTCAAATGCTCCTCGATTTTGCGCTCCGTTTCGTCTGTCAGCTTCGATCCAAAGCGATCAAAAAACTTGATGCCATTGTCCGAATACACGTTGTGCGAAGCGCTGATGACAACGCCAAGGTCCGCGTCAAATTCCTGCGTCAGCCGTGCAATGCCTGGTGTCGGCAAGGGGCCGATCAAGAGAACGTCGGCACCGGCTGCGACAAATCCGGCCTCCAGCGCCGACTCAAACATGTAGCCGGACAGCCGTGTATCTTTGCCTATTACAACGGTGCCGCCCTTGGGCACAAGGACCTGTGCCGCCGCGCTGGCCAGGCGCATCGCAAAATCCGCCGTCATCGGGTCGCTGCCAACCGTGCCGCGAACACCGTCTGTACCAAAAAACCGCTTGCTCATACACCCGAATCCATTATTGCGCTGGCAACCTTCAACGCATCGACCGTTTCTCGCACTTCATGCGCCCGGATAATCTGGGCTCCATGCATTACCGCTACTACGGCCGCCGCAATGCTGGCTGGCAACCGTTCATCAATTTCGCGTCCCGTCAGCTCGCCTAACGTGGACTTGCGGGACAGACCAACCAGAATCGGTTTGCCCAGATCCTGTAATTGTCGCAGATTAGCCAGCAACTCGACATTGTGGGCATGCGTTTTGCCGAAACCAAAGCCCGGGTCAACAATTATTCGCTCTGCCAGGATTCCCGCTGCAGTACATTTCGCCACGCGCTCGGCGAGAAATGCGGTGACGTCGCCGGTCACGTCATCGTAGTGCGGGTCGAGCTGCATCGTCCGCGGCTGCCCCCGCATATGCATCAGGCAGACCGGTACTTCAAGCTCCGCCGCGGCTGCCAATGCCCCCGAACCTTGTAACGCTAAGACATCATTCACAATGGCAGCACCATTCGCGACTGCCTCACGCATCACCCCGGCCTTGCTCGTATCAACGGAAATCGGCACCTCAACAGCCGCCAGCACCGCGTTGATTACCGGTATGACGCGGTCGAGCTCCTGTTGTTCACTAACGTCGTCAGCGCCTGGCCGGGTGGATTCCCCGCCGATATCAATAATGGCCGCGCCGTCAGCAACCATTTTTTCCGCCTGACGTCGCGCGGCATCAGGATCGCGAAACTGTCCACCGTCTGAAAACGAGTCCGGCGTTACGTTGAGGACGCCCATAACGACGGGGCTGGGGAAGCTTAAGGTTCCGAGGCGCAACTCGTACTTCTTCCGGGATGTACTAGTGCTCTGGTGCGGGTCCGCCGATCTTACCGGTGGCATCATCTGTTGTTGCTGTCGCAGAGCCGTCATCGGGACTCTTTGGCTCGATATTATCTTCCCAGTCTGCCGGAGGACTGGGTTTCCGCCCCGCCATGATCTCCTTGACCTGGCCCTCGTCGATGGTCTCGTACTTGATCAGCGCCTTCGCCATCGCGTGCAATATGTCCACTTTATCTTCGAGAATCTTCTTGGCGCGCGCGTAATTGCTGTCAATAATGCGCCGGATTTCCTCGTCAATCGCATTCGCGGTATCGTCGGATACCTGTTTGTGTTGCGTAACCGAACGTCCGAGAAAAATTTCGCCGTCGTCCTCGCTGTAGGTTAACGGGCCGAGTCGGTCGGACAAGCCCCATTTCGTCACCATATTGCGGGCGATTTCCGTTGCACGTTCGATATCGTTTGCCGCACCGGTAGTGACCCCGCCGGCACCGTTGATCATTTCCTCCGCGATGCGGCCGCCAAGCAGGCTCGAAATGGCACTCTCAAGGTGCGTCTTTGACATGCTGTATCGATCAGCTTCGGGAAGATACACGGTAACGCCGAGCGCCAAACCACGTGGAATGATCGTAACTTTGTAAACGGGATCGTGCTCGGGAACCGAACAGCCGACAATGGCATGACCGGCTTCGTGATAAGCCGTATTGAGCTTTTCCTTTTCGCTCATAACCATCGAACGACGCTCGGCACCCATCATGATCTTGTCTTTGGCGCGCTCAAACTCATCCATGCTGACGACGCGTTTGTTGGAGCGTGCCGCAAACAGGGCTGCCTCATTGACCAGGTTCGCAAGGTCTGCGCCGGAGAATCCGGGCGTGCCACGAGCAATGACACTCGGCTTGACGTCGTCATCGAGAGGGACCTTGCGCATATGCACTTTCAATATAAGCTCGCGGCCGCGGATATCTGGCAAGGGGACTACGACCTGTCGATCAAATCGCCCCGGACGTAACAATGCGGGGTCGAGTACATCGGGGCGGTTTGTCGCCGCGATGACAATAACCCCTTCGTTGCCCTCGAAGCCGTCCATCTCGACGAGCATCTGATTGAGAGTCTGTTCGCGCTCGTCGTGACCGCCGCCGAGACCAGCACCACGATGTCGTCCAACGGCGTCAAGTTCATCGATAAAAATAATGCACGGCGCCTGCTTCTTGGCCTGGTCAAACATATCGCGAACACGTGACGCGCCCACACCAACAAACATTTCAACAAAGTCGGACCCGGATATTGTAAAGAAAGGAACGTCGGCCTCGCCCGCAATTGCTCTTGCAAGCAAGGTCTTGCCGGTTCCGGGAGCCCCAACCATGAGGACGCCTTTCGGAATCTTGCCGCCAAGGCGCTGAAATTTGCTCGGGTCTTTGAGGAATTCGACGATCTCGGCAAGTTCATCCTTCGCCTCGTCAACGCCCGCAACATCGGCGAACGTTACGCCGACCTGATCTTCACCAAGAAGCCGAGCCTTGCTTTTGCCGAACGACATTGGGCCACGGCCACCGCCGCCTCCCTGCATCTGGCGCATGAAATAGATCCAGACGCCGATCAATAACAGGATCGGAAAGGAACTTATCAGCAACTGTCCTATAAGGCTTTGGGATTTCGGATCAGCCGCCGTAAAACGGACGCCGTTTTCGTCCAGCAAACCGATCAGGGTGTTGTTGTCTGTCTCAGGGCTGATGGTATAGAACTGCGGCGGCTCGGATCGGCCGAAGCGAATTTGTTCGTGATCGATGATTGCGACAGACACCTGGCCTGAACGCACCTGTGCGAGAAATTCGGAATAGTCCTTTTTCTGCGGTTGCCCGCCGCTGACGCCAGACAGGCCCTGCACTACCGACAGCAAAACGACGATTATTACGATAAATACAAGTATGTTTTTGGTTAGATCATTCACGTTTCGACACTACTACAATTGGTATTTTCTCGCTACCAGGTACACCTCACGGCTACCGGTTCTCGAGGCCCTGGGTTTCATGACCCGCACACTCTTGAAAGAGTTCCGGGCATCTGCAACATAATCATCGATTCCTGCACCCTGAAAGACCTTGCAAATGAAGTTGCCGCGAGGTTTCAGAACGCGCCTGGCCATATCCAGCGCCAGTTCTACGAGATACATCGATCGCGGCTGGTCTACGGCCCGCATTCCGCTGATATTGGGTGCGATATCACTCATTACAAGGTCCGCACCGTCAGCACCAACCGCGGCTGACAACTGTGCATAAATCTCTTCGTCCTGGAAGTCACCCTGGATAAACTCAACGCTCGCCAGGCTGTCCATCGGCAGTAGATCGACGGCGACAATTCGTACCCGGCCTTTGAGTTTTTCCGTGACGTACTGGCTCCAACTACCGGGCGCTGAGCCAAGATCCACACAAACCATATCGGGTCGCAGGAACTTCTCCTTTTCGTCGATTTGCATCAGCTTGTATACGGCACGCGAGCGCCATCCGTCGCGTCGTGCTTTTTGCACATACGGGTCTCGCTCCTGACGAGCGAGCCAGCTGCCGCCTGATCGTTTCGACTTACCCATCGCTTGTACGCTGTTACACTTTCCGCCTATGAATCTGGGCGAACCACAAAAGAAATACCTACGCGGCCTCGGCCATCAACTCAAGCCACTGATCATGGTTGGCGATGCCGGAATGTCAGACTCATTACTCTCCGAGTTTGAGTCGACGCTCGCGCATCATGAACTCATCAAGGTAAAGGTGCGGGTCAGTGACAGGGCAGCACGCGACGAAATCATCTCGAAACTCTGCACCGACCATACGGCAACCCTGATCCAGCGCATCGGTAATGTCGCGTTGCTGTATAGGGCGAATCCGGAAAAGCAACCTTCAAAACGACTTCGTGTGCCGTCGAAGTAGCGTCGATCCCGCTATACGTAGAGCACCTCGATGACCTCGTAAGACCTGTCACCGTCAGGCGCCTTGAATGCGACGATATCGCCTTCGTTCTTACCAATCAGCGCGCGCGCGATCGGCGACGTAAAAGAGATCAGACCAACCTTGATGTCAGCTTCGTCTTCACCCACGATCTTGTAGGTAATCTCTTTGTCCGTGTTTTCATCAAGCAGTTCGACAGTCGAACCGAATATTATCTTGCCGCGAGCGTCGATTTCGGTGACGTCAATGACCTGCACGTGAGACAACTTACCCTCGAGCTCCTTGATGCGGGCTTCAATAAATCCCTGTTGATCCTTCGCGGCATGGTATTCAGCGTTTTCCTTGAGATCACCATGCGCCCGAGCCTCTGCGATCGCCTTGATGACCGTCGGCCTGTCAACGCCTTTCAACGATTTCAATTCTACCTGTAGTAGCTTGTGGCCGTGCACCGTCATCGGCACTTTGTTCATGCCGGCACCTCATTGTGCAAGTCCTGTAAACAGTTGACGTCGCTGTTATCAAGGTGCTCTATCGCGCGACAAGTCGCGATGGCCGCACCCAGCGTCGTGTAGTAGGTCACGCCTCTCCGCACTGCCTCTGCACGGATGGACGTTGACTCCACTATCGCCTGCTTGCCTTCCGTAGTATTGACGATCAAATCGATCTCACCATTCTTGATCATATCCACAATGTGCGGGCGACCTTCGCGAACCTTGTTCGTGCGCCGGCATGATACACCAGCTTTCGCGAGGCATGCCGCCGTACCATGCGTGGCCACGAGCTCGAAACCGAGATCCGTCAGTATTTTGGCCAGCTCTATTGCGCCTGCCTTGTCATGATCCCTGACACTGAGCAGCGCCGCACCCTGCCGCGGCAAAATGACGCCCGACGCTAACTGGGCCTTCGCATACGCCTCGCCGAATGTGCGGCCGACGCCCATAACTTCACCGGTCGATTTCATTTCCGGGCCAAGTATGGGGTCACTGCCAGGAAATTTGATGAACGGAAAGACTGCTTCTTTGACCGAGAAATAGTTCGGCACACGCTGCTTGACAAAGCCCTGTTTCGACAATGTCTCGCCGACCATAACCTTCGCGGCTATTTTCGCAAGCGGCACGCCGATAGCTTTGGAAACAAACGGCACCGTGCGCGACGCACGCGGATTCACTTCCAGCAAATACACAACGTCGCCCTGAATCGCGAACTGTGTGTTCATCAGCCCGACAACATTGAGTCCTTTGGCGAGTTTCATGACCTGGTCTTCCAACTCTTTTTGTACTTCTGGTGTCAGGCTGAACGGCGGCAGCGAGCACCCGGAATCACCTGAGTGCACGCCTGCCTGCTCAATATGCTCCATCACACCGCCGATGAACACGCGTTCACCATCGAAGATGCAGTCGACGTCAACCTCGGTTGCGAGGTCAAGAAAGCGATCGAGCAGTACGGGGCTGTCATTCGATACCTGGATCGCTGCTTCCATGTACGCGGCAAGATCCTCATCGCCGTGGACGATTTCCATCGCGCGACCGCCGAGTACATAGGACGGTCGAACGACGAGCGGATAGCCGACGTCAGCGCCGCGAGCCATCGCCTCTTCCTTGCTGCGTGCCACGCAATTTGGCGGTTGTTTGAGCTGCAGATTCTCTACCAGGTTCTGGAATCGTTCGCGATCCTCCGCCAGGTCAATCGAGTCCGGTGAGGTGCCGATAATCGGGGCGCCTGCAGCTTCGAGGGCGCGTGCCAGCTTCAGAGGAGTCTGGCCGCCGTATTGCACGATGACTCCATTTGGTTTCTCGACCTCGATGATTTCCATCACGTCTTCAAACGTCAGGGACTCGAAATACAGTCGATCTGACGTGTCGTAATCGGTCGAAACCGTTTCCGGGTTGCAGTTGACCATAATGGTTTCGTAACCCGATGCTCTTAACGCCAGGGCGGCATGCACGCAGCAATAATCGAATTCGATACCCTGGCCGATTCGGTTTGGTCCGCCGCCGAGAATCATGATCTTCGGATTGTCAGTGGGATCCGCCTCGCATTCGTCCTCATAGGTCGAATACAGGTAAGCCGTCGACGTCGAAAACTCAGCCGCGCAGGTATCAACGCGCTTGTAAACCGGTCGTATGTCGAGCTTGAGGCGACGCTTTCTTACCGCGGATTCCTCGATCTGCAGGATGTCGGCCATGCGCGCGTCGGAAAATCCCTTGCGTTTCATGGCACGCATCAGGTCCGCGTCAAGGCCAGTAAGACCTGCCTGGCGAATAATATCCTCGGATTTAACCAGGTCATCAATCTGCATCAGGAACCAGGGATCGATTTTGGATATTTTGGCAACATCATCGTAGCTATAGCCGTGTCGCAGCGCGTCAGCCACGTACAGGAGGCGATCGGCACCCGGAATACGCAGCTCCTGGCGCAGCCGGTCCCGATCAGCGTCTGTTTCAATCGGACCGCAAATCTCATCCAGGCCGTTGATGCCGGTTTCAAGTCCGCGCAGCGCTTTCTGCAGTGACTCCTGGAAGCTGCGCCCGATAGCCATGACCTCACCCACTGACTTCATCTGCGTCGTGAGGCGATCATTGGCACCGGGGAATTTTTCGAACGTGAATCGCGGAATTTTCGTGACGACATAGTCAATTGTCGGCTCGAATGACGCCGGTGTTGCGCCGCCGGTGATGTCGTTTTTGAGCTCGTCCAGGGTATAGCCCACCGCAAGTTTCGCGGCGATTTTGGCAATCGGGAAGCCGGTGGCTTTTGACGCCAGCGCCGATGAGCGCGACACGCGTGGATTCATTTCAATAACGAGCACGCGTCCGGTTTCCGGGCAAATTGCGAACTGCACGTTTGAGCCACCTGTTTCAACACCGATTTTGCGCAATACGTCAATGGATGCGTCGCGCAGCCGTTGATATTCCTTATCAGTCAGTGTTTGTGCGGGCGCAACGGTAATTGAATCGCCAGTGTGCACGCCCATCGGATCCATATTTTCGATGCAGCAAACGATGATGCAATTGTCGTTCTTGTCGCGCACAACCTCCGTTTCGAATTCCTTCCAGCCCATTACCGATTCTTCGAGCAAGACTTCGGTCGTCGGGGACATCTCGAGACCATGGGCGACGATGCGCTTGAATTCTTCCATGTTAAACGCAATGCCGCCACCGCTGCCGCCTAACGTGAATGACGGTCGGATTATGGTTGGAAAACCGATGTTGGCCTGTTTCTCCAGCGCATCTTCAAGCGAGTGTGCGATTTCCGCCTGCGGACATTCAAGACCGATCTCCGACATGGCCTGCCGGAACAGCTCGCGATCCTCGGCCATATCGATGGCCTCGCGCGACGCCGCGATCAACTCAACCTTGAACTCCTCCAGGACGCCATGACGTACCAGATCCAACGCACAATTCAATGCGGTCTGGCCACCCATGGTCGGTAGCAACGCGTCGGGACGTTCTTTAGCGATGATTCGCTTGACTGTCGCCCAATGAACCGGCTCGATGTAGATGGCATCGGCCATGTCGGGATCGGTCATGATGGTCGCGGGATTGGAATTGACCA
>CAZVLT010000006.1:0-12502 GCA_964628105.1 uncultured Woeseiaceae bacterium | reverse complement strand
TTCTGACTCGTTATCATCACCTTGCCACTATCGAGATCCAGTACCGGATGATTGGCGCCATGATGACCAAATTTCATTTTCTCAGTCTTCGCACCGGCGGCCAGCGCCAGCAGTTGATGTCCGAGGCAGATTCCGAAGACCGGAATACCTGCCTCAACGAACGACTGGATAGCTGAAATCGCGTACTCGCACGGCTCCGGATCACCTGGACCGTTTGACAGAAATATACCGTCCGGCAGTAGCGCCAACGCGTCATCCGCACTGGTTGTCGCAGGGACAACCGTCAACCGGCAATCCATATCTGACAGAACCCGCAAGATATTGCGTTTGACACCAAAATCGTACGCGACAATATGGTAGGGAGCGATACGGCGGCTCATGATTCGCGGCCTGCGGCCAAACGAAGTGCCATGGCACCACTGGTATGCGTTCTTGGTTGTCACAAACTTGGCGAGGTCCATTCCGGCGATCCCCGGAAATTTCCCGGCATGTGCGATTGCCTTCTCCGCCAATTGATCGCCCGTCATGATGCACCCGGACTGGGCGCCATTTTCACGAATAATTCGCGTTAGCTTGCGGGTATCGATGCCGGTTATGGCAACGATACCGCCCTGAACCAGGAAATCAGAAAATGTGCGTTCGGATCGCCAGCTACTGGTCAGCATGCTGTTGTCCCGAATGATCAGCCCCGAGGCGTGAATCTTCGTGGACTCCATGTCTTCGCTGTTGGTCCCGGTGTTGCCGATGTGCGGATTTGTCAGGGTCACAATCTGGCGACAATAGGAAGGGTCCGTAAGGATTTCCTGGTAGCCGGTCATCGCGGTGTTAAAGACCACCTCGCCGATGGTCTGACCATCTGCGCCGATCGACGTACCGTGAAAAACAGTCCCATCCTGTAACGCAAGTATCGCAGGCGTACTCAAAAACGACCCTCAATAGAAGAAAAAACCCAGACCGCAAGGTTCAGCGTGTCTGCCGCATCTTCTGTACGGATCGTCGGGTGATCTGCCTCTTGCAGATGCACAAAAGCGGAAGGACCTTGCCTCCCGCTCACAACTTCGCTGACCGCCCAGCGATCCGGCGTAGTTTACTTAAGGGGGGCTGCCTGCGCCAGACTCAAAGCGGTTTTTTTATGGCTTGCTGAACAATACATCCTGCATGCTGTAGAGCCCCGGCGGCTGCTCAACAAGCCATTGCGCTGCACGTAAGGCGCCATCGGCGAAAACCTGCCGCGTGGTAACGCTGTGAGCAAAACTCAGTCGCTCCGTCGCAGACCTCATGACAACCTCATGATCGCCCGGCACCTCACCACGCCGTTCAACTTCGAACCGAATCTGACCCGTTCCCGACTCACCACGAGACTCAGCAATCGCTTCGCCAAGCTTCAATGCCGTTCCGGACGGCGCATCTTTCTTGTGCACGTGGTGTGTTTCGGAAATATCGACAGTGAAGTCCGGTCCAAGCGATGCCGCTGCGTCCCTGACTGTTCGCTCAAGCACCGCAATACCGATACTCATATTGCGGTCGAAAACAAGGGGGATTTTATTCGCGGCGGCATCCAGTTTCGCCATCTGTTTGTCGCTGAGTCCACTCACACCGCAAACCAGCGGTTTCTCGTGCTTTACGGCTGCCTCGACTACCGCCTCGGTGCCGTCCGGCATGCTGAAATCAACGACGACGTCGGCTGTTGCGACGAGCGCGTCGATATCGCCGCCGCGTTGCCAGATACCGGTCAAGCCAAGTTCAGAATGCCGCTCAATCGACTGAGCAACAGCCTGAGCCATGCGGCCGGCACCGGCGATAGCTATGTTCATGCTTGCGACTGTGTGCCCCTTCCTACCTGATACGGTCGAAGAAACGCTTTACTGTATCAAGCCAGCCGTCGGCACGGGGACTGTGCTTGTCACCACCTTGTCGCACCGCGGCATCGAATTTCTCCAGCAGCTCTTTTTGTTCGGCAGTCAGATTGATCGGTGTTTCAATGGCAATCTCCGCGAACAGGTCGCCTCGCCGCGGGTCCCTCACTGTCGTTACACCCTTGCCGCGCAAGCGAAAAATCTTGCCGGACTGCGTCCCAACGGGAATCTTGAGCGCAACGACGCCGTTCAATGTGGGCAGCTCGACCTCGCCGCCGAGCGTCGCTGTGGCGATGCTGACGGGAACTTCGCAGGACAGGTTGGCGCCATCACGACTGAATATCTTATGTGGTTTGACTCGCAACTCGACATAAAGGTCGCCAGCAGGCCCGCCATTGCGCCCTGCCTCGCCTTCTCCGGACAGTCGTATTCGATCGCCATCATCAATGCCGGCTGGAATCTTTACGGATAAGGTACGAGTCTTGCGCACGCGACCTCTGCCATGACACTTGTCGCAGGGGTCAGCGATGATCGTGCCCACCCCTTTACAGGTTGGGCAAGTCTGTTGAATGGAGAAAAAACCCTGCTGCATGCGAACCTGGCCGGCGCCGCCGCAGCTTGAGCAGGTCGCAGGCTTCGTGCCTTTCTTCGCTCCAGAGCCAGCGCAGGTTTCACAACTCACTCGCGTGGGTACATCGATCTCAACACTATCTCCCGAGACGGCCGTCTCCAGGTCAAGCTTCAGGTCATATCCGAGGTCTGCGCCGCGATACACCTGTGGCCCGCCGCCGCGGCGAGCGCCGCCGAAGATATCGCCGAATACATCACCAAAGATGTCGCCGAATCCTTCTGCTCCGAATCCGCGATGACCACCACGGCCTGCCTTGAGTCCATCGTGGCCGAAGCGATCGTACGTGGCACGTTTCTCCGTGTCTTTCAGGACTTCGTACGCTTCCTTGGCCTCCTTAAACTTGGTCTCGGCATCGGTGTCATTTTTATTGCGGTCCGGATGATGTTTCATCGCCAGGCGACGATAGGACTTCTTTATCTCGTCATCCGATGCCGAATTCGAGACGCCAAGAATTTCGTAGTAATCGCGTTTTGCCATGCCCTGTCGAGACTACTCAGATTTCGACTCGTCGTCTTTGTCCACTTCCTCAAATTCCGCATCGACGACGTCGTCGCCCGCTGCCGGCCCGGATTCCGTGCCGCCTTCGGCACTGTCAGCCGCCTGCTCCGCATATAACTTTTGTGCGAGGCCGCCTGATGCTTCACCAAGCGCCGCTGTCTTCGCCTCAATCGTGTCCTTCTCGTCGCCCTCAAGCGCCGTTTTGAGATCCGATACAGCATTTTCAACCGCGAGTCGCTCTTCGGCGCTGGCCTTCTCACCCAGATCGGCGAGCGTTTTTTCGGCCGCATGAATCAGCGCATCAGCCTGGTTGCGCGCGTCGACAAGTTCTCGAAACTTACGATCCTCTTCAGCATGGCTCTCGGCATCGGCAACCATCTTCTCGATCTCATCGTCCGCCAGTCCGCTGGAGGCCTTGATAATAATGGTCTGACTTTTACCGGTCGCCTTGTCCTTGGCAGATACGTTCAGGATGCCATTCGCATCGATGTCGAACGTCACCTCAATCTGCGGCAAACCGCGCGGCGCCAATGGAATGTTTGCCAGGTCGAATCGTCCCAGGGAATTGTTGTCGGTAGCGCGCTCGCGCTCGCCCTGCAGCACGTGAATCGTTACAGCGGTCTGGTTGTCGTCAGCTGTAGAGAACACCTGCTCGGCGTTTGCCGGGATGGTCGTGTTCTTGTCAATCAAATTGGTCATGACGCCGCCAAGCGTTTCTATACCCAGGGACAATGGCGTTACATCGAGCAACAACACATCCTTCACATCACCGGCAAGTACGCCACCCTGAATCGCCGCACCGAGTGCAACCGCCTCATCCGGGTTTACGTCGCGGCGCGGTTCTTTGCCGAAGAAGTTCTGTACTTCTTCCTGCACCTTGGGCATTCGCGTCTGGCCGCCGACAAGAATGACATCGTCAATCTCGTTTACTTTGAGTCCAGCGTCCTTGAGGGCAATCTTGCATGGTCCGAGCGTGCGCGTAACAAGCTCGTCAACCAGCGCTTCGAGCTTGGCTCTCGTCAGCTTGATGTTGAGGTGCTTCGGGCCACTGGCATCGGCGGTGATATATGGCAGGTTCACTTCAGTTTGCTGCTGCGTGCTGAGTTCGATCTTGGCTTTCTCAGATGCCTCTTTGAGGCGCTGCATCGCCAGTGGATCCGCGGTGATGTCGACGCCGGTTTCGCGCTCGAATTCAGACGTCAGATACTCGATAACGCGCATGTCAAAATCTTCACCGCCGAGGAACGTATCACCGTTGGTCGCGAGCACTTCGAACTGGTGCTCGCCGTCAACTTCGGCGATCTCGATAACAGACACGTCGAACGTGCCGCCACCCAGATCGAACACGACAATTTTGACGTCGCCGCGCTTCTTGTCCATGCCATAGGCAAGGGCCGCAGCCGTTGGCTCATTGATGATGCGTTTGACCTCGAGTCCGGCGATCTTGCCGGCATCTTTGGTGGCCTGGCGCTGCGAGTCGTTGAAGTAGGCAGGTACAGTGACGACGGCCTCGGTGACACTTTCACCGAGATAGTCCTCAGCTGTTTTCTTCATCTTCATGAGCACGCGCGCAGATATCTCCGGCGGCGCCATCTTCTTGCCATTTGCTTCCAGCCAGGCGTCGCCATTGTCAGCCTTGGCAATCGTGTACGGCACCATCTTGATATCGCGCTGTACCACGTCGTCCTCAAAACGGCGGCCGATGAGGCGTTTTACCGCAGACAACGTGTTTGTCGGATTGGTCACAGCCTGCCGCTTGGCAGCCTGACCGACCAACACCTGTTCGTCCTTGCTGAACGCAACGATCGACGGCGTGGTGCGGTCGCCTTCGCTGTTTTCAATAATCCTCGGGGTCCCGCCCTCCATGACTGCAACGCAGGAGTTCGTGGTACCCAGGTCGATACCAATCACTTTGCCCATGTTCTACTACTCCAAAAAATCAGACTGGCTGTTAGGTGGGGCCAGCACCCTATGTTTCAAGCGCGCCAGCGCATTTATTTGCGCCGCCCACACCCTAATCTTCGGCAACGATTACCATGGCAGGCCGCAACAGGCGGCCATTCAACGTATAACCCTTTTGCACCACGGTCATGACCGAGCCCGGCTCAACATCATCAGACGGCTGCATGCTAACGGCCTCGTGGAACTCTGGATCAAACGGCTCGCCTGCAGGATCTACTTCAACAATTCCAAACTGCTGCAGCGTATTGCGCAGCAACTTCAGTGTCGCTTCCTTACCTTCCAGCAGGCTCTCTACGCTCGCGTTATCTGCCGTGGCCAGCCCAAGTTCAAGACTGTCTATTACGGCCAACAACTCCTTGCCAAAGCGCTCCAGCGCAAATTTGCGAGCGTTTTCGACGTCCCTGGCGGCCCGTTTGCGGACATTTTCCAGTTCGGCGGCGGCGCGCAGGTAACGATCCCAATTCTCATCAGCTTTTGCCTGCAACTCATCCGTTTCTGACAGGGGCTCGCTCTCCGCCTCCTCTGCCGTGGCGGCTTCAGCTTCGGCTTGAGCTTCGGCTTTCGCATCCGCGGCCTGTTTCTCACTCGTTTCCGCGCTCTCGCCTGCGCTCTCGTCGTCCGGGCATTTAGCCTGTCCGTTCATTGATTCCTGCTCCAAGGCAAAACCATCAACGTAGTTCAGCCAGCTGATGCATAAAAGACGTTCGAAGTGTGGGGATAGGTCGAAAAATATCAAGAGTCCGGGACGATTTTTTTGCCCGCCAAGGCCGGCTGCGACGGATCAGTTGTGCTGACTAAGGGCCGACTCCAAGAGCCTGGCCGTAACATCGACTATGGGCACCACCCGGTCGTAGGCCATTCGTGTGGGCCCGATAACACCAAGCACGCCCACCGTATCGTTATCGACATGATATGGCGCCGTGACTACGCTGCAGTCGTCGAGAATCCGATAACCGGACTCTTCACCGATAAAGATCTGCACACCGTCGGCGTGAATACTTCGGTCAAGCAGATCCAGAATAAGGCGCTTGCGCGAAAACGCGTCAAATAACTTGCGTAATGTCTCTATGTCCGACAGTTCGGCAAAATCCATGAGCTTGGTTTCGCCGGCGAGCACGTAACCTGTCGCCGGTTCTACAGCTCCATCCATGGCCGAATGAGCCACAGCGATGATATCGCGCATCGCCTGATTCACCGAATCTCGTGTGGAATCAAGGTCATCGAGCAATCGAGCGCGCACCTCTTGGAGATCAGCGCCTGCATAATGTTCATTGATATAGTTTTGCGCCTGCTGCAATTCCGACGTCGTGTAATCGCGTTCGGTATGCAAGATCCTGTTCTGAACCTCGCGATCGTTTACTACGAGAATGACCAGGACTCGTTTCTCTGATAACGGCAGAAACTCTATCTGGCGCAGCATTACATGCGCTGCGCGTGGCACGGAAACCACTCCGGCCATGCTGGTAAATTCCGACAACATGCTCGACACGGCGCTTAGCAACGCGCCGGGATTGTCCGTGTCACCCCTGACTTGTTGCCGGATCCTTCGAATTTCGAGGTCACGCGGTTGCCGGTAACGGACAAGTGTATCCACGAAAAGACGATATCCCGCCGGTGTCGGTATTCGACCGGCCGATGTGTGGGGGGCCGACACAAGACCCATCTCTTCCAGATCCGACATTACGTTACGGATCGTTGCCGGAGAGAGGTCCAGACCTCTGTCTTTCGACAACGTTCGGGATCCCACGGGTTGTCCATCGCGAATAAAGCGCTGGATCAATACGCGCAGCAGTTGCTGGCCGCGATCACTTGGTACCGGTTTTGATGCTTCAGCTGACATTCGCATGAAACGCTAACAATGGCTTGGCGGTGGGTCAAGGGTTTGCCACAATCAGCACATGAGTAACCATTTCCAGAACATCGCCATCGTGGGTCGACAGGACGATCCGCGAGTATCTGAGCCGACGCAGGCCTTGTCCGAGCATTTGACAAGTGCAGGTATTACGCTGCTTGACAGTGACGACATCGGTAACGCGGACCTCGTCATCGCTATCGGCGGCGACGGCACGATGCTGTATGCCAGTCGTCTCACCAAAGATACGGGTACGCCAATTCTGGGGATAAACAGAGGACGCCTTGGTTTCCTCGCAGATGTGACACCTGACGAGATGATTGCAAGCCTCGACCATGTGCTGCGCGGTGAGTACTCAACCGATTCACGTCTATTGCTCGAAGCGCGGCTCATCACGAGTTCCGGCGCAGAGAAAACCGCGCATGCGCTCAACGATGTTGTACTGCAGCGCCATGAAACAGGCCGCATGCTGGAATTTGAGACCCGTATTGCGGGTCGTTATGTTAATACGCATTCCGGAGACGGCCTGATTGTCGCGACGCCAACCGGGTCAACGGCGTACTCACTGAGTTGTGGCGGACCCATTATCGAGCCACAGCTGGACGCTGTCGTGGTGGTGCCGGTCTGCCCGCACACGTTGACCGACAGGCCCATTGTAATCGCGGCTGACCAGCCCATCGAAGTCAATTTGATCGAACGCGACGACACTAAAGCAGAAATCACCGTGGATGGTTTTTCACTCGGCGGCTTCGAACCCGACGACAAACTGCTTATTCGTGCCGCAAATAGCCGGGTTACGCTCGTGCACCCGCCCGGTTATGATTTCTACGGCATATTGCGCTCCAAACTATTTTGGGGTCGTGACAATCGGAAACGCGACACGTGAGAGAGCGGTAGACATGTCATGTTAATGAACCTGCAGATTCGCGACTTTGCAATCGTCGACCGAATCGAAATCGAATTCGAGCCAGGCATGACCGTATTGACCGGCGAAACCGGCGCCGGCAAGTCCATCCTCGTCGATGCGCTGGGCCTGGTTCTCGGTGAACGAGGCAGCGCGCAACTCGTTCGTAACGGCGCAAAACGCGCGGAATTCGCGGCAGAGTTCGACACACGGAAACTACCGATCGTGCAGGCGTGGCTGGAAGAACACGCATTGGACATGGACGGAGAGTGCCTGTTGCGGCGTGTGATCAATGCGGACGGGCGTTCCCGAGCTTTCATCAACGGTAATGCGGTGCCCCTGTCGCAGCTCAAAGGCCTCGGCGAGCAATTGTTGGACATACACGGCCAGCAATTTCACCAATCACTCGGGCGGCGCAACATACAGCGTGATTTATTAGACCACTACGGCGGTCTGCTGCAGGAGCGATCGAAAACCGAATCGAAATTCGACGCATGGAAGGATGTTGCGGCACATTTGCAGGACCTGCTTGACGCTGACGCCGATCGGGCTTCGCGGCTCGACCTGCTCGCATTTCAACTTCAGGAGCTCGATTCGCTGGCTCTCGCAGACGGCGAAACCGAAGCCTTGCTCGCGGAGAGACAAAAACTTCAAAACAGCGGGCGACTCGCCGATGGCGTTTCCAGCGCTATCGATAACCTGATTGACAATGAAACGGGCAACGCCAATAGCCTGATTGCCGCTGCAACCCGGTCGCTTGAGCCGCTACTCGAGTTCGATGCCGAGCTGGGCGCGACTATCGACATGCTTCAGAGTGCGGGTATCCAGGTGGCCGAAGTCACGGAATCGTTGCGCCGCTATGGCGACACTATCGACATGGATCCGCGGCGTCGGGACTCGATCGAGGAGCGACTCGATACAATACAAACCATCGCGCGCAAACATCGTGTCGCCGCGGAAGAAATTCCGGCACTGGTTGAAAAGCTACGACAGGAACACGATGAATTAAGTCGTGCGGAGGAACGTGGCAAGGAGCTTGAGCAGCAGGCCAGCGTAGCTCGAGAAGAGTTCCTGAACATCGCGGGAGCGTTGTCAGTGGCACGCAAGAAAGCAGCGATGTCGTTCGCCAGGTCTGTTAGCGATGCGATGAGCGGACTAGGCATGCGTGGCGGTGTTTTCGAAGTGGCTGTTACGTCGCTGAACGAAGAGTCGGCCCGGCCATGGGGCATTGACGAAATCGATTTTCTAATCAGTGCGAATCCAGGGCAGGCGCCGTTGCCCATTGCGAAAATTGCGTCCGGTGGTGAGCTGTCTCGGATGAGCCTTGCGATCCAGGTTATCGCAAGCGACGGCAGTAAGATCCCGACGATGGTGTTTGATGAGATTGACAGCGGTGTGGGGGGCGGCGTCGCGGAAATGGTCGGTCGGCGCCTTCAGGAGCTTGGCATCAGTCGACAGATTCTTTGCGTAACGCATTTGCCGCAGGTCGCCAGCCTCGCGGGTCAGCACTTTCGCATCAGCAAGGTTACAGACGGTAAATCGACGCGTACGCGCCTGCATGTTCTTGGCAAAGACGAGCGTATTGAGGAGTTAGCGCGCATGCTGGGCGGAGTAGAAATTACGAGGAAAACCCTGGACCACGCAGCCGAAATGCTGGCTGGTGCAAACCAGAAAAGAGCTTGATCAGCCTTTGTCCGAGCCCTCCTTCGGCTTCACATACAGAACGAGGCTGTGATCGATTAATTCATAACCGTGTTTCTCGGCCACCTCGCGCTGCAGTCGTTCTATGTCCTCGCTGACAAATTCAATAACGTCCCCCGACTGAACACAGACCATGTGATCGTGATGTTTGCCCTCGTCGATTTCGAATACCGAGTGCCCACTCTCGAAGTTATGGCGCATCACCAGCCCGGCATTTTCAAATTGTGTGAGAACGCGGTATACCGTCGCGAGCCCGATATCCTCGCCGGAATTCAGCAGCTCCTTGTAGATATCCTCGGCGCTCAAGTGGCGCGTTTCGACATCCTCGAGAATTTCGAGAATTCTAAGGCGAGGCAAGGTTATTTTGAGCCCGGCGGCGCGAAGTTCCTTTCTTTGCTGCATGAATCGATACTCACAGGTATTATGCGCGCCTATTATGACGATATGGCTGAACAATTTCAGCGGATGATGTTCAAAAACCCTATGACTATGCGTAAATCATTAACTCTTGCCCTTTTGTGTACACTCGTGATTACGGGCGGCTGCGTATATCGCGCCAACATTTCGCAGGGAAATCTAATAGAACAGGAAGACCTGGACCAGGCGAAAGTGGGCATGACAAAAAACCAGATTCGCTTTCTGTTGGGCACACCGATGATCGATGATCCATTCAACCGGGATCGTTGGGATTACGTCTACTACCTGACGATCGGCCGCGCCGACGCCACCCGGAAGCGATGGGTGTCAATATTTTTCGCTGACGACCACGTCAGCGAGATTCGCCATGACCAGGAGCTCAACCCCGCCCTTTAGTCGCTGGCACACCTCCCATGGTTTGCCCTAGCGCTGCCAGGCGACGCCGCGCTTCGCGTGGATCCGCACTTAGCGGCCGGTAGATTTCGATTCGGTCACCGTCCGTAACAGCCTGGCTTCTGTCGGCCGGATGACCCCAAACACCAACCTCGAGTGAATCCAGATCGTATTCGGGTAAGCGCTGCGCCAGTTCACTTTTCTCGATCACATCGGCGATGGTTGCGCCCGACGCAACTGTCACCTCCAGTAACAACTGTTCTTCGGCTGTGGCGAACACAATCTCGACCTGGAGTTCGGCAGCGTCCATGACTCAGCCGTAAACATCGCTGGCGCGTTGTGTGAATGAGTCAACCAGCGAATTGCATGTGTCTTCGAAATAGCGGCCGAACAACATATCGGTCACGCGGTTCTCAAATTCGAATTCAAGTTTCAGCGATACTTTGCTGCCATCTTCCCCGAGTTGCTCAAATTGCCAGCCGCCTGACAGGTGGCTAAAAGGCCCGCCAAGCAAAGCGATTCCGATCGCCGTCTCGGGATGCATCGTGTTGCGTGTCGTGAAGGACTTGCTCACGCCGCGACGCCTTAGCTCGAGCGAGGCTTCGATTTGATCATTGTCAGACGAATGCACCGTAGCGGCCGTGCACCAGGGCAGGAAAGACGGGTACGCGGCGATATCCTCAACCAGCGCGTACATTTGGCTAGCCGAGAATGGGACTAATGCACTGCGACTAACCGTGCGCATAAGCGGCCATTCGCTCGGTCAACCGGTCATGCCGAGGATCCAGTCCAGCACTCCGACGGCTTTCAGGAACACGAATAGAATACCGGTCGGCGCCAGGTAACGCGCGAGGAAGCGCCAGATCTTGTACGTCGTGCTCACCCCACCGAGTTCATCTGCGGTGGAGTTGCGACACATGACCCAACCGGCAAACACGACGATAAACACGCCGCCCAGTGGCAACATGATGTTACTGGTCAGGTAATCCACGTTATCGAAAATCGTCCCTTTCGCGTCCATGATTCCGTCGCCGTCTGTATCGACATTGACGAGAAACCTGAAATCGGACAACGCGTTGAAGGACATGGCAGAACCGAGTCCGAGCAGCCAGATCAGGCCGCCTATCGTTATGGCGGCTTGCGCTCGTGTCTTTTTAAGACGCTCGACTACCCAGGCAACAGCAGGTTCCATTAGACCAATGGCTGATGTCCACGCCGCGAATGACAACAAGACGAAGAATATAGTCGAGAAAAAGGCGCCGCCCGGCATTTGGCCTAGCGCCAAAGGCAAGGTTTGAAATACCAGCCCTGGACCTTGCGCCGTATTCAGGTCATTCGCAAACACAAGTGGGAAAATAACGAGTCCGGCGAGTAACGCAATAAACGTGTCGGCCGCTACAACAGCCGTTGACGTCCCCGTGATAGAGGTATCTTCTGGCAAGTAGGCTCCGTATGCCATGATCGCGCCCATTCCGATCGACAATGTAAAAAAAGCATGCCCCAAGGCCACCAGCACGCTCTCCCAGGTCAGTTTCTCGAAATCCGGCGTAAACAGGAACGCCAATCCTTCACCGAAGTGTCCGGAGGTCATCGAGTAGCCCAGCAGAACCAGCAGCAGCACCAGCAATGCCGGCACCATGATCCTCACCAGCTGCTCCAGTCCGCGTTCCACGCCGCGCGCGACGACGAATATCGTAAGTCCCATGAACAACGTGTGGACAAGGACGACCTTGCGCCAGTCACCGACGAAAGAGCTGAATTCGGCACCAACAACGTCAGCGGTCGCTCCGGCAAATACACCCATTGCACTTTTGGCGACATACTCCAAAGTCCAGCCCGCGATAACGCTGTAATACGACAGAATCAGTATGCCGGCGAGTACGCCCATACCGCCGACCCATTGCCAGTTGCGAGTGCTGCCCTCCTCTTCGCCCAGCAAGGCCATGGTAGCGACGGGATTGCGGCGTCCGCGACGCCCGATCAGAATTTCCGACATCATGACCGGCATGCCAATGAGGACGACACAGAGAAGGTAAACCAGAACGAATGCGCCGCCGCCATTTTGGCCGGCAATGTATGGAAATTTCCAAATATTTCCAAGGCCCACGGCCGAGCCCGTGACCGCGAGGATGAATGCCATCCGGGATGACCAGAGTCCGTGGAGGGAGGTTCTTTTCGCGTCGCCGGCTTGACTGCTAAGCATCGTTATTTCTCTTATCGGCAATGATTGCCACGATTCTTATACAAAAGCGGGTGCCTGACAACGCTTTGACCGTATAATCCGCTCG
>CAZVLT010000005.1:20563-35000 GCA_964628105.1 uncultured Woeseiaceae bacterium | reverse complement strand
CCATGGGTCCACCGATTTCGAAGCGGCCGGTTGGATTAATGTGGTACTTCGTATTCGCGCTGACCCAGGAATCGGGAATGACGGGCTTTATGATTTCTTCCATCACGCCTTCGCGCAGGTCTGCCATCGATACGTCTGGGTCGTGCTGCGAAGACAGTACAATCGCGTCGATAGCTACCGGCTTGCCATCGTCGTACGCAAAGGTCACCTGGCTCTTGGCGTCCGGCCGCAACCACGGCAAGGTGCCATTCTTGCGCACTTTCGCCTGGCGGCGCACCAGCCGATGGGCAAAAGTAATGGGTGCGGGCATGAGCACGTCGGTTTCATTTGTTGCATAGCCAAACATCATGCCCTGGTCGCCAGCGCCCTGTTTTTCTGCTGACTCACGATCCACGCCTTGAGCGATATCCGGGGACTGCTTGCCGATCGCATTCAGGACTGAGCAGGATAAGCCGTCAAAGCCCTTGGCCGAGTCGTCATAACCGATTTCGAGTACTGTGTTGCGGGCGATATCTTCCATATCGACCCAAGTAGTAGTCGTAATTTCGCCGGCGACGATTATCATGCCGGTCTTTACAAGGGTCTCGCACGCGACACGTGCCTTGGGGTCCTCAACGATGATCGCATCGAGAATAGCGTCGGAGATCTGGTCGGCAATCTTGTCCGGGTGTCCCTCGGAAACCGATTCTGAGGTGAAAAGGAAAGAGTCAGTCATACGTATATTTCAATCAAAAACTTTGGGGGCGCATTGTACCCTTGATAGAGCCACCTATAACAGGGAAAATGCGCCGCTCGCGCGAGCGAATTTTACTTTCCGAATTCAGGCCGTCAGGCCCACAACTAGATAGGTAACATGTCACATAAAGCTTCTGTCGCCGGCCAGCCAGCCCGGCGAGATCTTGCGAATGCGATTCGAGCCCTGAGCATGGATGCAGTACAAGCCGCGAACTCAGGCCACCCGGGCGCTCCAATGGGCATGGCGGATATCGCTGAAGTTCTGTGGAGCGATTACTTGCGACATAATCCGGCGAACCCCGCATGGTCAAACCGCGATCGATTTGTACTTTCGAACGGCCACGCCTCAATGTTGCTCTACAGCCTGTTGCACCTGACAGGCTACGAAGATTTTCCGATCGACCAACTCAAGAATTTCCGCCAGCTCGGATCCAGGACCGCCGGTCACCCGGAATATGAAGCGGGCGGACCGATCGAATCGACGACTGGCCCGTTAGGGCAGGGGCTGACCAATGCCGTTGGCATGGCGATGGCCGAGAAGATGCTGGCCGCCGAGTTTAATCGACTCAATCACGAGATTGTCGATCACAGGACCTGGGTATTCCTTGGCGATGGTTGCCTCATGGAGGGAATTTCGCACGAAGCCTGCTCATTAGCCGGCACCCTGAAACTCGGCAAGCTGATTTGCTTTTACGATGACAACAACATCTCGATTGATGGCGAGGTTGGCGCCTGGTTTACGGACGATACGGCAAAGCGCTTCGAGTCCTACGGCTGGCAGGTAATAGCCAATGTCGATGGCCACGATTCCTCGGCGATCGCTGCCGCTATAGAGCAGGCGACGACGGATGTGAAGCGCCCGACGATGATCTGTTGCAAGACAATCATCGGATTCGGCGCACCGAATAAGCAGGGCACCGCGTCAACCCATGGCGCGCCGCTCGGTGCTGAAGAGGTTGCTGCCGCGCGCAAGGAGCTTGGCTGGAAGTCTGCACCGTTTGAGATTCCCGCCGACATTGCAGCAACATGGGACAGCAAGGAACGAGGCGCTGCCGACGAAAAAACATGGAACGAGGCATTTGCCGCTTATCACAGCGAGCATCCCGACCTCGCGTCGGAGTTTGCACGCCGCATGGCCGGGCAATTACCCGCTGACTGGGGCGAGTTTGCCGACAAAGCTGTCGCTGACATCGCCGCGGCTGGCGAGGACATGGCGACGAGGAAGGCGTCGCTCGTTGCGCTCAATGCGTATACCCCTGCCTTGCCGGAGATGGCAGGCGGGTCGGCTGACCTGACCGGCTCCAACCTGACCAAGCACGATGGTTCGACGCCAATTTCCGCTACTAACGCGGCCGGCAACTACATCTGGTTTGGCGTTCGCGAATTCGGCATGACTGCCATATGCAACGGCTTGCGCCTGCACGGCGGCTTGCTGCCGTATTCGGGCACGTTCCTGACCTTTTCCGACTACTCGCGAAATGCGCTGCGTATGGCGGCTCTGATGAAAATTCAGAACGTCCTTGTCTATACTCATGACTCGATCGGGCTGGGTGAAGACGGCCCGACACACCAGGCGGTTGAGCACACCGCATCGTTGCGACTGATGCCGAATATGAGTGTCTGGCGACCATGCGACAGCGTCGAGACTGCCATCGCCTGGCGCTACGCTATTGAACGCCAGGATGGCCCGACGAGCCTGATACTGACGCGTCAGGGTCTGCCGTATCAGCAGCGCTCAAACGAACAGATTGCAAACGTTGTCCGCGGTGGCTACGTGCTGAAAGACACGGACGGTACCCCCGATATTATTTTGATTGCGACCGGCTCAGAAGTGGCGCTGGCGGTATCGGCTGCCGACGTGCTTGGCGCTGAGGGCATTAAAACGCGTGTTGTCTCCATGCCTTGCACGGATGCTTTCGATGCTCAGGACGCTGGCTACCGGGAGGCAGTATTGCCTGCATCAGTCACCGCCAGAGTGGTTATCGAAGCAGGCGTCACCGAGACGTGGTGGCGCCTTGCGGGGCCGCAAGGTCGCGTCATTGGACTCGATCGTTTCGGCGCATCGGCCCCGGCGGATAAGTTATTCGAACATTTTGGCTTCTCGACCGACAACGTGGTCGCAGTTGCGAAAGACCTATTAGCCTGAATTAGTTTTTTCTGGAGTAAACCATGACGATCAAGGTTGGCATTAACGGCTATGGCCGCATTGGCCGCAACATTCTTCGCGCACTGTACGAAAGCGACAAGCGTTCTGAAATCGAGATTGTTGCCGTAAATGATCTTGGCGACACCAATACGAACGCACACTTGACGCGTCGCGACACGGCGCATGGCCGTTTTCCGGGTACGGTAGAAGTTGACGGCGATTATATGGTCGTTAATGGTGACAGAATTCGCGTTCTTGCTGAACGCGACCCTGCCAATCTGCCCTGGGGTGAGCTTGGTGTTGACGTGGTGCACGAGTCAACTGGTTTCTTCCGTACGCGCGACACGGCCGGCAAGCATATCGAAGCTGGCGCGAAGAAGGTCATCATCTCGGCGCCGGGCGGCAAGGACATCGATGGCACGATCGTCTACGGCGTCAATCACGACACACTGACCGCCGACCACAACATCATCTCGAACGCGTCGTGCACGACGAACTGTCTTGCCCCGCTGGTCAAACCGATCCACGATGCGATCGGTGTGAAGCACGGCATCATGACCACGATTCACGCCTACACCAATGACCAGGTGCTGACCGATGTGTTCCACAAGGACCTGCGTCGCGCCCGCTCAGCCACGATGTCACAAATTCCGACCAGCACCGGTGCGGCTGCCGCGGTTGGCCTGGTTCTGCCGGAACTCAATGGCAAACTCGACGGCTTCTCGATGCGCGTGCCGACGATCAATGTTTCGGCCGTCGACCTGACCTTCGTTGCCGAACGGGAGACCAGTGTTGACGAGATCAACGAAGTGCTCAAAGCTGCGAGCGAAGGCCCGCTAAAGGGAGTACTCGCATACAACGACGAGCCGCTGGTATCGATCGACTTCAATCACGACCCGGCATCGTCAACCTATGATTCAACTCTGACGAAGGTCATGGACGGAACACTGGTCAAAGTGTGCGCCTGGTACGACAACGAATGGGGCTTCTCAAACCGCATGCTCGATACGACAATTGCACTCGTAAACGCGAAATAGATCCAGGTCAGTCGAGAGCCGATATGTCCGTCATTAAGATGATTGACGTCGACTTATCGGGCAGGCGCGTCCTGATTCGCGAAGACCTGAACGTGCCCATTGCCGACGGCAAAGTGACCAGCGACGCACGCATCCGGGCAGCCCTGCCCACGATCAAGGCCGCTCTTGATGCAAACGCGGCTGTCATGCTGATGTCGCATCTCGGTCGCCCGACAGAGGGGGCGCCTGAGGAAGAATTTTCCCTGCAGCCAGTCGCCGAGCAGCTCTCAAGAATGCTGGCATTGGACGTCTTGCTGGTTAAAGACTGGATTGATGGCGTCGATGTTGCGGCGGGCAATGTTGTTCTTCTCGAAAATGTGCGCTTTATTGAAGGCGAAAAGGCGTGCGATAAATACCTCGCGAGAAAAATGGCCGCCCTCTGTGATGTGTTCGTCATGGATGCGTTTGGAACGGCGCACCGCGCGCATGCAAGCACCTATGGTGTTGCTGAACACGCGGCCGTTGCTTGTGCAGGACCGCTATTGTCAGCGGAATTGGATGCGTTAGCGAAAGCGCTGGATAACCCGGCGAGGCCGTTCGTCGCGATCGTTGGCGGGTCGAAAGTTTCCACCAAACTGACGGTGCTCGGCGCGCTTGCGGACGTCGTGGACTGCCTGATTGTCGGTGGCGGAATTGCAAACACGTTTATTGCTGCTGCGGGTCACGACGTCGGCAAGTCATTGTACGAGGCAGACATGCTCGACACCGCAAGAGCACTTACGGCCAATCAAGGCGACCGCGCGGAGATTCCGCTGCCGAGCGATGTCGTTGTTGCGGATGAATTTTCGGCCGACGCGGCGGCCACGAACAAGGTCATCGAAGCGGTATCGCCCGACGAGTTGATTCTCGACATTGGACCGGAGACCGCGATCAGGTTTGCTGAAATTGTGATGGGGGCGGGCACAATAATATGGAACGGCCCGCTTGGAGTGTTTGAGTTTGACCAATTTGGCGCTGGTACCAAGGCGTTGGCGGAAGCCATCGCTGCGAGCGCTGCATTCTCTGTCGCCGGAGGCGGTGACACACTCGCGGCGATTGACAAGTACAACGTCGCCGACGGTATTTCCTACATCTCGACCGGTGGCGGCGCATTCCTCGAATTCGTGGAGGGCAAGACTCTACCGGCAGTGGCTATCCTCGAACAACGCGGCTCTTAATCTCACCACCCACCTTCATCTGATTTGGCCGTCGGACGACATACTGTGTACTGGAATGGCTCGCCCACCGACCGTTCGACCATCGCGGGTAGTGAGATCCAACTTCCGGCAAGCAACTCAACACATGTCGGCCGACGGCCATTTACTCATAGGTGGGTGGTGGGTCTAGCTTGGCCATGGACCAGTGATTGCGATCGTCATTCCCGGGTACTGGATATTGACGAACAGGATCTTGCCGTCCGGCGAGAAACAGACGCCCGCGAGCTCCGAATCCGAATAGGCGTTGTTTGCGACCAGGTATTGACTGCCATCGGATCGCATGCCGACCAGTTTGCAGCGGTTGGCGAAGCCTTCCGTGTCTTCGCAGAGAATCAGATCACCCCAGGGCGCCATCGCCAGGTTGTCAGCACTTTTCAACAACGAATTCTCGTTCGACTCTGCGATAAGTGTGAGCGTGCCCGGAGCTGATTGTTCCTTGTCAGTGCCTTCAAACGGGCTCGGCGTATAGGTAAATACCTGGCCCAGTCGCGCAGACCCGCCAGTTGTGCATGTGAATGCGAATTGATCGCCCGCGACAGTCAGCCCTTCAACGCGAGCGAAAGTCGCTGCGCCCGCCGCCGCGCCACGCTTTCTGAGATCGTCCTCATCACCATCGACGTTATCAAGGTCGATCCACTGCGTGGGCAGCCGCGCGTTCAGGCGAATGTCGACCGCTTCCCAGTTATGCGTTTTTTTCGACGGCTCACCAGGAATCGCAAGTGCTTGCAGTCGCCCGCCCTCGTGAAGTTTTCCCGGTACATGCGGTAAGAATCGATAGAAGAGGCTATACCACTGGTCTTCTGTCAGGAACACGATCCCTGTCGGTTCGTGGACAGCCGCCGCTTCATGCATAAAACGCCCCATGTCCCTTATGGGCCGGGGCTCAACCAGACCTGTTGCGCTGGCGGGAACCTCGAAAACGTAGCCGTGACGCTGATCACGCCGGTACCTGGTCTGCCATTCGTTTACAGCTTCCCCAGGATCCTCGAAGCACTCTTCACAGCTAAGCCAGCTGCCCCATGGCGTCTTGCCTCCGGCGCAGTTGAATTCTGTGCCGGAGAGGCTCAGGAATTGTTGTTCCGCCTCTCCGGTCGACGAATTGTAAATAGTGGTCGTCGTGCCACCGATGCACGGCGTGCGGTCTCCGCCGCGATCGTAGACGCGGGCTTTGACAGATTCGGGCAGGCGATCGAAATTTTCACCGAACGGCCCGTCGTTTATCTGCAGAGTGTAAAGTTCGTGATTGCTGATCAGTATGATTCGGCCGTTGTCGCCTTCGAACGCAGCCATACCGTCGTGGGCGCCGGGTACCCGAAGTCCGTCGCTCATTAGCTCGCCTTGGGTAGACACGACGTTATAGGAAAAGCCTTCCGGCACCTCGATGATGCTATTCGGGTCCTGACGCAAAGCGGGCATACGATCATCGCCGGTACGGCAGGATTGAATCAGGCTGGGCACGATCGCTGCGGCAGTAACACTCTGTAGAAAGCGGCGACGATTGATCATTCTCTAGCATCTGAAGTTTTCGGCACCGCAGCATATCAGCGAACGCCACTTAGCTGTGCAATAATCTCGCCCATGCTGAGACGAACAAAGATTGTTGCGACGCTGGGTCCGGCGTCAGACGACAACGATAAATTGTGCAACATGATCAATGCAGGCATGGATGTTGCGCGGCTGAACTTTTCGCATGGCGACGCCGAGGATCATCGGCGGCGTGTGGAAACGCTGCGGGCTGCAGCTAAGTCCTGTGGACGCGAAATCGGAATCATGGGGGACTTGCAAGGTCCTAAAATTCGCATTCGATGCTTCAAGAATCACAGTGCTGCGCTCACCGACGGTGCCGCTTTTTTCCTCGACAGTACGCTCGGGTCGATGGACGGCGACGCAGAGGGGGTTGGTGTCGCGCTGGATACACTACATGAAGACCTGTCCGCCGGCGATATCCTGCTGCTCAATGACGGCCTGATCACGCTCGAAGTCGATCGTGTCGATGGCATGCGGATTCATACGACAGTGCGTCACGGCGGCATTTTGTCCGATCACAAGGGTATCAATCTCAAGGGCGGCGGCTTGTCTGCCGCGGCACTGACGGATATCGACAAGGACAACATCAAGCTGGCGGCCGACATGGGCCTGGATTTTCTGGCTGTGTCGTTCGTCTGCAGTGGCGACGACATATTGGAGGCCCGCCGATTGTTTCAAGAGGCAGGCGGCCACGGCTTGATCGTGGCTAAAATTGAACGCGCGGAGGCCGTGGAGAACATTGACTCGATCATCGACGTGACCGACGTTGTCATGGTTGCGCGAGGCGATCTCGGTGTTGAGATGGGATACGCGGAGCTGACAGGAATCCAAAAGAAGATTATCCGTAACACTCGCAAGCAACACAAAATAGTAATTACCGCGACGCAGATGATGGAGTCGATGATCCAAAACCCGGTTCCAACCCGTGCGGAGGTGTCGGACGTGTCAAACGCGGTTATGGATGGCACCGACGCGGTCATGCTGTCCGGTGAAACGGCCGTCGGTGACTACCCGGTTGAAGCCATTCAGACGATGGGCGAGATCTGTGTCGGTGCTGAAAAGTATCCGCTGGCGCTCGGCAGGACGAGTCATCGTCTAGACGATCATTTCGAGCTCGTCGACGAGGCAATCGCGATGGCCGTCATGTACACGGCGAACCACATGTCAGTCAAGGCGATCATCGCGCTGACGGAATCCGGGTCGACGACGCGCTGGATGTCGCGCATTCGCTCGGATATCCCGATTTACGCGTTCACGCCGCATGTTGAAACCCATCGCCGGGTTGCGTTGTATCGCGGCGTATACCCGGTATCTTTTGTGATCGATCCGCGCAAACCGCGCCGCTTGCACCAGGATATCTTCGACACTTTGCTGGCGAATAAGCTGGTCGAAATCGACGAACTGGCCATAGTCACCAAAGGTGATCTGGATGGTGTTTCGGGCAGCACCAACGAAATGAAAATTGTCAAGATCAAGTCCGCTTCATGAAAAAAGCTATTTTGCGTATCTCGGGCGGTGCCATTGGTGTCTTTGCGTTACTGTTCCTGGCCGGCTGGCTGGGGTTGCGAGCGAGCCTTCCCGAGCTGGACGGCGAGATATCTGTCGTCGGGCTCAGCGCTAGCGCCAGAATTCAGCGAGACGCAGCCGGCATTCCGGTGATAAGCGCGGGCAACCGCAAAGATCTCGCATTTGCGACGGGATTTGCGCACGGCCAGGACCGTTTTTTCCAGATGGATACCATTCGGCGACAGGCGGCCGGCGAACTCTCCGAAATGTTTGGCGAGGTCTCGGCTAATGCCGATAAGGACTTCCGCTTTCATCGATTTCGGGCGCGCGCGCAGGAAGTTCTGAAAAACGCACCTGTCGCCGATAAATCGCTACTGGAGAGCTATGCAGACGGCGTCAACGCAGGGCTGAATTCGCTCGGTGCCCGGCCATTTGAGTATTTCGTGCTACGTGTGGCTCCGGAGCCCTGGTTGGCAGAGGATTCCATTCTGGCCGTTTACACGATGTTCATTATGCTTAACGACTCACGTGCGTTTAATGAGGTCCGCCGTGGTTTTGCGCATAGTGTGTTGCCTGTCGAGGTTTACGCCTGGATGTACCCGGATGGCACACCGTGGGATGCGCCATTGATGGGAGAATCACGTCCCGTTGCGCCCATTCCATCGGCCGAAATCTTTTCCCTGCGAGACGTTGAGGATCATGCACCGCCTGCCAACGAAGTGGGCCGCTATCATTTACGTGGCAGTAACAACTGGGTGGTGTCCGGCGCAATGACCGAAAATGGGCGAGCGATCGTTTCGAACGACATGCACCTTGCCCTGGGTTCGCCGAACATTTACTACCGTGCGCGGATCAAAGTCGATGGCGTGAATGCTCTTGACGTTACGGGCGTCACGTTGCCCGGCGCACCGTTCATCATCGCCGGTAGCAATACCCAGGTCGCATGGGGTTTTACCAACAGCTATGGCGACTTCACGGATGCCGTCGTGCTACAGCCAGGTACAGAAGAGGGCACGTACAAATCACCGGATGGTGATCTTGCATTCGAGATTCACAACGAAGTCATCAACGTCAAAGGCGCAGCGGCGGTCAATTACGAGATACGGGAGACGATCTGGGGGCCGGTACTCGACAACATCGAGTACCCGGACGGCGAAGTGGCCGTCAGTTGGATTGCGCACAAACCAGAGTCCATCAACCTGCGCATACTCGATCTTGAGACGGCTCAGTCAGTGGCAGAGGCACTCGACATTGCGAATACCATGGGCATACCCCCACAAAACTTTGTAACGGGCGACGCCGGTGGCAATATCGCCTGGACGATCGCGGGCAAGATTCCAAGAAAAACTGAGTTCGACGCCAGCCTGCCTGTCGACTGGAGTACAGAGCACGGTTGGCAGGGCTGGATCCAAAGTGACGCATATCCCCGCATTGTGAATCCCGCAGACGGCCGAATCTGGACCGCCAACGCGCGCGTCGCAAACGCCGATTCGCTACGGATCATTGGTGACGGCGGATACGACTTCGGCGCCCGTGCACGGCAAATTCGGGACGCTCTGTTTGCGAAAGAAACATTCGTTCCCGAAGATATGCTAACGATTCAATACGACGACCGCGCATTGTTTCTGATGCGCTGGCGGAACCTGCTGCTCGACGTTCTTGACGACGAGACGGTCGCCGGCGATGCGGCGCTGCTCGAATACAGGCAATTGGTGCGCGATTGGATTCCGAGGGCCGCGCCGGAATCAGTGGGCTATCGCCTTGTACGTGCGTTCCGGCTGGAGGTGGAGGCCAGGGTATTTCATGCCCTGATGACGCCGGTTCGAGAGGCCTACGGTGACGACGTGAAGTTACGTAAGAGCAATCAGTTTGAGTCCCCGCTCTGGTCGCTGGTCACAGCTCAGCCAATGCATATGCTTCCGGCCGGCTACGACCACTGGAATGAATTCCTGCTCGCAGCGGTGCAGCAAAATATCAAGCACTACGATGACAACTACACCGGCGGACTGGCAGAGCGGAACTGGGGTGAGATCAACCCGGCCTCAATTCGACATCCGCTGAGCCGCGCCATTCCCCTGTTCGGAGGATATCTGGATATGCCGAATGAACCGTTATCCGGCGATCTCGACATGCCGATGGCGCAGGGACCCGGTGTCGGGGCGTCCGAGCGGTTCTCGGTGTCTCCGGGTGACGAGGCGAACAGCATCATGAACATGCCAACAGGGCCAAGCGGACACCCGTTGTCGGAGTTCTACGGCAAGGGGCATTCGGACTGGGTTGAAGGCCTGCCAAGCCCTTTCTTGCCGGGGAAGACAGTGCACACGCTGACGCTGGTACCTCACAGGTTGTAAGATGTCGTGGCAGGCGCACCAACCGGATACAAGAATGGCAGACAAGAGATTTAGCGGTACCAGCTCGTATATTGCAACTGACGACCTGACAATGGCAGTGAACGCGGCGGTCACCCTCGAGCGCCCGATACTCATCAAGGGCGAGCCCGGCACCGGCAAGACACAGCTCGCGATAGAAGTTGCGCAGTCATTGGGTATGCCACTTTATGAGTGGCACATCAAATCGACGACAAAGGCGCAACAGGGCTTGTATGAATATGATGCCGTCGCGCGCCTGCGCGATTCTCAACTTGGTGATGACAAAGTTCACGACATCGCAAACTACATCAGGCGTGGCAAACTCTGGGAGGCATTTGATTCGGAAGTGCAACCGGTACTGCTGATCGACGAAATTGACAAGGCCGATATCGAGTTTCCGAACGACCTTTTGCAAGAACTCGATCGCATGGAATTCTATGTCTATGAGACGAAGAAGCTGATTACAGCTCGACATCGTCCGATTATCGTTATTACCAGCAATAATGAGAAAGAGCTTCCGGATGCGTTCCTGCGGCGCTGCTTTTTTCACTACATCAAGTTCCCTGATGAGAAAACGATGGCGCAGATTGTGGACGTGCACTTTCCGAACCTGAAGAAGGATCTGCTAAGCGCGGCGCTGAATACTTTCTACAAGATTCGCGACGTGCGCGCCGTGAAGAAAAAGCCGTCAACGGCAGAGTTGCTTGACTGGATCAAGCTGCTTCTCGCCGAAGATATTCCGGTGGAGGTGCTCAGGGGAGAGAATGCGCGCGACGCGATTCCGCCGCTTTACGGCGCGTTACTCAAGAACGAGCAGGACGTCCACTTGTTCGAGCAGCTCGTGTTCCTCGATCGGCGCACCAATCCGCAGTAACTCATGCTGATTCCGTTCTTCTACATGCTCAGGGAAGGTGGCATGAAGACATCCATCACGGAGCTCCTGACATTGCACGAAGCAATGCGAAGCGGTCTGGCCGGGCAAAGCGTCGACGATTTCTACTTCCTGGCCAGAACTGCACTGGTCAAGGACGAGGCCCACCTCGATCGTTTTGATCGCATATTCGGCGCGTACTTCAAAGGCGTTGACGATTCGCTCGCCGACCTGATGCAGGAAATACCGGAGGAGTGGTTACAACTCCAGGCCGAGCTGTCGCTTTCCGAAGAAGAGCGCAAACAGATTGAAGCGATGGGCGGATTTGAGGAACTCATGAAAGCGCTGCAGGAGCGCCTTGACGAGCAGGATGAGCGCCACGAGGGCGGCAACAAATGGATAGGTACGGCCGGTACTTCGCCATTCGGTGCCTACGGGTACAATCCGGAGGGCGTCCGCATCGGGCAGCAGGGCTCGCGTAACCGCAGCGCGGTAAAAGTGTGGGACAAGCGCGAATATCGCAACCTGGATGACTCGGTCGAGCTAGGTACACGCAATATAAAAGTGGCGTTGCGACGGTTGCGCAAATTTGCTCGTGAAGGCGCCGCGGATCAGCTCGACCTCAGTGACACGATTGACAAAACTGCTCGAAATGCCGGTCTGCTCGACATACGAATGATTCCCGAGCGTCACAACGCGGTAAAGGTCTTGCTATGTCTGGATATCGGCGGCTCCATGGACGACCACGTGAGTGTCTGCGAAGAGCTGTTCTCGGCGGCAAGTAGCGAGTTCAAACACCTTGAGTATTTCTACTTTCATAATTTCATATACGAAAATCTGTGGAAGGACAACCGCCGGCGGCGCGTGGAGAAAACGCCAACTCTCGATGTAATTCATAAGTACGCGTCGGACTACAAACTCATTTTCGTAGGCGATGCAACGATGAGCCCCTACGAAATCGCGTATCCGGGCGGTAGTGTTGAGCACTGGAACGAAGAATCGGGCGCCGTCTGGATGCGGCGGCTGTTGAGGACCTATTCAAAGGCAATCTGGCTTAATCCTGAGCCGAAGGCTCGTTGGGAATACACGCCGTCAGTGAAGATCGTGCGCGGGATAATGGAAGAGCGTATGTACCCGTTGACAATTGCAGGTCTGGACGAGGGCATGAAGGAATTGCGCTAGCGGTCTTACGATCCTGCACCCAACTCTACAAGGTCGGCGAGGACCTGGGCAGAATGTTCAGCCGGTTTTACCGTTTCGTAATGCTTCGCGATATTGCCGTCGGGGCCAATGATAAATGTCTGGCGCTTGGCAAACGTCATACCGAACTTTCGCGTCTTCACACCATACGCCGTCGAAATCTCACCTTCCGTGTCAGCCAATAACGGGAACGGCAAACTGTAATGCTCCGCAAAAGCCTTGTGGGATTCTACGTCGTCCAGGCTAACGCCGAGAATCTGTGCGTCGAGGTCCCGGAACGCCATGATGTTGTCACGGAATTCACAAGCCTCCGTGGTGCAGCCCGGCGTCTCGTCCTTTGGGTAGAAATACAAGACCACCCAGCGATCACGATAGTCTTCCAGAGAATGCAATTGGCCTGTCTGATCCAATAGCTCGAATTCCGGAGCGGGTGCTCCAACCGCGATCTGCTCATTGGCAACGCCGATCGTTGTGAAGCTCAACGCGGCGACAACTGCAAAAAAAGGTATCAAGGCGATGCTGATATAACGTCTCATGATGCGGGTCCATATTTTTAGTGCTGGCTCTGCAAATCCGGATCTGCCAGTCGGTAGCGCATTATAATACCCTGTGACTGCCAATCCGTAACTCCTTTGTATGGGACAAATGCACAATAAGTCTAAACAACCCAAGACGGCACTCGTAATGCCCGGTGGTGGCGCTCGCGGGGCTTTTCAGGTCGGCGTCCTGAAAGCGTTGGCGGAGCTCCTGCCCAAGGATGGTGCGTGCCCGTTCCTGATTATCAGCGGCACATCAGTGGGCGCTATCAATTCGATAGTGCTGGCATCGAAGGCACAGCGCTATCGCTCGGCAGTAGCGGAGCTGGAGCGCGTCTGGGGCAATTTTCACTGCCACCACGTATATAAGACCGATCACCTGACAATGTTGAAGAGCAGCCTGCGATGGTTCCTGGCAATTGTGTCTGGCGGCTTGTTGGTCGGCGCGCCGCGGTCCTTGCTGGATAATGCGCCGCTACGCGAGTTGCTGAATCGCAACGTACGTTTTCCACAAATTCAGGAAGCGATCGAGGCAGGTTGTCTTGACGCGGTCGCGATTACAGCCGCCGGATACGGGTCTGCGAGTTCAACGTCTTTTTTTCAGGCTGCTACGGAACATCGTAGCTGGAAGCGCACTCGCAGGCTCGGCAAGCGTGGCGATCTGAATATCGACCATGTTATGGCCAGCATTGCCGTACCCATGGTTTTCCCTCCAGTTCGCATCGGCGCCGAGTTTTTCGGCGATGGTGCAATGCGGCAGGCGACGCCCCTGAGTCCGGCGGTTCACCTCGGGGCTGATCGAATTCTGGTTCTGGGCACCCGCGACGAAACAGGAGATACCGCATTGGAGGAGGCCGGCACAACGCCCAGTATCGGGCAAATTGCTGGCTACATGCTCGATACTTTGTTCATGGATGGCCTGTATTCAGATCTTGAGCGACTAACCCGCATCAACCAGATGATCGACTCAGTGGCGGAGAAGGAAACAAGCGGACCTTTTGTAAAGCTGAAGGCGATAGACACGATGTTGATCGTGCCAAGCGAAGACCTGCGAATGGTCGCTTACAAGCACCGGCAGGAGTTGCCGTTCGCGATTCGCGCATTGTTTCGCGGTATCGGTGGCACAAATCCGGGCGAAAACCGACTGCTTAGCTTTCTCCTGTTCGAGAAAGCGTATACGCGTGAACTCATACAGCTGGGCTACCAGGACGCGATGCGGGTCAAGGATCAGCTGCTGGATTTCGTGACTGGTGCTGATGTGCCACGATTATTTGC
>CAZVLT010000005.1:1392-20463 GCA_964628105.1 uncultured Woeseiaceae bacterium | reverse complement strand
TCAAGGATCAGCTGCTGGATTTCGTGACTGGTGCTGATGTGCCACGATTATTTGCGCCGAGCTGGATCAAGAAAGATCTAAGCGGCTTTCGAGGACCGTAGGAGCGACCCTCGGCCGCGATCAGTCGCGCGCAAGGCGCGTTTATGCCCCTTGGGTGCTCCCGTCGAGCGGGATCGAGATCCTACAGCAGGAAGATGGCCCCAAGCCCGAGAAACGACATGTAACCGATGACGTCGGTCACGGTTGTCAACACTACGCCGCCCGCCAGGGCTGGATCCACATTGAGCCGACGCAGAATCAGCGGAATGCTGAATCCGGCAATCGCAGCGATCACCAGGTTGATAATCATGGCAGCACCGAGGATGGCGCCGATCATCCATACGCCAAACCAAAGATAGGCGAACAGCGATACGACGATTGCCCAACCAATACCATTCAATATGCCGACCATCAGCTCCTTGCGCAGGATGCCGCTGATGTTCGCGCGATTAATCTGTCCCAGCGCGATGGCCCGCGTGATGATCGTCAGCGATTGCGTACCGGCGACGCCGCCCATGCTGGGAACGACCGGCATGAGTACGGCGAACAAGACGAGCTTGTCGATCGTTGTCTGAAAGAGATCCACGACTGCCGCGGCCAAAAATGCGGTGCAAAGATTCACCCCCAGCCACAATGCTCGCCGGCCCGCACTCTTAACAACGGGCGCGAACATGTCGTCCTCCTCATCGAGGCCGGCGGCGCTCATCAATGAGTGCTCCGCCTCGTCACGAATGACGTCAACAACATCATCAATCGTAATGCGGCCAAGTACCCTGAAATTGTCATCGACGATAGGTGCAGACAGCAAGTCTCGATTCTCGAATTCCCAGACAACTTCGGCCGACGGCGTTTGTGCTGGAATTGGCATGATGTCCGTTGACATGACGTTGGCCACCATCTCATCAGGATCGGTTGTCAGGAGGCGCGACAGGTACAGTGATCCGATGTAGCCATTGTCACGATTGACGACAAAAATCGAGTCCGTACCGTCAGGCATTTCGCCGACGAAACGCAAGTAGCGCGCCACTACTTCGAGCGTGACATCGGGACGCACGGTCACGATGTCGACATTCATCAGGCCGCCGGCGCTTTCCTCATCGTAGGCAAGCACCTGTTGCAGGCGTTCCTGATCCTGTTTGTCGAGAGACTGCAGAACTTCCTGCGTCACTGTTTCCGGCAAGTCGACGAGTAGATCCGCGAGGTCGTCAACCTCCATGCCCTCGGCCGCCGCGATCAACTCCTCGATCGGCATGCCTTCGATCAGGCCGTCGCGTACTTCCTCAGCAACTTCAACGAGAACATCGCCCTCGATCTCGGGGTCGACAATCTCCCACAGCATGGCGCGTTTCTTGAGCGGCAGGGACTCGAGAAGTCGGGCGAGCTCGGATGGGTGCAGGCTATTGACCATGACCCTTGCAGAACGCATACGGCCACTGTCGAGCTGCTGACGCAGCAGCTCGAGACTGGCCTTTGTGTGCTCTCTCGCTTCCATGGCCGCGGAGTTTAGCAGCTTACTTCGGATGGAGACGATGGTCCGGCAGGCTGTTGTGCCTGGTGAGTACAGGTTCGTGGCGTTTTCGTAATTGGACGCTGAGCTTTTCAGCCATGCACACTGAGCGGTGCTGGCCCCCGGTGCAGCCGACAGCAACCGTCAGGTAACCGCGGTGTGCATTCTCGAAATGCGGAATCCAGCGATCCAGAAAACCGAGGATGTCGTCATACATGGCAACGAACATTTTCTGTGCGTTCAGGAAATCGATTACTTCTTTATCCAGGCCGTTGAGGCCACGCAAATCGACCGACCAGTACGGATTTGGAAGACTGCGAAGGTCGAATACGAAATCTGAATCTGCTGGAATTCCGGAATTGAATCCGAAGGACTCGATCAACACTGACAGCGACTCGTTCTCTCGTCTGTCGACGCGTTCGCGTATGACGTCCGCGAGTTCATAGATGCTGGTCTCGGAGGTATCAATAATCAGGTCCGCCGAGTTATTGATCTCGGCAAGGATTTCGCGCTCAGCCTTTATCGCGACACGCAGCTGTGTGCCGTGCTCGGCGAGTGGATGCCGTCGCCGTGATTCGCTGTATCGCTGTAACAAGACCTCGTCATTCGCGTGCAGGAAAATTATCTCGGTGCGAACGTCTTGCGCGCGTAATTCATCGATCAGGCTGGGCAATGCGTCCAGGTCTTGAGTCCGATTGCGAGCGTCAACGCCGACGGCAAGTAGCTTTGCAGAGCGCCCTTCGCCCGTGCGCACCTCATCAACCGCAGCCTTGATAAGCGCGGCCGGGATATTGTCGATGCAGTAGTAACCAAGGTCCTCAAGCACATGCAGCGCAACCGATTTTCCGGACCCTGACAGGCCGCTGACGATTATCAATCGAAGTTCGCTGGACATGGATGCTGCAGTCGCGAGACTGCGGGTTTCAGGGCCGTTGCGCGATGCGCGATTGTTTAGGCGTTACCAGCTCGGAGCCGTCAAGCAGGGCGTCGTACAGGTCATTGCTGCTGCTCATGCTGCGCAGGCGAGCACGCAGGCCTTCATCGCGAAGCACTTGTGTGACCATTTTGATATCTGCGTAATGACTGGCGTCGAGTTGCGTCGGGACTATCATGCCGAACACCAGGTCAACCGGTTCGCCGTCAGCGGCATCGAAATCAATTGCCTCGGACAGTTTGATTAATGCCGCCTGGCTTGAGGCTATGCCCTCGATTCGACAGTGTGGGAATGCCGCGCCCTTATCCAGCCCCGTGCAACCCAGTCGCTCGCGTTCGACAAGACATTCGAAAATAACTTCGCTGCCGATTTCCGGGTTGGAACGGATGAGCAGCTCACTGAGAATTTCCAGGCAGTGTTTTTTGCTGCGTGCTGTGGCATTACACAAGACGCCGTCGGGCTTGATGATTTCTTCGAGCAGCATAAGTGGATTCTTGTATGAGTTGAGGTGATCTGAGTGGCCTGACGACCGCACGGATCGAATGCGGTCTCAGGCATACCTGATTTTTTGTTTGTCTCTGGCGTGATGGTCGACTAGTTTTTCTTTGTACTTCCTTACTCGCCGTTCGAGTTTGTCTGCAAGACCGTCAATGGCGGCATACATGTCCTCTTCGGTTTGATCAGCGTAGATCGGATTACCATTTACGTGGACTGTGGCTTCGGCCTTGTGGCGCAGTTTTTCGACGGTCAGAATACAATGGACGTCAGACACGAGGTCAAAGTGTCGGGCTATTTTTCGGATTTTCGAATCGGCATATCCTCTCAATGAATCAGTAACTTCGACGTGATGGCCTGAAACACTCAATTGCATAGTAATCTCCCATGGTTCGTCCTGCTGACCTTCGAGTTCAGGATAGCAAAACGGTTGTCCCCCTAGTTTTGTCGTTGATTCGCTGCTACCTCGTTTCGCGGCTGCGGCGCTCACTGGACGAGGATATGTTCATTGCTTCACGGTACTTCGCGACCGTCCTTCTGGCAACCGATATACCTTCATCTTTTAGTAAGTTCGTGATCTTGCTATCACTCAGTGGTCTGGCCGGGTTCTCGGCGCCGATTAGCTTGCGGATTTTTGCGCGAACGGAGGTCGACGACCGGTCTTCGCCACTTTCTGACGACAGGTGACTGGAGAAGAAATACTTGAACTCGAACACGCCGCGAGGCGTATGCATGTACTTGTTCGTGGTTACCCGTGAAATCGTCGATTCGTGCATGCCGATTTCTTCAGCAACATCACGCAATACCATGGGCTTCATAGCCTCATCGCCCAAATTCAGAAAATCGGTCTGCCGAGAGACGATACTGGTCGCGACCTTGAGCAGCGTTTCGTTGCGGATCTCCAGACTGCGAATTAGCCAGCGGGCCTCCTGGAGTTGAGTTTTTAATACGGCGTGTTCGCCGCTGCCGCGCAACAACTTGGCGTATTGTTGATTTACGGATAAACGCGGCACCCCTGTAGGGCTGATTTCGACCTGCCAGCGCTTGTCGACCTTACGCACGAATACGTCGGGTATCACGTATTCGGGGGCCGCAGGACTGACGCTCTGGCCAGGCTTCGGATTACAGCCGCGTACCAACGCGAGCGCTTCGTGGAGATTCTCCTCGGAGGTTCTGAGTCCACGTCGAAGTTCGCCGTAGTTGCGACTTGCGACAAGGTCCAGATGGCTTGCCGCTATGTCTATTGCCAGTTGCAATCCCGGTGTCTGCGAGTCAAGTTGCGCGATTTGCAAAATAATGCATTCGGAGAGTGATCGGGCGCCAATTCCGATGGGGTCAAGTCGCTGCACCTTGGCCAGTGTTTTCTCTACTTCCTCACCGGTTACAGGAGGCTGTTCATCGAGACTTGCAACTATTTCATTGGTTTCCGCGGTGAGGTAGCCGTCGTCATTAATCGAATCGACGAGCGCCTCGCCGATCACGGCTTCGCGCGGCGTGAAATCTTCCATCTCGATTTGCCACAGAAGATGCTCGCGCAGCGTCTGCCCGGACATGTCTGCAAATTCGCTTATCGGTCGGCCTTCACCGTTCCAGCCACTGTCCCGCACGCGCTCCGCTGCACGGATCTGCCAGGATTCGTCCGCCTTGATGGTTTCTACTTCGGCGGTTGATTCCGCGGTCGTGCGCGGAACGTCGGGAAGGTCCTCCATCTCGAGCATGATGTTTTCTTCGAGCGCTTCCTGAATTTCGGCATTCAGATCGAGGATTGGCAGTTGCAACAGACGAATCGCCTGTTGCAGTTGCGGTGTCATCGTTAGGGACTGACCAAGTTTTAGCTGCAGCGAAGGTTTTAACATTTGTGACTAGCACTCTTTGTCAGCAAATTCTGCGTACGCAAGCCTCTCTCCTGCGCACAGTTTGCCTCAAAGTTTGAACTCCTGTCCGAGATATACCTCTCGTACGTGTTGATTCTCGAGAATTTCTTCCGGGGAGCCTGATGCGATAAGGCTGCCGTCACTTAGTATATAGGCATGGCCGCAAATTCCGAGCGTTTCACGGACATTATGGTCAGTAATCAAGACGCCGATACCGCGTTCGCAGAGATGCCTGATGATGCGTTGGATGTCGAGAACCGATATCGGATCGACGCCCGCGAACGGTTCGTCGAGCAGGACAAAGAGCGGATCGGCCGCAAGCGCTCTCGCGATCTCGACACGGCGCCGTTCACCGCCGGAAAGACTGATGCCCAGGCTCGTGCGTACATGGCTGACATGCAACTCGTCGAGCAATTTTTCCAGTTCCTGTTCGCGCCCGGCGCGGTCCAGGTCCTTGCGGTTTTCCAGTATTGCGAGAACGTTCTGTTCTGCCGTCAGTTTGCGAAAAATGGATGCTTCCTGCGGCAAGTAACCCAGACCGAGTTTGGAACGCTGATGCATGGGCTTGGCGGTTAAATCCTGCCCGTCGAGCAAAATATTGCCGCCGTCTGCGGCGATCAGGCCAACGATCATGTAAAAGGCGGTCGTCTTGCCAGCGCCGTTCGGCCCGAGCAGGCCGACCACCTCGCCACTCTTGACCTCAAGAGACAGGCTTTTGACGACCTTGCGTAGCTTGTAGCTTTTCGAGATTTCCTGAACGCTGAGAATGCTCATGGATTCTCGTCTTTTTCCTCAGGATTCGATGGGATGGTCGTGTCGGTGGCGTCTTCGTCGCTCAATCCATTGGTTGGCGTGTAGATGATCCGAACTCGTCCGTCCTCGGTGCCGGTCGACTCTGCGTTGATGCGTTGTTCTGCGATGTTGTAGACAAGAAAGCTGGACGAAATCTGGTTGCCGCCTTCGGTAATCGTTGCATTTTCCGAAAACTCGATAACGCCTGATTCGATATTGTAGGAAAGCTTTCCGGCTTCAGCGTAAGTGGAGTTGCCGGTCCCGGGCCGCTTTAGCTCAAAGGTTGCAGGGGACCCTGTCACTGTCGCCAGCTTCAACTGATATTCGTCGAACTGCAATTCCGCGCTGTCGCATTCGATATGGCCATTCTCGATATCGATGATTACGTTACCCGAGAATTGCCAGGAGCTGTCTTCGAAATCCATTTTCGTTGCACGGCCCTCATCCGCCTCTATAGAAATACGCCCTTGCGAGAGACGCAAGCCCGTGAACATCAGCATTGAGTTCTTGCCATCGTATGAGGTCTTGTCCGCATCCAGCGACATGGGCAGCCGCAAGTCGAGGTCGGTGACCTGTGGCATGACCAGGCCCGGCAACAATGTGAGGGCCAGGAGCCAAGCCTTAGTCTTGTATGTGAGCATTTGAGTCATTCAGGGTACAAATTTGCCGCTGATGTTGGACTTGAGTTCAATTTTGTTGTCGTGCAACGATGCTAGCATGCCGGTCGCTGTAAGACTGCGCGCACCTATCCGAAGCTGCACTCTTTCGTCTGTTTCAGCCACAAATCGCTCCGGGTCGAGTTCAAGATACTGAGTCCGGATTTCCATGTCATTTTCCGGTGAGCTGGCGTTGCTAATAGCGCGGACGTGGCCGCGCAATGAAATTTGCGGGCTGCCTTTGCGCAAGGTCGCCTGATCCGCGCTGACAGTCCAGGTCACGGCACTGCCCGGCGTATACCGAATGCGAACGTCTGTGAATTCGATCCGATCGTCTTCCTGTTGTTCAGCGTGTTCGGCCTCAATCTCGTACAGTAAATTGCCGTCTTCTCCAGTGCCCAGAATACGCGCAAGCTTCAGGTAATAACCACGATGTACAGGATCATACGGTGGCTGATTGTCGTGCACGGGTTGGCCTGACCGAGTCAAATACCAGCTGCCGAGCGCCGCAGCTGTCAGAACTAAAATAAAAGCGATGCTGCGCGGATTCATCAGGTGCTACGATCTTGTGCGGCGAGCACGAGGTCACAAACCTCGCGGACGGCGCCGTGTCCGCCCGCAGCCGATGTCGAAATATCGCACTGCTGGCGCAGTTCTGACACGGCGTTCGCAACAGCCACTGACACACCAACGTGGTTCAGCAACGGCAGATCAGGAATGTCATCGCCGACGTACGCGCACTCGGCGGGCGTAATTCCAAGGTCGGCAATTATGCGATCGAGCGCGGCGACTTTGTCGCCACAGCCCTGTATGACGTGGGTTACGCCCAACTCCGACATGCGCTTTTCCACGGCGTCAGACTTGCGGCCGCTAATCACAACGACGTCAATGCCCGTGGCTAGCAATTGCCGCACGCCAAAACCATCCTGCGTATAAAACGCTTTGCTTTCGACGCCCGCGTTGGAGAGGTAAAAGCGACCGTCCGTAAACACGCCGTCGACATCGAACGCGACCAGGCGAATCTTCACCAGCTTGTCGTCGCTCACATCAGGCCCTCACGAAAAAGGTCATGAATATTGAGTGCGCCAATTAGCACGTTGTCCTCGTCAGCGACGAGCAGCGAAGTAATCTTGTTTTCCTCAAGCATGTGCAGTGCCTCGGCTGCCAATACGCCAGCCGTTGTGATTTTACAGTTGGCATGCATTACGTCGCGAATCATGGTCGTGTGAATATCTGCACCAGTGTCGAGCGTGCGCCGCAAGTCGCCGTCCGTAAAAACACCCTGAATCCTGTTGTCCTTGTCAACGATCGCGGTCATGCCGAGACCCTTCTCAGTCATCTCCATCAGGCCGTCACGCAGGCTGACGTCAGCCTGCACGGCAGGAATGCGGTCACCGCTTCGCATGACGTCTGAGACTCGCAGCAACAGCCGCTTGCCCAACGTGCCGCTGGGATGTGAGCGAGCGAAATCTTCAGCCGTAAAGCCACGACTCTTCAACAGTGCGACGGCCAACGCATCGCCCATCGCGAGTGTCGCCGTTGTACTGGCAGTGGGCGCAAGGTTCAGCGGACAGGCTTCCTCAGTGACGCTGACATCGAGATGCACGTCAGCGGCCAGCGCCATGGTTGATTTAGGATTGCCGGTAATCGACAGAAGCTTTGCGCCCATGCGTTTGACGACAGGCAGAATCGTAACAACTTCAGCAGTTTCACCGGAATAGGAGATCGCGAGTAACAAGTCTTGACTCGTAATCATGCCGAGGTCGCCGTGACTGGCCTCGGCCGGGTGCATGAAGAACGCAGGCGTGCCCGTTGAGGCCAAAGTTGCCGCGATCTTGTTGCTCACGTGCCCCGACTTGCCCATACCTGTGACGACGACCCGACCTGGTGTATCCAGGCACAATTGACACGCCGCGACGAAATCTCCGTTGAGCCGGGATCGCAAGGCGTCTACGGCGCGCGATTCGATATCGAGAACTGCGCTCGCCAGTGCGAGCAGTTCCTCATCCGTTACTTTCTCGTTTTTCGGCTTGCCAGGCACTGGCGATCCTCAGCGTTGCAATCTGGTCACATTCTATATGTTTTGCATGACGACGTAGGATTCGTATGCCACATAGGCGATTAGCAGCGCGATGCCTTCCATCCGCGATAGTTTGGCCTTGCCGTCGTAGTCATACGTCATTGCAAACAGTACGAGCGTGAACGCGACCATGACAAATATGTGTAACGACAACACGCTCGGGGCGAGCACCGCCGGTTCAATTGTCGCAGCAATACCGATGACCGCGAGCAGATTGAATATATTGGAGCCCACGATATTGCCGATTGCGAGGCCGTACTCGCCCTTGAGTGCGCTGACTATTGATACGGTCAGCTCAGGCAGGCTTGTGCCCAGTGCTACGATGGTGATGCCAATGACCACCTCGCTGACACCAAGGTTTTGGGCTATGCCAATGGCGCCGGTCACGAGCCACTCCGCTCCAATCAGCAGCGTGACGAGGCCCACGAGAGTCCAGGTAATCGCCATTTTCATACTGACGTCGGTTGGTATCTCCGCTTCGTAGTCTCTCTTGATCGGGTCATTCGCGGCAGAACGTCTGCCCAGGCGCGCAAGCCAGATCATCACGATCACAAGTCCTGTCAACATGACGATACCGTCGATTCGACTGAGATGAGTGTCAAGGAACAGCGAAACAGTCAGCAACGACACGGCCAGCAACGCAGGCATTTCACGTCTCAGGGTGGCCGATTCCAGCTTGATTGGCTTGATCAAGGCCGTCATACCCAGCACCAGGCCGATATTCACGATATTCGAGCCAATCGCGTTTCCAATGGCAAGCGTAGGTTCGCCACGCAGGGACGCGACCACAGACACGAGGATTTCCGGCGAGGACGTTGCAAACGCCACCACGGTCAGCCCGATCAACAGTGGTGCGATTCCCATGTTTCGCGCCGACGCGGCCGCGCCGTGTACGAAACGCTCTGCGCCCCAGACCAGGAGCACGAGGCCGCAAACCATATAAATAACAAAGTTTACTAATGGATCCATCGGAGCATAGAAAATCGTAAGTGATGTGTTGCAGTCATCAACTGCGCGTTCCAGGCAACTGCCCGACTGACCGACACGGGCCGGCTATAATACACAATCATTGTAGGCCATTGGGAATGCCATGTGCTTTATGGTTACACTTCGCGCCCCAGGGGATATGCGCGATAATTTCTTACTATGAATTCAGCAGAAATCACTCAACTAATCGAGGTCGGCTTCGGCGATGCGATCGTCAAGGTCGGTAGCGACGACAACACCCATTTCGAGGCACTCGTCGTGGCCGCAGAATTCGACGGCAAGCGGCCTCTGGCGCGCCATCAGTTGGTTTACAAGTGTCTTGGCACACTCATGGGAAATGAAATTCATGCGCTTTCGATCACAGCTCTGACGCCACTTGAGTGGCGTGAGAAGAGCGGCGAGGCATAGATTATTGGACAAGCTACTGATCAAGGGCGGCACGACGTTATCCGGGAAGGTCACGATATCCGGTGCCAAGAACGCTGCGCTGCCAATTCTCGCGGGCGCGCTACTGGCCACAAAGCCCGTTGTGGTGAGCAATGTTCCACACTTGAACGACGTGACGACGATGTTGTCGTTGTTGCAGACGATGGGAGTCCAGGTAACCGTTGATGACCGGCTCGCGGTCGAGATTGACGCTGGCGACGTGCATAGGCGGCAAGCGCCCTACGAGCTCGTCAAGACAATGCGCGCCTCAATTCTGGTGCTTGGCCCACTCCTAGCACGCTTCGGCGAGGCTGATGTATCCATGCCCGGCGGCTGTGCAATTGGCGCGCGCCCTGTAAATCTGCACGTTGCCGGGTTGCAAGCCATGGGCGCAGATGTGAACGTCGAAGACGGCTTCATCAAGGCGCGGGCGGATCGACTAAAGGGCGCGCACATCATATTCGATACCGTTACTGTGACCGGAACAGAAAACCTGTTGATGGCTGCCGTGCTGGCCGATGGTGAGACAGTGCTGGAAAACGCGGCACGTGAACCCGAAGTTTCGGACCTGGCAAATTTTCTCATCGCAATGGGTGCGAAAATTGACGGCGCAGGTAGCAGTACGATCGTGATTCAGGGTGTGAAATGTCTCGGCGGTGCCGATTATTCCGTGCTGCCCGATCGCATCGAAACGGGAACCTACCTGGTCGCGGCTGCGATGACCGGCGGGCACATTCGGGTGTTGCGGACGGCGCCGGAGGCGCTCGAAGCTGTTCTGATCAAGCTCCAGGAAGCCGGCGCGAAGATCGAGACCGGCGACGACTGGATCGATATCGACATGCAGGGCCGGCGGCCGCAGTCGGTCGATATACGGACCGCCCCGTACCCTGCGTTTCCGACCGACATGCAAGCACAGTTCTGTGCGCTGAATGCTATCGCCGATGGCGTTGGCACGATTACCGAAACCATCTTCGAGAATCGCTTCCAGCATGTACTCGAATTGCAACGCATGGGTGCTGAGATGCGACTCGAAGGCAATACGGCTATTTGTACCGGAGTCGAGCAGCTCAAAGCGGCGCCCGTTATGGCAACCGATCTACGCGCGTCGGCGGGCCTGGTTCTCGCCGGCCTGGCCGCACATGGTGACACGCTGGTTGACCGGATTTATCACGTCGATCGCGGTTATGAGCGCATAGAGGAAAAGCTGGGCCAGCTGGGCGCGTCCATCCGCCGCGTCGCGTAACTGACGCGCTCTTACTGCGGGTCTTCCGGCCTCTCCACAGCGGTGACAGTGGTCTCAATTCGCTGTCCATCACGTAGCGCGACGACGGCCACCTGGTCACCGGGGCGGGTGCTCGCCGAAATCAGCAAAGCTTGCCGTTGCGAGAAGACACGCTCACCGTTCATCTCAAGAATGACGTCGCCACGGCGCAGGTCAGCCGCGGCGGCCGGGCCGTCTTCATTAATCGAATCGACCAGGATGCCAGCATCGCCCTCTATGCCCATCGCAAGACGCTCAGAATTGGTCAAATCGTCGGGCACCAAGCCCATGTAGCCACGGATGACGCGGCCATGTTCCTTGATCTGCGCGACCACACCGCGGACCAGGTCAACAGGGATCGCAAATCCGATACCCTCCGTTCCCGGATCCTGTGCAAGCACCGCTGTGTTGATGCCGACGAGCTCGCCGCGGCTGTTAATGAGGGCACCGCCGGAGTTTCCCGCGTTGATTGCGGCGTCGGTTTGAATGAAATTCTCGAATGTGACGAGGTTTAGCAGGCCGCGGCCTGTCGCGCTTACGATACCCTGCGTAACTGAAGTCGCAAGGCCATACGGGTTGCCAATGGCGAGCACCACATCACCGATGCGCAGTTGCGCAGAGCTGCCCAGCCGAATGGCAGACAGCGTGCCCAGGTCGACTTTCAGCAACGCCAGATCCGTTTCAGCATCGACACCGACAATGACTGGTTCCGTGATGCGGCCGTCGCTGAGCTGTACGCGGATTTCGGCCGCCGTCGCAACGACGTGATAGTTGGTAACCAGGTAGCCTTCCGGATCGATGATGACCGCCGACGCAAAGCTGGTATTGACGCGGAATCGCGTTCTTGAAGTCGGCGAGTCGCTGTCTGCGACCAACCGCTTCGTATAAATATTGGCGACGGCATGGGCGCTGAGATCCACGGCATTCGCATAGCTGGCGGGCTGATCGCCGCCGGATATGGCTGGCATCAGGTCCGGGCGCACGAGCACGACAACAAAAGCGACCGCCAGACCGACGACGATCGACTGCAATAAGAAGACCAGAGCTGATTTTAAACCGGCCACGTGATGTCCTTGCGATTCTCCAATGTTAGTATTTCGCACCTAGCCAATTTCGATCAGCCGCGTGTATAATGCGCCGTGGTTCCGCACCTGGTCTTGGGCAACCGTCATCCTGACGGCAAACCGAGTCTGCTGCAAATCTACCAGTTTGAAACCAAGTAAAAATGCGCTGTAAAAGAGGCCGTTCAAAAATCCTTTATCCAGCCGGGCGTATGGGAGTGCCTGATGACAGAAGACGACCTTGATCGCAATAGGCGTCATTTTCTAGCTGTAGCAACGGCCGTTACCGGCGCTGTTGGCGTGGGCTTTGTTGCCGTTCCGTTCTTGTCTTCACTGAAGCCGAGCGCACGCGCCCAGGCACTTGGTGCGCCGGTTGAAGTTCCACTGGGCTCCCTGGAAGTGGGCGAGATGGTTCGTGTTTTATGGCGCGGTAAGCTCGTTTTCGTGCTGCGCCGAACGGAGGACATGCTGGAGCGGCTCGGTAATCACGACGACGGCCTGAAAGACCCGCACTCGGAGGTCGTTGAACAACAACCCAGCTATGCGGCGAATGAGACGCGCTCGGTCAAGCGCGAGTACCTGGTTGTCGAGGGCTCCTGCACGCACCTTGGTTGCGCGCCGATCGAAGATCTCGATGTCCGACCCGCCGAAGGTTGGAATGGCGGCTTCTTCTGCCCATGCCATGGATCGAAGTTCGATCTGGCTGGACGCGTACTTACCGGCGTACCGGCGCCGACGAATCTGCGCGTACCGCCACACCGATTTGTCAGGGACGATCTGATTCTGATCGGCCAGGACGGAAGCAGCTAATGTCGAGAATCGAATCAGAAGTCGGCAAGCCGCAAGGCGGTTTCATGAAGTGGATCGACGATCGATTCCCATTCACCGAGACGATGAAGTATCACATCACCGAGTACTACGCGTCCAAGAACTTCAATATCTGGTATGTGTTTGGCGTGCTGGCAATGGTGGTGCTGGTAATTCAATTGTTGACCGGCATTTTTCTTACCATGAACTACAAACCCGCCGCCACGGAGGCGTTTGCCTCGGTTGAATACATCATGCGTGATGTCGAATGGGGCTGGCTGATTCGCTACATGCATTCAACGGGTGCGTCATTCTTCTTCATCGTGGTCTACCTGCACATGTACCGGGCGATGCTGTATGGTTCATATAAGAAACCACGCGAGCTGATCTGGATCATCGGCATGCTGATTTTCCTGACCCTGATGGCCGAAGCGTTCGCCGGCTACTTGTTGCCTTGGGGGCAAATGTCCTATTGGGGCGCGCAGGTGATCATTTCACTCTTCGGTGCGATTCCCTTTGTAGGTGATGCGCTGGTTGAGATCATTCGCGGTGATTACTCGATTTCAGATATTACGCTGAATCGCTTTTTCGCTTTACACGTCATCGTGTTGCCGTTAGTCCTGATCGTCCTCGTTTTCGTGCACATTGTGGCGCTGCACGAGGTTGGCTCGAATAACCCGGACGGTGTTGAGATTAAGGAGCATAAGGGCGCGGATGGCGTTCCATTGGACGGCATTGCGTTCCACCCGTATCACACAAGCAAGGATCTGGTCGCGATCATCGTTTTCCTGATGATTTTCTGTTCGGTCGTATTCTTCGCACCTGAGATGGGTGGTTACTTCCTTGAACACGCAAACTTCGAAGCCGCCAATCTACGTGCGACACCGGAGCACATTGCGCCGGTCTGGTACTTCACGCCGTTCTACGCGATCCTGCGCGCCGTTCCAAGCAAGCTGTGGGGCTTCATACTGTTCGGGCTTTCTGTCGTCCTGCCGCTGTTTCTGCCGTGGCTTGATCGTGCGCGCGTCAAATCGATTCGTTATCGAGGCTGGATCTACAAGTCAGCGTTGGCGGTATTCACTATCACCTTTCTGATTCTGGGTTGGCTTGGCACCATGCCGGCGGACGGAGCGTATGTTCTGGCAGCGCGAATTCTGGCGGTGATTTACTTCGCGTTCTTCCTCCTGATGCCGTACTACACGGCGATAGACAAGACGAAGCCGGTGCCGGAAAGGGTGGTCTACCATGGTTAGGGTGAAGCGAATTGCCAGCGCGTTGCTGCTCAGCGCGTGTTTCATCGTCACGCAAGGCTATGCGGCAGGTGGTGCAACTCATCTTGAAGCGTCCGGGATTGATCCGAGCGATATTGCGTCGTTGCAGCGCGGCGCGCGCAATTTCATGAATTACTGCTCGGGCTGCCATTCGGCGCAATACGTTCGCTTCAACACGATTGGTAAGTACCTGCAGCTCTCCGATGAGCAACTCATCGACAACCTGATGTTTAACGCGGAAAAAACGTTCGAAACCATTCAGGCGTCAATGCCTTCTAATGATGCAGCTCGTTGGTTTGGCAACGCACCACCGGATCTCTCCCTGATCGAGAGGGCAAACGGCGCCGACTACATCTATAACTTTCTGAAGGGCTTCTATGTTTCTGCGGAGAGCCCGACAGGCGTGGATAACCGTGTGTTGCCGGGTACGGCCATGCCAAATGTACTCTGGGAGTTGCAGGGTTATCAAAAGGCCATTCTCGAAGAGGAAATCGAAACAAATGAGGCTGGCCTGCGCACGATTACGTTACATATCACAGGCTTCGAACAGCTCACCGCAGGTCGCATGGATGCCGAGGCCTTCGACGGGTTTGTTCGCGACACGGTCAATTTTCTCGCCCACATCAGTGAGCCGATTCGATCGGATCGCCGTAGGTTGGGTGTCTGGGTGCTGATATACCTGTTTTTCTTCTTCATCATCGCCGCAATGCTCAAAAAACAAATTTGGAAGGATGTGAATTGATGGCAGTAATAGCTAACCGGCGGTCAGTAATGACGCTTTTCTCGCGACCGACGGATATTCATAGTCATCGCGCTCGGCTCGTATTGGCCGAGAAAAATATCAATATAGAGATAGCCAACGTAGCAGGGCCGGATTTACCCGAGGACCTGATGGATCTTAATCCGTACCATTCGGTCCCTACGCTCGTAGACCGCGATCTGACCTTGTACGATTCTCGCGTGATTATCGAATATCTCGATGAGCGATTTCCGCACCCGCCATTGATGCCCGTTGATCCAGTCACTCGTGCACAGTTCAGGTTGGCGCTGTTTCGCATCGAAACGGATTGGTATTCGATCGCCGAAGAAGCAGACACCAGCAGCGACGGAAAACTCGGCACCAAATCGCGCAAACTGTTGCGCGAAAGCATTCTGCAAAGCACCGAGTTATTCGATGCGCGCCGGTATTTCCTCAGCGACGAGTTTTCGCTTGTTGATTGCACGATTGTGCCGTTACTCTGGCGCTTGCCGGTTTATGGGGTCGATTTGGGCAGAGATGCCGAACCGATTGAGGATTACCTGAATCGTGTATGTGCGCGGCGCTCGTTCCAGCAGAGCCTGACCGAGCTTGAACAGGAAATGCGTTTGTAAGCCCGGGCCTTACCAGGCACAGCTTAAGTTAACTTCGAAGCGGCCGGCCAAAACGATGGTAAGCTACGCGCATTGAGCGGCTGTCTAGGAATAAGAAATTGCAAAAATCGAGCCGATCCAAGCGACCGTATCTCATCCGTGCCATGTATGAGTGGATGGGCGATAACGGTCAAACGCCTCACATCGTCGTGGATCCATCAGTCGATGGCGTCACCGTGCCGCTTGAGCATGTAAAGGATGGCAAGATCATTCTGAATATCGGCGAAGCTGCTGCACACAACCTCAAGCTAAGCAACGACTCCATAAGTTTTCGTGCGCGGTTTGACGGTATGCCGTTTGAGGTATGGGCACCAATGAGTTCAGTCCTGGGTATATATGCGCGCGAGACGGGGCAGGGCATGATCTTCTCGCATGACGCCAACCACATCGATGTCGCCGGCCCATCTGAGTTGCCGGCAGACATCGACGACACGCGCTCTCGCCCGCACCTCACGATAGTCAGGTAGGAGCTATGCCTGTCGTACACAGGTCATAAACGGGCCTCCTACTGATCTCCAAGCAACGTCGTATCGATCAGGTCACACAGGCAATGAATAATCACCAGGTGTACTTCCTGAATGCGAGCAGTTCGCGTTGCGGGAACGCGAATCTCGACATCATCAGGTGAATAGATATCTGCCATGCGGCCACCGTCCCGGCCGGTCAAGGCAACTACTTTCATGCCACGCTCGTGTGCCGCGGCGATTGCGCGAATGACGTTTTCCGAATTGCCTGACGTTGAAATGCCGAGTAATACATCTTGCGACTTACCTAGCGCGCGAATCTGCTTCGAAAAAATCTCTTCGTACGCGTAGTCATTACTGATCGAGGTCAGTGTCGAGCTGTCGGTGGTCAATGCCATGGCCGGAAGCCCGGGTCGTTCCATTTCGAATCGGTTTAAAAGCTCCGAAGAAAAATGCTGTGCGTCCGCAGCCGAGCCACCATTTCCACAGCTCAGTATTTTGCCGTCATCGAGAAGTGCGTCGCTCATGACACGACCTGCGGCCGCGATGTGCTCCGCAAGCTGCTCCGCTGCGACCTCCTTTGTCGCAATGCTCTCTGCAAAGTGATCGCGAACTCTTGTAACAGGATCCATGGTTTCTCCCGAGGCATTGCTGTGCGGCGAATTCTAGCAGTTGTTAGTCACAGGGATGAGTCATTTGGCCGAAATGCGTCGCTGATCCACACGAAGGACAATCGCTTCGAGCCTTCCACGGCAATCACGTCGAAGCGCATGGTATGGTCGGCGAATTGTCGATTCCTGGCAACGTACATCGCGGCTGTACGAATTATCTTGCGCTGTTTGCGGAGATCCACGGTTTGAACTGCAGAGACAAATTTCACGGACGTGCGAAATCGAACTTCGACGAAAGTCAGGCAATCGCCGTCCAGCATAATCAGGTCGATTTCGCCGCCGCGACAACGGAAGTTACGTGCGACGGGTTTCAATCCTCGCGTGACGAGGAAATGCAGCGCCTGTTGCTCTGCGCGGCGGCCTACAGCTCCTGAATTTCGGATTCCCACGGCGAGTCATCTGCCGAGCCCGGCATGACCAGTTCACCGTCGTCAGTGATGTCCTGAATTGGGCCGCCGACGTCCTCGATTTCCGGTAATGCGACAACCTGGCCGCGTTGAAATTGCGCCCAAGCCAGATGCCGATGGACGCGCCCGTTGTAATCGAGAGACAAAATTCCGGTGGCACCATCCAGTTCAGTCATTTCTCCACGTCGCACGGCGAACAACGATGCGATCAAGTTGTAAGCGTCATATCCCATGGCATGCAAGCGACCCAGACGCCTTTGTTCGGGCCAATATTTTGCGTAGATCGCCGGGAGGTACTGAATCCATGACTGTGGATCGATCAGCCACGGCGTATCGGGAAACATGATGCCGTTCAGATCGGCATTGGAGCGACCATCCAGCGAGTTCACTGACGATGTCGAGTACGCGGGCAGATCACCGGAGTAATGAAATTTGAGCTGCGACTTGAGCAACCGCCCCGGCCCCGCAGCAGCGGCGAGAAAAATAAATTCGGCGTCCTGACGCCGCCGCGGGTCGAATTGCAAGCTACTATCGATATTGGCGCGCATGCGCTGGTAACGTCGCACGCTGCCGCTCAGACCCATCAGGTTCTCAATATCGTTCGAAAAATCCTGATTGTCCGGTGTGTAATTTCTGTAATCGAGCAACGTCCCGCCAAGGACTTCGAATTCTGTCGCAAAACTTCGTAGAACCCGTCGTCCCCAATCGTTGTTTGGCACCAGGGCGACAGCACGTGTATAGCCGTCGCTGATCGCACGAATAGCGGCTGATACGGCTTCGTCTTCGGGCGCGAGCGCGAATTGGAATAGCCCAGGTGGTGCCAGCGCGTCTAGTGGCAGGTAGTTGAGCGTCAGCACCGGAACAGGAACAAGAATGTTGTTAGCGAGTTCGGTGACATTGTTTCTCAACAAAGGTCCGACGACGAATTCCGCACCATCCTCAACAGCGGTTGCATACGCCGCACTGGCGCCGCCTTCATTGTTAACATCGTAAATTCGAACGGTCTGAGCGACCTCCTGATCAGTATCCTGGCCGCTGTCTAGCCCCGCTGCAGTCGCGAAATAGGCGCCGAGAAACCCGTTTTGCACGGCTTTGCCGGCAGCAGCCGAACCACCTGAAAGAGGCAGCAACAACGCGATCTGGCGCGGGTAGTCCAGATTCAGCTCGTCGGGTAACGGCATGGCCGCGAGTATTGTCATCGCCGGATGGCCTCGATTGTCTTCCCGCCAGCGCACAACGCCATTGTTCCAGCCGATTCCTTGTTGTCCGGTAGCCGTTGCGAGCGAGCCCAAAGACAACCAACCGCGCGTTACCGGGTTGAGAGAAATCTCCGTTGCCTCTCTAAGCACCTGTGGATTGCTGAACAACAATCCTTGCCACAAGCGCCTGCGGTTTTGCTCAATGCTGCGCCTGCTATCCAGCCAATTTTCGCGCTGCGTCATTAATTCTACTGCCCGCGCCGGGTCCTGCTTTTGAACCCATGCGTCGGCACGCAACGCCTCAACGCGAAGCCGGTCGCGCCGCGACAGCGGCCTGCGACTCATGGGCTCCAGAATATTCAGCGCATCGTCCGCATCGCCTCTGTATAAGGCCAGGGCGGCGGAGTTCGTATTCCATATTGGCACCAGCGCGGCAATCGTCGGTTGTGCGATGTACATGAATTCGCCGCGTGCGCGCAAGACATCGCCAGCGTCCAGCCACTGCTCTACGGCGAGCAATACCAGCCTGTCTCTCTCAACGCCAACAGCGCCGGCCGCGAGCAAGATGTAAGTACTCGCTGCGTCGCCATGGCGACCGTCTTGTGCCAGGCGTGCGGCCCGCCGTTCACTGCCGCCGGAGATGCCACCCGGACCGGTCGTTTCACAGGCGATCAGGGTGAGCAGCGCGACAAGCAACACAACAATGCTTGCCAGTAAGCGTGATTTCCCT
>CAZVLT010000005.1:0-1292 GCA_964628105.1 uncultured Woeseiaceae bacterium | reverse complement strand
GGTGAGCAGCGCGACAAGCAACACAACAATGCTTGCCAGTAAGCGTGATTTCCCTGCAGGATGTCCGTGAGATTTGATCATATTCGTTAACCGGAATTAGAGTTGAACGCCACATGAGCGGCAAACTGTTCATCGTTGCAACGCCGATCGGCAATCTTGAAGATCTGACACCGCGAGCACGCCAGATGCTCGCTGAAGTGGATCTCATTGCAGCGGAGGATACCCGGCGCACCGGGCGATTGCTATCGCATATCGGCGTGAAGTCCCGACTTATGGCGTTCCATGATCACAACGAAGAAAAATCGGTCGGCAAAATAATCAAGATGCTCCAGGACGGTCAGTCTATCGCCTTGGTCAGTGATGCCGGTACACCGCTGGTCAGTGATCCAGGATATCGCCTGGTAAGCGCGGCTCATGACAATAATATCGGCGTGTCGCCGATTCCGGGCGCGAGCGCTGCTGTTGCGGCGCTCTCGGTGGCAGGTCTGGCGACCGATCGATTCTGTTTCGAGGGTTTCGGCCCGTCGAAAAAGGACGCTCGTCGCGAATGGCTGCGGGCGCGGGCGACCGAGACGCGGACCATGGTCTTCTATGAGTCGGTGCATCGCATCGCGGACTGTCTGGCCGACATGGTCGAAGTCTTCGGGGTTGACCGGCCGGCATTCATCGGCCGCGAATTGACAAAAATGCACGAGCAGTGCGTCCGAAAGTCCCTGGCATCGCTGCAGGCGATGGTGGCCGATGGCAGCATCGTCAGCAAAGGTGAATTCGTCATTGTCGTTGCTGGCGCTGATGAACAACCGGGGTCTTCGCTGGACACGGATCGCCTGTTGCTGGAGCTGGCCGATCACCTGCCCGCTAAAGACGCGGCAAAAATCGCCGCCAGGATCTCGGGGGAGAAAAAAAACCGGCTATACGATCGCCTGTTGCAGCTAAAAACGGGCAAATAACTGGTAGAATCCGCGCCCGAGAAAGCCGGAGTTGGCCAGGCAATCGCTGTAGTTCGCTATAGAGGAAAGTCCGGGCTCCTTCGGACAGGGCGCCAGGTAACACCTGGGGGGCGTGAGCCCATGGAAAGTGCCACAGAAAATATACCGCCAGCTTAGGTTGGTAAGGGTGAAATGGTGCGGTAAGAGCGCACCGCGCGACTGGTAACAGTTCGCGGCACGGTAAACCCCGCCCGGAGCAAGACCAAATAGGGGAGTAGGGCTACGGCCCGCCGTCGGTTCCGAACGGACTCCCGGGTAGGTTGCTTGAGGCAGTCGGTGACGGCTGTCCCAGATGAATGGTTG
>CAZVLT010000004.1:29967-45224 GCA_964628105.1 uncultured Woeseiaceae bacterium | reverse complement strand
TGCCAGTGCTGCCGGCCTCGATCTGCAACGATCGATCGTCAATACGTTGGCCATCAATTTTCACGGCGCCTTGCTCGATCATACGAAACGCTTCGGATGTGCTGCTTACAAGTCCGGCACCTTTGAGCAAGTGCGCTATGCCGAGTTGGCCATCCTGACTTGCCAACGTCAGTTCGGGAATTTCATCCGGCATGGCGCCCTGCTGGAAACGGGATATAAATTCCTGTTTGGCGTCCTCGGCCGCAGTCGCATCATTAAATCTGGCAACAATTTCGATGCCAAGTTCAAATTTTGCATCGCGCGGATTCATTCCATCGTCAACGGATTTCTGCAGCGCAGCAATGTCTTCCAGCGAGCGAAAACTCAAGACTTCGAAATAGCGCCACATCAGCTTATCGGAAATCGACATGATTTTGCCGAACATCTCGCCGGGCGGCTCGGTTATGCCAATGTAGTTATTGAGCGATTTCGACATCTTCTGCACGCCGTCCAGACCTTCAAGGAGCGGCGTGGTCATGACTAACTGCGGCGCCTGGCCATAGGCCTGTTGCAATTGACGTCCAACCAGCAAATTGAATTTCTGATCCGTGCCGCCAAGCTCGACGTCGGCCTGCAAAGCGACTGAGTCATATCCCTGCACCAGCGGGTACAAAAACTCGTGTATCGATATCGGTTGCCCACCCGTGTAGCGCTTGTTGAAGTCGTCGCGCTCAAGCATGCGCGCCACCGTGTGCCGGGCCGCGATCTTGATCAGGTCCGCGGCATCCATTTCACCCATCCAGCTCGAATTGAACTCGACGCGCGTTTTGTCCTTATCAAGAATTTTGAAGATCTGCTTCTCGTAGGTCTTGGCATTTGCCTTGATTTCGTCCGGAGTCAGGGGTGGTCGTGTCGCATTCTTGCCAGACGGGTCGCCGATCATGCCCGTGAAATCACCGATCAGGAAAACAACCTCGTGCCCCAGCTGCTGAAACTGGCGCATTTTATTAATTAGTACGGTGTGGCCGATGTGCAAATCCGGAGCCGTAGGATCGAAACCCGCTTTTACTACCAGCGGTCGTCCTTCCTTTAACTTGTCCTCGAGCCCGTTTTCCGGCAAAACTTCGTCGGTGCCTCGGGTCAGTTCAGCAAGTTGTTTCTTAATGTCAGTCATGCCTGGAAATGCTCAATTCTGGTCAATTACGGTCGCCCTCCCGGGAGCGAAACTGTAGCATTGTCCCACCTGTTAACACCATGACTTTTAACACTTTTCTTTGACCTGTAAAAAGTCGCACGGTAGAGTAGCGAATTCCAGTATCTGCGGGGATGCAGACTTGAGTCGTCCGGCCAGTCCACTACTTCACGATTACAAGCCGTCTGCTTCCAATCAGCCCGCGAAATCCAAAGCCCTGCAGTGGTTTGCGGTCGGCCTGGGGCTGCCGCTTGTCGCTGTTGCCCTTGTCAACGGACTTGGAAAAACCACGTCACAAGTTCCTGCGCCCAGCACGCCGATCATGACAGCTAGTACGAACGAGCCGCTTGATCTTGCGCTGAACTACGAGATCATTCCGGTGGTCGCGGAACCGGTTGTCCTGCCGGAACCGATCCCTGAATTTGACAGGCTCGTCCTTACTATCTCCTCGGGTGACACGATGGAGGGGCTGTTCCGGAAACATGACCTGAACCTTGGCCACCTGGTGTCGATCGCTCAGCTCGACGAGGCGAAGAACAGATTTCGCAGGATAAAGCCCGGCGATGTATTCGAGATCACCCATGATGACGGCCAACTCATTAGCATGTACTCGGCGCTCAATCTCACGAGTGCTTTACAAATTGAAAAAAGCGCCTCGGGTTTCGCGGCGGAGGTCGTCGAGCGACCCCTAGAAATACGCAAACGCATGACAGTTGGCGTTATCGATACGTCATTGTTTGAGAGCGCCGCAGAAGCAGGCCTCTCTGACAAAGTCATCATGAATATGGCGGGCATTTTTGCCTGGGATGTCGATTTCGTTCTCGACATCCGTCAAGGCGACAATTACTACCTGCAGTATGAAGAAATATGGCAGGACGGCGCGTACGTCATGGATGGCGAGATCATAGCCGCTGAATTCAATAATAACGGCCGCACTATTCAGGCTATTCGTTTCGTCGATGATGACGAACACAGCGAGTACTTCACGCCCGACGGCAACAGCGTTCGCAAAGCGTTTATTCGTGCCCCTGTCGATTTCACGCGCGTCAGTTCGAACTTCAATCCGCGCCGCAAACATCCAATCCTGAACCGGATTCGTGCGCACCGAGGTGTAGATTACGCAGCACCACGCGGTACTCCGATCAAGGCGTCCGGCGATGGCAAGGTTGTTTATCGCGCCAACAAAAATGGCTATGGTCGCACCGTCATTGTGCAGCACGGCGGCAATATCACGACCCTGTATGCGCACCTGTCCGCGTATGCGGCCAAGGCACGTATCGGTTCGAGAGTGCGGCAGGGACAGATAATCGGTTTCGTCGGCATGACCGGTCTCGCGACAGCGAACCATTTACACTATGAGTACCGACTGAATGGTGTGCACAGAAACCCCCGCACGGTCGAACTTCCCGACGCTGAGCCTATTGCCGAAAAGTACCGGGCCCGCTTCCTGGCAGCCGCGGAACCGATCCTCCGGGAACTCGAGCAGTTCAAAAGCACACAGGTCGCCTCGATCGCCTACAACAGCCCATAACACGTCATGGCTGACCAATTCATCGGCTTGATGTCCGGCACCAGCATGGACGGTATCGACGCCGTTCTTGTCAGTTTTGAGAACTCCGGTGTTCAGATTCAGGCGACACATGCTGAGCCCTATCCACGTGCGTTAAGAGAATCATTGCTAGCTGCTATTCGCCTGCCTCTGGACCGTGAGCCAGACGAATCAGGCGTTCTGCATCGCCAGGTGGGTGAGTGTTTTCGTCACGCGGCCATTGCGGTCATCGCGAAAGGCAATGCCGGTAAAGCTTTGATCAGGGTTATCGGCTGTCACGGTCAGACACTTCGTCATCAACCTGACGCAACCCAGCCATTTTCGCTGCAGATCGGCGACGCGAATATCATTGCGCACGACACGAACATTGTCACCATCGCGAACTTTCGGCAAGCCGACATAGATGCCGGTGGTCAGGGCGCACCGTTGACGCCGCTTTTTCATGAATACCTTTTGCGCTCGTCGGACAAAAACCGGGTTGTCCTCAATATCGGCGGCATCTCCAACATAACGATTTTGCCGTCTGGCGCATTTCCCACAACGGGATTCGACACAGGGCCCGGTAACACGTTGATGGACAACTGGATCAGTGAACAACACGGCCACGATTTTGACGACGCTGGTGCATGGGCGGCTGAAGGTCGGGTTGTCGATACGTTGTTGAGCGAGTTTCTTGATGACGCCTATTTCGCGCGACCGCCGCCGAAGAGCACCGGTTTCGAATATTTCAACCTTGACTGGCTTCGTCGGTTCGCCGTTGATCGCTACCGCCCGGTTGATGTGCAGTCGACACTTTGTGAACTAACCGCGCAGACGATTTCAGCCGCAATACTTGAGTGCGCCCACAAGACGGATGAGGTGTTCGTCTGTGGTGGTGGCGTCCACAACAGCGAATTGATGCGGCGATTGGATAGCAGCCTCGAAAATGTAGCTTTTCACAGCACGAGCGCCGCAGGACTTGACCCTGACTGGATAGAGGCCGTTGCTTTCGCCTGGCTCGCGATGCGCACACTCAACGGTCAAACCGGCAACCTGCCAAGTGTGACTGGCGCCAGCCACAAAGTCGTGCTTGGCGCGATACACTCTCCCTGATCATGAGCGAGCTGTATATCAATCGCGAACTCAGCTTTCTTGAGTTCAACAAACGCGTACTGGCGCAGGCACAAGACGAGACTGTGCCACTGCTTGAGCGTTTACGATTTCTATGTATAAGCTGCACCAATCTCGATGAATTCTTCGAGATTCGAGTTGCTGGTTTGAAGCAGAGAATTGACATGGGGGCGCCAGCGCCAGGGCCGGAAAAAATGCCGGCGCAGGAGGTCTTTGACGACTTGCGTGTGCAAGTTGAGGAACTCGTCAAGCAACAGTACGAAATCCTGAACGAGGCCCTGTTTCCGCAGCTCGCAGCGGCGCACGTGCACTTTGTACACAGCGATGACTGGGACAAAAAGCAGCACGCCTGGTTAGAGAAATACTATAACGAACAAGTCGTTCCGGTGCTCACGCCGCTGACGTTCGATCCTGCACGACCGTTTCCGCGCATTCTCAACAAAAGCCTGAATTTTGTCGTACGGCTACATGGCAAGGACGCCTTCGGGCGACGACGGCACCGCGGTATGGTCCAGGCACCAAGATCGTTGCCGCGCATTATCAGGCTCCCCGACAACTTGAGCGATGAGGGCGAAACCAATTTTGTTTTTCTTTCATCAATCATTCGTGTTCATGTTGAGAGCCTGTTTGCGGGACTCAACGTGGATGGCTGCTATCAGTTCCGTGTTACGCGCAATAGTAACTTGTACGTCGACGACGAAGAGGTCAGCGATCTCGTTCGAGCGCTTGAAGGACAACTCGAGGCGAGCCGTTACGGAGCCGCCGTGCGCATTGAGATCGGGCATCAGTGTCCCGAGGACCTGAAGGAGTTTCTGCTCGATCACTTCAAGTTAACCACCGACGATATGTACCTCGTCGACGGTCCAGTGAATCTTAATCGCCTGGCAACCGTTTGCGAGATCGCTGATCGGCCGGATCTGAAGTACGCGCCGTTCGCTCAGGGTCTGCCCACGGAGTTGCGCACGGACGCAAACATATTTTCCATCCTCGCGAAGAAAAACGTGCTGCTACACCACCCCTATCAATCATTTGCGCCTGTGATTGATTTCATTGGAGCAGCTGCCGCCGACCCGGAGGTTTTGGCGATCAAACAAACCTTGTATCGCACAGGCGCGGAATCGCCGATCGTCGATCACCTCGTTACGGCAGCTCGCTCGGATAAGGAGGTGACCGTCATCATCGAGCTCATGGCACGTTTCGATGAGGCGGCCAATATTTCACTCGCGAACCGCCTGCAGGAAGCAGGCGCGCACGTTGTCTACGGCCTCGTCGGCTTCAAGACGCACTCGAAAATGACACTCGTGGTACGCCGCGAAGAAGGAAAACTCCTGCGCTACGTGCACCTCGGCACAGGCAACTACCATCATACGACGACGTCCGCATATACCGATTACGGTTACCTCAGCAGCGGCAAGCCCTTGGGCAAGGACGTTCACAATCTGTTCTTACAATTGACGAGCCTTACTCAGGCGAGCGTAATGAGCCGCATGTTGGCGTCACCGTTCAGCTTGTTTGATGCCTTGATTGAGAAGATTCGCCGTGAAACCACGAACGCGAAAGACGGCAAGGCTGCCCGCGTAATAGCGAAAGTAAATTCATTGAGCGAACCGCAGTTGATCAACGTCTTGTACGAGGCATCGCAGGCTGGCGTGAAAGTCGACCTGATCGTCCGCGGCATTTGTTCGCTGCGGCCTGGCGTGCAAGGTCTATCGGAAAATGTTCATGTGCGATCCATCGTGGGCAGGTTCCTCGAGCACTCCCGTGTCTACTATTTCCTGAACGACGGCAAGGAGGAGTTTTACTGTTCCAGCGCAGACTGGATGGACAGAAACATGTTCCGCCGCAACGAGTCATGTTTTGAGATTCGGCAAAAAGCCATGAAGAATCAGATCCGGCACGATCTTGACCTGTTTCTCGCCGATAACTGCCAGGCGTGGGTCCTTCGTGGCGACGGCAGCTATCAGAGGCTGTCCCCCGGCAAGGACGATCGTGTATCCGCGCAGGAAACGTTTTTAACAGATCTCGCCGCGCTGACCTGAGCCCGGCACACGACCGCGATTATTTCCGATTGGCTGTTTTCGGTTGGGCTTTCGTCAAACCGTGAAGGACGATCCGCAGCCGCAGGTAGTCTGCGCATTCGGATTTCGGATAATGAACTGCGCTCCCTGCAGATCTTCCTTGTAGTCGACTTCCGCACCCATCAGGTATTGCACGCTCATGGGATCAATCAACAGAGTGACACCCTGATTTTCCACCAGGCTATCTCCCTCTTCAATGCTTTCATCGAACGTAAAGCCATACTGAAATCCCGAACAACCGCCGCCCGAGATAAATACGCGCAACATGAGGTCTGGATTATCCTCTTCGCTGATCAGCTCACCGACCTTCAGCGCGGCGGCGTCGGTGAATACGACACTCGGCGGTGGTGGTGCAGATGTTACCGTTGTTCCTGTTGATTCCATGTTCGACTTTCCTGCCGTTCGCCCGCGATTATGCTTCGCTGGCGAAAGCTGCGGTCTTGTCTATGCGACTGGTCTGTTCCAGCAATGGTACCGTCCCTTCGGGCTGGTGGACAAGCTTGCCATTGATTTCGGCACCAATCGCCATTTCGATTAAATTGTAATACACATTGCCTATGACGCGCGCGGTAGGCCCGAGTTCCACTCTTCGAATGGCGAACACATCACCGCGTACGATGCCGTTCAATACGATATAGGGGACTGTAACGCCGCCCTCGACACTACCGATATCACTGATGCTCAGCGCCGAAGCCGTGTCCGGATCGGCAGTCACGCTGCCGTTCACCGTGCCATCAATATGGCAGCCCCCCTTAAAATGTATATCTCCATTTATTTTGCTATTTGAGCCTACGAGGGTTTCAACGACGGTGTGTCTGCGTTGTTTCTTACCGAACATCTGGTTCTCCATTGTGCCGTCAAGCGGCCTATTACTATCAGCCCTGGCTGGTCGCCCAGGCAAAATTCTCTTGGATACTGGCAATCGAACGAGTCCGAGAGCGCACCTCTACACGAATGCTCTCAGGTATGAATCCGTCCGGCAACACCAGCTGCCGGTCGAAGTCCTGAAAATAGCGGAACGAAAAAGCCCAAACCTTTTCTGCTTGCGCGGGCCGCAATTGCGTGTATGCATACGTGGTGTCCACGCCATTCTCCATGCCCTGTACGGTGAGATGCACATTTCCTGACACCTTGCGATCATGTTTCATCGCCTGCACCAGCACCAGCCGCACATTGAACTCGCGTTCAGCTTTGCCGCGCGTGAGTTTCAGATCCTGCACCCGCAAGCCGGAGTTGCCGTCCGCTGGTGAGACGATTCCGCGGTAAAATGCGATTGCATTGCGTTGTTCCTGGATCTTGGCTTGCAACGCCGTCAGGCTGGTTTCGACCTCCTTATACGCCTCGCGATCTATTTCGCGGTGCGTCTTAAGCAACACAACCTCCTGCTTGAGCTCAGAGATACGGTCATCGAGCGTCGTGATGTGGTCCTCGTAGGCCTGGCGAATTATTGCCGAATCAACGACATCGTAGCCGGCCTTAATTCGACCGAATTCAAATACCAGGTACCCGCTGACCACAACGAGACCTACAATCACGGCCCGGACCATAACGATCCTGCCTACGCCATGCTGTTGTAAAGGGGACTTAATAGCCAATGCAATTATTTCTCGTGGTCGCTACCTGAAAGACGTTATGTTACGCGGTGATCCGGGCAAACAGAAGTGCGCTATGTCACGGAATTCGATTAATCCGCTGCTGCGATATCCTTATCGAATACGCTACGCCAGCGCCTCGGCCACCATCGTGGGCGGGGCGGCAGGCCATCCGGATGCAGCGCCGGGCCTAGCTCGTGGAGCGCGCGCGCGTAAACGCGCCGCTTGAAGTAGATAACCTCATTGACGGGCCGCCAGAAGTCAACCCAGCGCGTGCAGTCAAATTCAGGCTCGTCGCCGCGATCAAAACGAATGGCGTCCTCGGCAGCCACCAGCCGCAACATGAACCAAAGCTGCTTTTGGCCGATACACAGCGGCAGGCTGCCGCGGCGCAAGTATTTATCCGGCAACTTGTAGCGTAACCAGTCGTCGGTTACGTCGAGCACCTCAACGTCCGCCTCTGTAAGGCCAACCTCTTCGTGCATTTCACGATACATCGCCTCTTCGGGCGCCTCGCCTTCCAGCATCCCTCCCTGCGGAAACTGCCAACCCCTGGCACCAACCCGACCGCCAAGCATGAGCTTGTCATCGGAATTCGCAAGAATGATGCCGACGTTCGCACGAAACCCTTCCGCGTCAATCCAATCGTTGCTCATAGCAACCGTATTTAAACTCTAACTGCGCTTTACTTTACACTATCCGTCGCCAGCCGCCCCGGGAGATTGTGAGTGATTGCAGGTCGAAATAGGGTCCTGTTCTTCGGACTGCTGCTCATTTGCGGTATCGCGTTCGTCACGGCGCTTGCACTGGGCAGCGCTGACGTCAGCTTCACTGAAACTTTGCAGGCGCTGCGCGGCGTAGCGTCCGACCGCGTCCAGTCATTGGTGATAGACCTGCGCCTGCCGCGAACGCTGACCGCGTTTGCTGTCGGCGGATTGCTGGCGGTTGCCGGCGTATTGATGCAAGTTTTGCTGCGCAATCCTCTCGCCGAGCCATATATTTTGGGCAGTTCCGGGGGTGCCGCCGTCGCCGCACTGCTCGCGATGACGCTGGGCATGGGTAGCCTGGTGGTCGATTTGTCCGCGTTCGGTGGCGCGATGGGCGCGACCGTGCTGGTATTCGTTATTGCGCACGGTACCGGCAGCTGGACGCCGGCACGGCTACTACTTACTGGCGTCGTTCTTGCCGCCGGCTTCAGCGCAACCACGACCCTGATGCTGGCGCTAAGTCCCGACCAGAACCTCCGCGGCATGCTGTTCTGGCTCATGGGCGATCTCAGTTTCGCGTTTGAGCCTGCACGCTGCCTGTGGCTGCTCGGCCTTCTCCTGGTGGCAGGTACGGCAACAGCGCGTCACCTGAACGTTCTGGCACGAGGCGAATTGCAGGCGGCGATCGTCGGTCTGCCTGTGAAGGGCTTTCGCTATCTGATTTTCGTCGCCGCGGCGCTGGCGACGGCCTTGTCGGTGACGACGGTTGGCGTCATCGGCTTCATAGGGCTGGTTGTGCCGCATCTGATTCGAATAATCGCCGGCAGCGATCATCGCATCGTGCTTCCAGCCTCGGCCCTTGCCGGCGGCACATTGCTCATCATTGCCGACACGACGGCTCGCACGATAATGGCGCCCCGCCAGTTGCCGGTCGGAGCGTTGACCGCGGCTATCGGTGTGCCGCTGTTCCTTGTCCTGATGAGTCGCAGTCGACGCGAAGGCCAGCAGTAACTGTCACTCGTAGCCCGCGCGCTCTGCGAGAAGTTGCGCGTCCTCGTCCCGCCAGCCGGCGATGCCAATGCGGCGCTCGACGACGCCCGCAGGCGGTTTCCAGCGCTTCTGCGACACCATCCAGGAAACCAGTAGTTGTGCTGAATCCGGATAGCGCGCGTGTCGCGCAATTCCTACGCCATCGATATCGAAATATGCTGACCGCGGAGTGCTTGTTACGACACCGTTGGCTTGCAAGTGCGAAAGGATTCCAAGGCCGCATGTGCCTGACCGTATCGCCATTAACAGTTCCTCTTCGGAATCGAACGGCGGCAGCGCGAGGTTATGCATCCAGCCACGAACCAGAATTTCTGCTGGTCGGTTACCCATTTCTGTGATCAGCATCGCGATCAGCGAGCGCATTAGCGGAAGGCTCGAAGACACCAGGCAGACGTTACCGCGGAACACCGGATCAGCGAGTTCGGCGTAGTTGTTCGGCGACGTTTCACTTCGCTGTTTTCCCGCGACAATGACGGCCCGCCGAACATTACGTGCGAACCATAGCTCGTCCGGATCTTTCAAAATGTCGGGAACGACATCGAGGATCCCACGCTCAATTGGTCGCAACGCGCCTCTGTCAGCTGCCCGCCAGATGTCGGCAACATTCGTCGTCAGCAATACGTCGGCCGGCGGCGAGCCGCGATTGGCTATCACATCCTCAACGAGTGCCGTGGCGTCGCCGTGTCGAACGGTAACCGGAATAGCCGTCTCGTCGGTAAAAGCGGCAAACAGTCCGGATAGCGAGGCCTCGTCAGCGTGCGCGACGTAGACCACAACCGGTTCCTGGCGTGGCGTGTTGGATATTGCGTCGCAGGCGATCAGCGACGTAGATAAATAAGCCAGCAGGCCGATCCAGCGGCGCATTACGCCGCCTCGACAATCACTCGATCACGCCCGGCAGACTTTGCGGCGTATAACGCCACATCGGCACGTGCTATCAGCGAATCACCCACAGTCTTCAAGTCGCTTTCACCTTTTTCCGGACTCACGTTAGCGATGCCAATCGACACAGTAATGGACACTGATTCGCCGCATGGTAATTCGACTGGCGCCTCCGATATCGCGTTACGAATACGATCCGCAAGCAATGTCGCCGACTCGACTTCCGTATTGGGCAGCAGCACCACGAATTCCTCGCCGCCGTAACGTGCCCCAACGTCGCTAGCGCGCACCTCTGCCTCAATACGCTGCGCGAGTTCGCGCAATACGGCGTCGCCGGCCGAGTGACCCCAGTTATCATTGACCTGTTTGAAATGATCTACGTCAAGCATCAGGCAAACAAGGCTGGCTTTTTCGCGCTGCGCGCGCGCCAGCTCTTCCTTGATACGCACCGCCAGATAGCGACGGTTGTGCCACCCTGTCAAGACGTCGGTAAAGCCGCTACGCAATAAGCGCGCGCGGTTGACGACATTCTCGACGCAAAACGACGCGATAACGCCGAGGTGGGCGAGAAAATCGCTTGCATGGTCACGAGTAAAACGCTGCGCGTCGGTGCTGCACAGGTTAATGCTGCCAACTAGCTTGCCGCGATGCGTTAACGGGATCATCGCAATGCTCTTTTGTCCGGTGGCCGTGGGGCAGATTATTTGATGGTCGCAAACGGCAAACTCGCCGAGCCAGGGCTGGTGTAGCGCGATGTATTGCGGCGCCAGTCCCGCCAGCGATTCAACCATCAACAGATTCGAGAAACCCTCGACCGGGGTACCGTTGGCGAGCAAAAGATGCCGAATATCATGGTCCGAGTCACACAAGACGACACTCACGTATTCCAGGCCGTAGCTAGCCTGAAGTCCTTCAGTCAACGCACCGATGAGTGATTCGAGATCCTCAGACTGCAGCAATCGCAGCTCACGCTGTTGCGTGCGCCGCATCTTGTCGTCGTTGCTTGCGACTTCGGCGGTCAGCGCGTCGAGTCGACGTTGGGCAGCCCCCAGCTGCTCCGTAAGTTGCTCTACGGATTGCATTTATTCAACCTCTCCTTAGCCCCGCAACGCGAGGTACTCGCGGCCTTTCTTCATAAGCTCGACGAATGCTTCTTCATCGCCTCCCGCGACTGTCTCGCGAATTCTCCCTGCAGCCTCGCACAAAGCGTCGAGCGGTCCCAGCCCGAACTTGTTGAGACTCTGGATTTCAAAATACATGTGTGGATTGTCCTGCGCAACGGCCGCGGCGACGAGCAATTGCGAATCAAACGTCGTTGATGACATTTTCGCAAGCTTTGGAGCGGCCTCACCGCTTTCGGCCAACGCGGTAAAGAAGGCGATGTTCAACGCATGCGACAAACCCAATACATAGGAGATCAGCCGGTCGTGATCTTCGAGTCCCATGACGAGCTGCTCAACCATGGTCGCGGCGAACAGTTCCTTCGCCTCGGTCATCGCCTCCGCGTCACCGACATCGCAGAGAATCAGGTGGCGTCCGGACAACAGGCGTGTGTTGGGGCCGTACATAGGATGTATCGACGCGACCTTGCAACCCGCTGCCTGCAATTCCTTCAAGCCATCCATCAAGGGTGATTTCAGCGAGCCGATATCGAAAACCAACCCCTTCGGTTTCAATACGGCGAGCTGCGCAAGAATTCGTCCTGACACGGCCAGCGGCGCGGCTACTACAATGACGTCGAAATCCACGCCAGCGTCGGTCCAATTTCGAAACCGGGCCGGCCCGTCGTCGACTGTGGTGTCAGCAACGGTGGTCGCGAATCCCTGCGACGAAAAAAAATCGACGAACCAGCGGCCCATTTTGCCGGCGCCACCTATAATCAGTGCGCGCCTGCCGTCGCCCTTGCCTTCCGCGGCCACGCGGTCGCGCTCCTGGCTTTCGAGCGACGACCGAATCAACATCTGCAAGATATTTTCGACCAGATCCGCGTCGACGCCCAGGTCGGCAGCCTGATCGCGCCCCATGCCGAGCACATCTTTTTCGCGCGCATAATCGCGCGTGCCGGCCCCTGATGTCAGTTTGGTCTTGCCGATGTCGGCAACGATTTGCTGACGTTCGGCAATCAATTCAACGAGGCGTCGGTCGACTGCCGACAAACTTGTTCGAAGTTTGTTGAGGCTCATAAGTTCCAGTATCAAGTCTGTTGTAACCGGGGACCTGTTTTACAGCAGAGCAGAGCACAGTGAAAGCCAGCCCGACAAAGTCGTGGCCGATGATCAGGCGTGTACCCGAGCGCAACTATTTGTTTTTATTGTTTTTACTAAGCAAGGATGAACGAGTCGAACAATCGTGAGAACATGCCGCTAGACAACCACAAACGAGACGCCGGGGACCAATATCAATGAAGACACGTGCAGCCGTCGCCTGGGAAGCAGGCAAACCGCTCGAAGTTGAAATGCTGGACCTGGAAGCGCCTAAAGCTGGCGAGGTCTTGCTAAGAAATGTCGCTACCGGTGTTTGCCATACCGACGCTTTTACGCTTTCCGGCGATGATCCGGAGGGTATTTTTCCGGCGGTGCTTGGACACGAAGGCGGGTCGATCGTCGAAGAAATCGGGCCCGATGTTACGTCTCTCAGCGTCGGCGACCACGTGATTCCTCTTTACACGCCCGAGTGCGGCGAATGCGATTTCTGCACCTCCGGAAAAACCAATCTTTGTCAGGCGATTCGCATGACCCAGGGCAAAGGACTGATGCCGGACGGCACTTCCCGATTCTCGTCCAACGGCAAAACCGTGTATCACTACATGGGAACGTCAACGTTCAGCGAATACACGGTGCTGCCCGAAATCGCCGTTGCCAAGGTCAGCAAGGAGGCACCACTGGAGAAGGTCTGCCTCCTGGGGTGTGGCATTACGACCGGCATTGGTGCGGTGCTTAACACGGCGAAAGTTGAGGCAGGAGCGACGGTTGCAGTTTTTGGTCTGGGCGGCGTAGGGCTGAGCGCTATTCAGGGTGCGACGATGGCCAAGGCCGGTCGAATCGTCGCAATCGATATCAATGAAGACAAGTTTGAGCTGGCCAGGCAACTGGGCGCCACTGACACCTTGAACCCGAAAGACTACGATGACCCGATCCAGGACGTCATCGTTGAATTAACGGGCGGCGGCGTTGATTACTCGTTTGAATGTGTCGGCAACACCAACCTCATGCGCTCCGCCCTGGAGTGTTGCCACAAAGGTTGGGGCGAATCGATCATCGTCGGCGTTGCCGGTGCTGGACAGGAAATTTCCACACGTCCGTTTCAGCTGGTCACCGGTCGTGTCTGGCGCGGAACCGCGTTCGGCGGTTGCAAGGGACGCTCGCAGCTACCCGATATGGTCGATCAATACATGGATGGCAAAATCAAGATCGACGAATTCATCACCTACACGATGCCGCTGGACGATATCAACAAGGCCTTTGATCTCATGCATGAAGGCAAGAGCATCCGCTCGGTGATCCATTTTTAGTGACTAGCGTTGCAGTAGCCTCAACATCTCAGCTTGCCGCCGACGCGGCGCGTGAGGTTGCAGCCGCAGGCGGCAACGCAGTTGACTGCGCGCTTGCTGCAGCGCTGCTGGCTATGAATACCGAACCTGGTGTATGTGCCATGGCTGGCGGTGCGTACATCACTGTGTGGGCCGCGGGCAGCGACCCAATAACGATCGACGGCAACGTTGCGGTTCCGGGTGCCGGCCTCGCCGACGCAGAGCGTGGTCACGGTGCGGTAGGCGTCAGCATGGAATACGGCGGCGGTATTGAGACGCTTGTGGGTACTGGCTCCGTCGCGGTTCCTGGGACACTTGCCGCGATGGAGCACGCGTGGAAAAAGTACGGCAACGCTGAATGGCGCTCGATTTTCAGGCCAACCATTCGTGCCGTGCGCGACGGCTTTCCATTGTCCACGGCGTGTCACTACTACCTCGGCTACTCCGGCAAGTGCATTTTCGGTCGTAGCGACGACGGCCACGATGCCCTGCACAATGTGGACGGGTCGTTGCGCGACGCAGGAACCCCAATCGAGATTCCGCACCTTGAGAATTCGCTTGATGCTATTGCCCGCGAAGGCGCCCGCATTTTTTACGAGGGCGATATCGCGCGAGCGCTTGTTCAACATTGCCGGGATGGCGGTGGCATGCTGACACGCGAAGACCTCGGCAACTATCGTGCGCTGGAACGACAACCGCTGATGGTTGATATCGGTAGCTGGCGCATCGCAAGCAATCCGCCGCCGGCCGTCGGTGGCGCCATGTTGGCCGCAATGCTGCTTGCGTGTGCCGACCTTGAACAGAACACGTGGACCTCTGCTGCCTTGGAACAATTGATACAGTCACAACAAGCTTGTCTCGATTTTCGCAAACGACACCTCGATCTTGCGGACGATGTCGGTGTCGAAGCCGCTCGGCTGGTAGAGAGCGCCCGCAACGGACAACTTATTGGTCGCTGGACTTCCGCATCTACTGTGCACACGTCGGTTGTGGACAACGCAGGCACGGGATGCGCGATCACCGCATCGGCGGGATACGGATCGGGCGAAATGCCGGCGGGAACGGGTCTGTGGCTGAACAACTGCTTGGGCGAAATCGAACTCAATCGTCGTGGCCTTGATGCCGGCCCGAGTGGTGCTCGGCTGCCGTCAAACATGGCGCCCAGCGTTGCTCGCCGTGACGGCGCGGTAGTCGCCGTTGGTTCCCCGGGGGCGGACAGAATCACGACGGCTTTACAGCAATTCCTCATCAATTACCTGCAAATGAACATGCCACTGGAAGACGCGATCGCGCACCCGCGCATCCACGTCGATACCAGCGGTGAGGAGGTAAGGCTGATGTCCGAAGCGGGCCTTGACCTGCCAGAAACCGATTTGCCCACGAAGGTGTTCCCGAACCTCTCAATGTATTTTGGAGGGGTTGGCGCGGCGGTTTATGACGGTAACGCCGGTCTCGCTACGGCGGCTGACCCGCGCCGCGAAGGTGGTACGTGTATTTACGCTTGATTATTGTTTGCGCGACCGTCTGTGCAATTGTCTGCACGACCGCATCGGCGGCGGCACAGATTATCGTCACCAAGGGCACAAATC
>CAZVLT010000004.1:15679-29867 GCA_964628105.1 uncultured Woeseiaceae bacterium | reverse complement strand
GTCTGCACGACCGCATCGGCGGCGGCACAGATTATCGTCACCAAGGGCACAAATCTCTCAGTGGATGCTGCAGGCGATGGTCGGCTGGCGATTGATTTGCGCGGTGAAATCTGGATTGTGCCCGCTGGCGGCGGCGACGCGGAGCAATTGACTCACAACCTGAACTCGGCGCAACACCCACGCTGGTCGCCGGACGGTTCTCAACTGGCCTTTCAAGCGATCGCTGCCGGCAACCACGGCCTGTGGCTATATGAATTCGCCACAGGTGAAAGCAGAAACATCAGCGGAGAATCGTATCTCGACCTGCATCCGGCCTGGCACCCGGATGGTGAACGCCTGATTTACGCGTCGGATCGAACCGGCGCAGGATTCGATTTGTGGGAGATCGATCTGCCTACGGGCTTGCATTGGCGTCTTAGCGATCGGCGCGGCGACGAAACGGAACCAGCGTGGTCATCCGACGGCAGGGATCTGGTCTACGTGCATCGTGTGCAGGATCGATGGTCACTTGTATTGCGCCGCCATGGGCAACCCGAAGAAACCATCGTATCGACGACTGACAAGCTCGGCGCTCCTTCCTGGCGTCCGGACGGCAGCCTGATTACCTATTTCCGCAGCGCAGCCGGCAGCACGATCATGCAGATGGTCATCTTGTCGCAGCCACACGTGATCCGCCCGTTCGTAACGAATGAAAATTTAATCGTCGCTGCAGTCAGTTGGCTCGACAGGCAGCACATGGTCTATTCAGCAAATGGCACGATTCGGCTACGCACGTTTAACTCCTGGTCATCGACTCCGGTACCATTTCGAGCAACGATACACGCGCCAGAAGCGGTACCGGAAGCGCCCCTGGAAAGGCGCGCACTACCCTGGCTGGAGGAGCCGGACGGACGCCTGATTATTCATGCGTCAAGAATGTTCGACGGTGTCGGTGGCGGTTACCAGCGCGACCGTGACATCATCATTGAGGGTGGTCGAATCGCCGCGGTTGAGGATCACCAACAACGCACTGAAACCATCGTCATCGACATGGGTGACCTGACTATTTTGCCGGGTTTTATTGATGTGGACGCGCGGCTACCGGGCGACTTATCCGCGAACCATGGCCCCATATTGCTGACAAAGGGGATTACGACACTCGTCGCCAAACATGGCGCCGTCGAGCAGCTGAATTCGCTTTGGTCCGGCAAGACAGCGCCTGGTCCGCGACTACTGGACGCCAGCGATTGGCCGATCGCGCCCATACCCGGGCCCGATTTCGACGTGACGTCTACCGTACTTGGAAGCAACGCAACGGCACTGCTCGCCGGCGACGCGCTCAGTGCTGAGTTTCGTGTGCTGGCGATGGCGGGTTTGACGCCAGAGCAAATGCTCAGGGCCATTGGCGTCAACGCCGCGGCGGCATTGCGCGCCGATCCCTATTTAGGACGCATAGCAACGGGTGCCGCGGCGGACCTCGTTTTTGTCGATGGCGACCCATTAGGCAACATCAATGACGCACTAAAAATCGTCGCGGTGGTCCGAAACGGACGCTTTTTCAGCATATCCGGACTAAGAGAACGAGCAGAGTTAGCGAAAACTGTCGAGTAAATTGACAAAATGGCCAGAAATTCAGGTCTGAAGCCCGTTGCATAGCGAATTGGACATAACGGGTGGTGAGTTGTAGGCTAACGGTTGCGCGGCGCGGCGTCGTCGATAGGGGTTTTTTGTTATTATTCAAATTCTTAAACCACACCATTATGCCGCCGCATGTTGTGAAGCCTCATAAGGGTGTCGGTTTTTTTTACAATATACGAGCAATTCAGCGGCCCCGGACTTTGGGCGAACGCTAAATCCTTGAATTCGCGTACGCGCCACGCCAGTTGGCACAGGTTTTGCTTTTAATACTCTGCCCAAGCGAATTGTAGCTGCGTGAGATAACGAAAACGGTCAGGAACGGGATTTAGACGCCAGAAGAACAATAACTATAAAAACAAGAAGATCCAGATCCAATAACAATCAGAAAGACTCTGTCACCGGTTATCGAATACGCAGTTACCTCTTTTGAAAAAAAGAGAAATCCAGCCCCGCCGCTAACGCCGCGGGGCTTTTTCTTGCGTGCATCTTCTGCACAATGTCTCCGGGCACTTTGCGTTACTCAAGTTGTCGGAATAGCATCCACGAATTCAAGGGGATCAAAATGACAAAAACAAAAAACGCTATTGCGACCGTAATCAGCATGGGACTTGTGGCAGTTCTTTCGGGTTGTGGCCAGCATTCGGCCGAGCAGCCCGCCGCCGAGCCGGTGGCGAGTGCCGACAGTGCGCCGATGGCCGACGCCGGTCCGTCGATTTATGAGGCGGCTGTCGCCAGCACGGCACGACTTCAGGCGGACCGCGATCGGGACGCCTCGCGCAAGCCCGCTGCGGTTCTCAAATTTCTCGGCATTGAACCAGCCATGACGGTCCTCGACATGTTCACGGGTGGTGGCTACTACGCAGAACTCCTTTCAAGCGTTGTTGGCGACGAAGGCCACGTCATTGCGCAGTCCAATGAGGCATACCTGGGATTTGTCGGCGACGCATTCGAACAACGGTTCGGTAGTGGTCGCTTGACCAACGTCGAAGTCTTGATGGCTGAAAATAACGAACTGTCTCTGCAGGCTGACTCACTCGATGCCGTCATGTTGATCCTGTCGTTCCACGATCTTTATCATGAGGACCCGGAAAGCGGCTGGCCGCGAATCGACGGCCCCGCGTTTTTGGCTGAACTCAAGAAAGGCCTTAAGCCAGGCGGCATCCTTGCTGTTGTCGACCATTACGCCGTGGCCGGCGCGCCATCCGAGACCGGCGATTCATTGCACCGCATCGACCCTGCAATTGTGAAGGCGGATATGGCAGCCGCAGGATTCGTACTGGATGGGGAAAGCGACATGCTGCGAAATCCGGATGACAATCTCGAGATGATCGTTTTTGCCCCCGATATTCGTGGCAAGACCGATCGCTTCATCATGCGCTATCGCAAGCCGGAGTAATGCGCAGTTTGGAAAAGCCTGGAATGAGAAACAGCTCATAGAGATTGCCTACGCATTTGAGGAGACTAAAGGGGTACGACGTCCACCCCCCGGACATTGAATTCAAGGGTAGGCCCGATGTTCAAAGCTGTTCGCATTTCAATATTGCTTTTTGTCCTGTTTTTCGTGACCGTTAGCTCATGGCTGACCCAGGCGCGCAGCACCGACTGGGATGAAAGTCTGTGGTTGAAGGTATACCCGATCAACGGTGATGGCAGCGAGGCAGCCAGCAAGTACATTGAACGTCTGAAGTTGAGCGACTTCAACGGCATTGAAACCTTTCTTGCCAGGGAAACCGAGCCCTACTCAAAAAATGTTGCCAGACCGGTTCGAGTCGAACTCGGCAGCCAGATCACCGAGCAACCGCCGCAGCTTGGCCGATCGCCAAACATGCTATCGGTCATGGTCTGGTCGCTCAAGATGCGTTGGTGGGCCAGTAGTGTTACCGAGTCGCAAGACCGTATCGATCCGGATGTGCGTGTTTTTGTCCGCTACCACCAGCCCGACATGGCGGTGATGCTGGAGGATTCGGTCGGCCTGCAGAAAGGCATGGTCGGCGTCGTGAATGGCTACGCGAGCCGTCGCTATCAGGGTACGAATAATGTCATCATCACACACGAATTTCTGCACACACTGGGCGCGACGGATAAGTACAGCGTGTCCGACGGACAGCCCATAGGCCCCGATGGTCTCGGCGAGCCCGACCGCCGACCACTCTACCCACAAAGATTTGCCGAAATCATGGGCGGCCGCATCGCGCTTGCTGAAGACGACTCCGTCATTCCGAAAAGCCTGAAGTACGCCGTTATCGGCCCACTAACGGCCAGCGAGATTAATCTGTCCGAGTAAGCTACGCTGGCGCCATGCACGACGATGGATCACCGCTATTTGCCTGCAATAGTCTTCGCATAAGTGTGGCAGGCAGGGTCCTTGTTGATGCGTTAAATATCGAGGTTGCGCGCGGCGAATTGATCGCGGTGCTCGGTCAGAACGGATCGGGCAAGACGCTGACGATGCACACGCTTGCCGGGTTGCGAGCCGCGGAATCAGGCACGGTGGACCTGCACGGCAAAGACGTCGCCGCAGCAAATCGCCAGGACATCGCGAAGCACCTGGCGCTACTGCCACAACATGTCGACGATATTTTTCCGGCAACCGTTCTGGATACCGTACTGATCGGTCGACATCCGCACATCGGCCGTTTGAACTGGGAATCGAAAACCGACATTGAAATTGCGAAAGCTGCCTTGTCGTCAGTCGATCTGGACAAACTCGATTCTCGTGATGTGTTGACCTTGTCGGGCGGTGAGCGCAGGCGTCTGGCGATTGCGCAAGTTGTGACGCAGCAACCGGACCTCTATCTTCTCGACGAGCCGACCAACCATCTCGACCCACAGCACCAGCTCGATGCACTGCGCCTGTTTCGTGACAAGGCGAACAACGGCGCCGCCGTCGTCGCCAGCCTGCACGATGTCAATCTTGCTGTGCGTTTTGCGGACCGCTGCCTGCTACTCTACGGTGACGGCCGCTGGGACCTTGGTCCGACCGGCGAAGTTCTGGACACGACACGGCTTAGCCGCCTTTACGCAACAGCAATGGAAGCTGTCGCCTGGCGCGACCGCGAATTGTTTGTTGCTTCAGGCGACGGTGCCTTTTAGCTCGCCAAGGAATTTGCTGTGCAGCGAAGAATTCGCGGCAAGCACCGAGCGAGTCTCCAGGTCCGGCGTATTGCCGTTGAGATCGGTAAATACGCCGCCGGCTTCGGTCACGATGATGGACAGTGCGGCGATATCCAGGATATTCACGTCGGACTCGATGACCGCGTCAATCTTGCCAGCCGCAAGCAAGTGATAGTGATAGAAGTCGCCAAAACCGCGGCTCCTGTCGGCGCGCTCGATGATCTTGCCCAGAGACGCCCAGCCATCACTTGCCGCAAGAGACCGGAGGTTGCCCGTCGACACCGTTGCCCGGCCTGGATCGTGTATATCGCTGACCGCCAGCCGCTCGCCGTTTAACCACGCGCCGTGCCCTTTCTCCGCCCAGGCAAGCTCATTCATCATCGTGCCACTCGAAACGCCCAGAATGATCTCGCCGTTTTGCATGAGCGCGATTTGAGTTGAGAAGAACGGATACTGGCGCACGAAACTCTTGGTGCCGTCGATCGGGTCGACCAGCCACAGGAATTCTGCATCTGCCTGCGTGCGTCCTGTTTCCTCGCCATAAAACCCGTGCTGCGGATATTCGCCGAGGACGATTTCCCGTATGGCCTCTTCACACTCGAGATCGGCCTGGGTAACGGGCGTCATGTTGGCTTTGATCGTCACGGTAAAGTCGCCTGCGTAATACTCGCGACTGATCTCGGCTGCCTTGCGGGCCGCGGCGAGCGCTATCTTGAGGTAGCCGGACGCGCTGTTTTCATTAAAGTTTTCCACCGTGAGTGGCGGTCCCGGGTTTTGTAACAGACGGCGCAACTATGGCGGCAAGTGCGACGAGAAACAAGCGGCCTGTCTTGACAACGCCATGACGACTGCCTATCGTTGCGCGCTCATCAGGTGAACCCGAAATGGCTAGTTTCGGGTGAACGGGAAGTCGGTGCAGGAATCCGACGCTGCCCCCGCAACGGTGATCGAGTCAATACGTAGCCCCCGTGTTATCGACCCCAGTCGTTAACAGGGAGCCACTGCGAAGCTGCTAAGTTTTCGTGGGAAGGCGCTACCAAAGGAGCAATCCGCTCGTCAGCCCGGAGACCGGCCCGGTGAACACGCGAATGGCGCGGCGGGCGCATGTTCGGACGTGCCACCAGGCGTCCTTTCTCCCACCGCATCGTTCAGACTTGAAACTATTGAGCGTGCGGGTGGCACGCACGGGAGACTCCGAATGAGACTTTCTTCTTCGTCATTATTGGCGCCAATGCTTATGTGCCTTTCATTTGGCGCGCAAGCAGCAGACATTGGTCCGGCCGATACAATTATCGTCACAGCAACACGGACTTCGATTCCGTTGTCCAACTCGACAGTGCCGGTGACGGTTATCACGCGTGAGGACATCGAATTATCGTTAGCGACGGACCTGGCTGAGTTGTTGCGTTTTCACGCGGGCATTGATATCGGTCGCAACGGCGGACCGGGACAGGCGACGTCAATCTTTCTGCGCGGCACGGAAAGCAATCACACGCTGGTGCTGATCGACGGCATTCGCATGAATCCTGGCACAATTGGCGGTGCGGCGATTCAAAACATCGCACCGGAAGTTATCGAGCGTATTGAGATTGTCAAAGGTGCACGTTCTGCGCTGTACGGTACAGACGCCATTGGTGGCGTCATCAACATCATCACGCGACGCGTAGACCTGGGATATTTCGAGGGCGGCCTCGGCGCGGGCAGCTTCGATTCACAGTCGGGTCATGTATCAGGAGGTAACCGAAGCGATGACGGCGAATTTGGCGTGACGCTCAATTGGGAGTCAATGGATGGCTACGCCCCTAGAACGAACTCCGACGTCAAACGCGGATACGAGAACCTTTCCGCTAACCTGTACGCCCTACGTCGTATCGGCAACAGCGAACTAAGCTTTCGTCATTGGCGTGCCGACGGGAATGTCGAGTACCTGGATTTTTTCCTGACGCCAGTCGATCAGGACTATGAAAATAGCGTCACGGCTATTGGCCTGGATACTCAGTTCTCGGACGCCGGAAAAAGCAAACTCATCGTGTCCTACATGCAGGACAATATTCTGCAACAGCAAAGTCCTGATTTCGTCGAGTCCAGGCGCCTGAGTCTCGATTGGCAATACAGCCACGCGTTCGAGCAACATACAATTGCTGGCGGTGTCTTTTTGGTCGACGAAAACGCGAATGTACTGTCCTTCGGTTCACCTTTCGATGAAGACACCGCCATTCGAGCCGTGTTCCTGCAGGACCACCTTGTCGCAGGACGCCACAAAGCGTTCGTCGCGCTGCGCTTCACCGACCACGAGACCTTCGGCAATCTCACATCCTGGAATATGGAATACGGCTTCGAGATCAGCGATGCGTGGACAATGAACGCGGGTCTCGGCCACGCATTCCGCGCGCCCGATGCGACCGACCGCTTCGGTTTCGGCGGCTCGGTTGATTTGCGGCCAGAACTCGCTGATGAAGCTAAGATCGGGATTCGCTATGCCCCAGGAAATCGCCACAGTTTCAACGTGGAGTTATATGCGAACGATATCGAAGATCTGATCGATTTTGATTTCGCAACATTTACATTGCAAAACATCGGCATGGTTGAAATTCGCGGCATTCAACTGGGTTACGAATATCGTGGCGAGAGTTTTTCTATTCGGACAGACATCGTCAATCAGAAAGCCGACGACAAAATCCAGGACACGCGCTTGCTACGTCGCGCTGAACAAAGCGCGACGATCAGCTACACGCAAGATATTGGCGAGCATCGAATTGGCCTGTCGGTACTCTTTAGTGGCGATCGTTTCGACTTTGGCTTCCCCGACAATGTCAGGCTCGACAGTTACGTCATTGCAAATCTAACGGGTCAGGTTCGCATTAGCGACAACTGGCAACTCAATGCGCGAGTCGAAAACATGTTCGACAAGAAATACCAAACTGCCCTGACCTATCGAATGCAGGAGCGCAGTGGCTTTGTCGAACTAAAGTACCACTGGCGTTAATATCAGGCGATGGGAAACCGGCTTAGCAAAATCTACACGCGCACCGGTGACGACGGTACCACGGGTCTTGGCGATGGCAGTCGCGTCGCCAAGGACTCAACCCGGGTCGAGGCGTACGGAACGGTCGATGAGGCCAATAGCGCTATCGGCATCGTACTGGCTGCCGACGCCATGCCGGATGCGATTCGCACCTGCCTCACGGAAGTCCAGCACGACCTGTTCGAATTGGGCGGCGAGCTGTGTATCCCGGGCCACAGCGCAGTGACAGAAGCGTACATCGATCGGCTTGAAGACGACCTCGATGGCTTCAATGAAGACCTCCCCCGACTCAAGGAATTCATCCTGCCCGGCGGCGGACAGGCCGCAGCAGCCTGCCATCTTGCTCGTGCGATCGTGCGGCGGGCCGAACGACGGGTACTGTCGCTCGCAAGCGTCGAAGACGTCCGGCCTGAGGTTGTGAAGTATCTGAATCGGTTGTCCGATTTGCTGTTTGTGGTCGCGCGCGTTTTGGCGCGTGCGGAGTCAGGTCAGGAGGTGCTCTGGGACCGGGAGAGGTCGTAGCTCTTTGCTCATCAGCACAGCGTCACCCGGACACAAGCTTGAGAACTCTGCCGTGCCGCGAATAGCGTCCGGCGCAGCGTCCCTGGTGCGCACGACGTAGCCCAGTTTCGCGAAAAACGGATCAGCGTCGATCGTCAACAACCAAAGTTCCTGCACAGCTTGTTGCCGACATGCGTCCTCCAACGCAGCAACCAGGGCCGCGCCGACACCGCTGCCACGGGTGGCTTCGCACACCACCAGTGAGCGTAACAAGGCGAGATCGTCGAATGATTCCAGGCCAATAACCCCTTGCATTTGCTGCTGTTCATATGCCACGAGTGCAAGTCGCTCGGCAGACACATCAGCGACCGGCAAGCCCGCGTCATGCAACAATTTGAGGGCGGCAGGAAGATCCTGCGCGGTCGCAGCACGAATGGTGTTCGCGTCAGTCACTTCGCAGTCGCCTGCTGGCGATTGGCCCGCGCTTGCTGTAACGCAAGACACATGGCGTTGCCCGCAATGATCAACCGCGTTGTAGCCCGACCGATTTCATCGGCAGGCAGCAAGAACTGATTGCCGTATTGGTTGGCCGCAATTGCAGGCCAACGCTGCCATTCGACGAATGCATCATCACCTGCGTCCGTGCTCGCCAGCATCACCTCGGGATTGCGGTCGACGACGGCCTCAACATCGATAGTCGGCGCAAGCTCGTTCAGGTCGGCGAATATGTTCTCACCGCCACAGATTGAGATCAGCTCGCTGACGTAATGCTCGCTGTTCACCGTGTAGAGCGGCCGTGCCGAAACCTGGTAGAAAACCCTGATCGCCGCCTCCTCCTGGTAGCGCTCGCGTAAAGATTGCACTTCCCCGCGAAAATCGGACGCCGCCCTTGCCGCGCTATCGCGATGTCCCGTTATCTCACCGAGAATCAGCATCGCCGTCGCGACGTCGGTGATGCCGCGCGTTCGAACGGTTGCCACGTTGTAACCAACGGCACGCAGCTCGTCGACGGTATGCGCGGGTGTGCCGCTCTCCCAAACAAGCAACAAATCCGGAGCCAGCAGCGCCAACCGTTCCTGATCGACCGTAAATGCGTCGCCTACAACAGGTAGCTCCAGCACCTCTCGAGGATAATCAGACCAGGCGCTCACGCCAACAAGTTGCTCGCCCGCTCCTATCGTGTAAACGAGCTCAGTAAGGTTCGGCGCCAGCGACACAATGCGTTGCGCAGTTTGCGCGGAGGGGGGTTCGGTGTTACTCCGCTCGGAGCAGGCAGCGACGACGGCCGTCAACATGACTACCGCCAGCACTGCCCATGCGCGTGTCACTGGAGCAGGGCGGCCAAGGTCATCGCTGCGATGACGACTGCCCAAAAGAGCAATAACCGAAATACCAGAGTCTTTGCCGCTGCTGCGCCACGAATGCCTCGCTCAGTAGCAGTTTCGTCGGGCTCGTCCTGTATCGACAGCGCGGCGACGCCAACCCGGGCCAGAAGATGCTCGCTGTGCTCCGACGTTGACGCATCGCGTTCTGCGGACGGCGCGCGCAATGCTGCAAGCGCCTCATCAAAATTCCCTGCAGTGGCATAACCGACAGCGGTAAGTCGCGCCGGGATCCACGCAAGCCAGCCGTGCAACATGACAGCCGCATCACGAATTTGCGCCGCGTTGCCATCGCTCTCTTCGTCCCGTGCCGCAGTAAATACTGCGCGACGCCGGATCAGGTCAGTGACGCGATAGGCCCATGCCGCCAATGGCCCAAGAACCATGAACCAGAAAACTATTGCGAACAGCCGATTATTCGCCTGGATACAGACAGCTTCCTCGACCCGGCGTATGCGCTCACGCTCGTCATCGGGAACGTCACCTTCGACAATCGCTTTGGTCGCATGCTGTATCTGCTCATCGTCTTCGGCTTCCAGTGCGCGGCAATATTCGTCGATCTCTTCCCCGATATCTCTTGGGCCGAGCGAAAATAACAACACGACAATCGAGAGCAGCAGGTCGGCGAGCACCCGGCTGGTGCCGTCGTCGGTTCTGCCGAGGCTGAAGATCACGCCAAACACTGGCAGAACCAGAGCGACGGCAAGCAGAATGACGGGAATCAGCGCCGGCCAGTTGGCGACGCGGTCCGCCTGGCGAAATCCGAGATCAACTATGCGATCAAGCCAGCGCATACGGCGCCAGCGAAACAGCTGCGTCGCGAGTCTTTCGATAAGAAGTCCGATAAGAAGGGCGATCAGGTTCATGAAGCGTTAATTCTCATTTGCGTTCCCGAGTGCATCATACAAGCGCAGCCAGTCGAAAGCAGGACCTGGATCGCTCTTGCGACCGGGAGCGACGTCACAATGGCCAGCGAGCTCACGCGCAGAAATATCAGGATAAGCCTGACAGGTGGCCCGTATGACGGCCGCCAGCACCTCGTACTGGCGATCGTCGTAGGCGGTCTCGTCCTCGCCTTCAAGCTCGATGCCGATTGAATAATCATTGCACTGCGTGCGGCCACGGAAACATGAATCCCCGGCGTGCCAGGCGCGCTCGGTGAACGGTACGAACTGAACCAGGCTACCGTCGCGCCGTATGAGCAAGTGCGCCGATACCTCCAGCTCACGGATCTCCCCGAAATACGGATGCGCGTCCCAATTCAGTTCGTTCATGAACAACGCTTCTATATCCGCGCCGCCAAACTCGCCCGGCGGCAAACTGATTGCGTGCAGGATTATTAGCTCCGGTATTGCGCCAGGAGGACGTTCATCTCTGTTCGGGCTAAGGCGTAAACGGGACGGAGTTATCAGTCCAGTATCACTATTGACGTCAAATTCACTCGGCACGGCGTGCTCGGTTCAGGCATGATTTCGGGGACATGAAGACGAGGCTATTTGTTTCCGGCGCATTGATCAACGGCACCGAGATCGAGTTGGACGGCGATCGTGCGCGATACCTGAGTCGCGTGCTGCGCTCGCGCGTCGGCGACAACGTAATCGTGTTCAACGGAGAAGGCGCCGAATGGACAGCGTCGGTTCTGCAGATCAGCAAAAACACCGTATCCTTGCGGGTTGATGACAGCCAAGAGGCCGGCACGGAGTCACCTTTAAAGATTCACCTGGTACAGGGTATTTCGCGTGGCGAGCGCATGGACCTTGTGGTGCAAAAGGCAACCGAACTGGGCGTAAAGCGCATCAGCCCGGTTCTGACTGAGTACGGTGTTGTTAAACTCGACGGATCGCGCGCCAACAAACGCCAGCAGCAGTGGCAAAAAATAGCAACGAGCGCGTGCGAGCAATCCGGCCGGGTGAGAGTGCCGCTGGTCGACAATCCGATGCCGTTGAAAAACTGGTTGGGCGACAAGCCGCGGCAGGTCGACACAGAGTTGATTCTCAACCCGGGCGCCACAACCACGCTGTCTTCAATTGCGGCGCCGGAGACCAAGGTCTGCGTGCTCATCGGTCCCGAAGGCGGGTTCAGTGAGATCGAATACGAGGACGCAGGAATCGCAGGATTCAAAGCCGTGTCGCTGGGGCCGCGGGTCTTGCGCACAGAGACCGCCGCGATCGCAACTCTCGCAGTGATGCAATCGATGTGGGGGGACCTGGGCGGCTAGCGGCATCCGTCCGATCAGGCCTGCACGGAGTCCTGCGCCAGCATCGCCTCAAGTTTTTCGAGATCCGGGATCATCGGGAATTCGTTGATCATACGCACGCGGCAGAGCACTGGCGCATCCTCTGGCCAGCCTTCTTTCGCCTCCAGCTTCAGCACGTCGCGGTTCACCCGTACGAGCTGTGGGAAGCCTTGAGTCAGAATACCGAAGTAACCCGTCTTCAGTTTCCCGGTGCTCGCGTAAAATACGACAACTCGCGTGCGACCCGTGGCGACTGGCACCTCCTTTCCGAGCGCCCCTTCGAACGACACGACCGGCAGCGGCCTGCCGTTCCACATAACTGTACCCAACATCCAGTCGTGCGCGCCTTCCTGCTGCTCAGGCGCCGAAAATCGAACGACTTCGGCAACACATGCGCGCGGCACGATCAGCCGATCCTCCCATAGCGGTACCAGCAAGCTGTACAGCTCTTCGGCTTCAGCACTCACGGCAATTCGATTCCTCGTTCCTCGAGTTGGCGCCGAATAGCATCCAGTAGCTGCGAATCCTGGTACGGCTTGCCGACGTAATCGTTGACGCCCAATTCAATCGCGCGCGCGCGATGCTTGTCGCCAACGCGTGACGTAATCATGATGATCGGCACGTCGGCGATGCGTTCATCGTTACGCACGTGTGATGCAAATTCGTAGCCATCCATGCGTGGCATTTCGATATCGAGCAGAATAATGTCGGGTTTGATATCGCGCATTACACCGATGGCATCGAGACCATCTTTCGCGGTTACCGCGCGCAAACCGTTTCTTTGCAGGAAACGTTCGGTCACCCTGCGGACCGTAATTGAATCATCGACAACAAGAGCAACGGGACGATCGTCGGTCGGCGTCGGCGCAACACTCTTGGCGTCCACGACAGGCGCGCCAGTGCGCACCAACGCGTTGATGTCGAGGATCAGAACGATGCTGCCATCACCAAGAATAGTCGCGCCCGAAACACCGCGGATTCTTGCGAGTTGTGGCCCCACCGCTTTGACGACGATCTCGCGGCTGGCGAGCATCTCATCGACCAGCAATGCTGCAGAAAATTCACCTGCATTAACAAGAATGACGGCGATGAACGCTTCCTTTTCCGATAATTGCGCAGCCTGGCCGCCGAGGTACATGCCCAGATGCCTGAACTTGTACGACTGCTCGCCGTACTGATAGGTCGGCTCAGTCTTGCTCAGCAAATTCTCGAGTTCGACGCGCGGAATCCGGGCTACGCCTTCGACCGTTGGCAGCGGCAAGGCATAAATCTCTTCACCCGTGCGAACGATCAGCGCCTGGGTAATTGCCAGCGTGAACGGCAAGCGCACCGCAAAATTCGTACCCTGTCCTATGACCGACGAAATCCGCAGCGAACCGCCAAGTTTTTTGACTTCGTTGGCGACGACGTCCATTCCGACGCCGCGACCAGCAGATTGAGTTACGGTGCTCGCAGTTGTGAAGCCCGGCGTAAGTATCAACTGCATGATTTCATCATCGGTGATCTTGGCATCGGGTTTTAATAAATCCAACTCATACGCTTTGCGGCGAATCGCATCGACGTCGAGACCGGCACCATCGTCTGCCACATCAATGACCATTTCTGCGCCTTCGCGATGCAGTCGAATGGTAATGCGGCCAACAGATGGTTTACCTGCCGCCTGTCGTTCAGCGGCGCCCTCGATGCCATGAACGACGGAGTTGCGCAGCATATGTTCGAACGGCGGCAACATTTTGTCGAGTACCAATCTGTCGAGTTCGCCCGAAGCACCCTCAACAGCCAGTTCTGCACGTTTGCCAGCTTCCTGTGCAGCTTGACGTACGAGGCGCGTCAGCCGGGCGACGTGACGCTCGAACGGCACCATGCGCGTACGCATGAGTCCGTCCTGTAACTCCGCCGTGACACGCGATTGCTGCACGAGCAGGCTGTCGGCCTCGGTTGTCACTCCTTGCAGCAGATCTTTGAGACTGCCCAGGTCGCTCGCTGATTCGGCAAGCGCACGCGACAACTGCTGAATGGTCGAATAGCGATCCAGTTCGAGCGGATCGAAGTCCCGCGCGACCATCGTGTCCTGATGACCGTGCATGATTTGCGCTTCAGTCTCTATCTCAAGCTTGCGCAACTGCTCACGCAAACGAGAAATAGTCTGCTCGAGTTCGTCGACATGGAACTCAAACGATTTGACCTGTTGGCTCAGGCGAGAGTGGTAGATACTGATTTCGCCCGCCGCGTTAAGCAGATCCTCGAGCAACTCGGCATCAATTCGCGCGAATTCCTGACGCGGCACGGGCGAACGTAACGCAGGTACCTCAG
>CAZVLT010000004.1:10360-15579 GCA_964628105.1 uncultured Woeseiaceae bacterium | reverse complement strand
TCAATTCGCGCGAATTCCTGACGCGGCACGGGCGAACGTAACGCAGGTACCTCAGTGGCCGCTTTCTCCCCTGGCTCCACTGCGACTTCCGGCTCCGGCTCCGGCTCCGGCTCCGGCTCGGGCTCCGGCTCGGGCTCCGGCTCCGGCTCCGGCTCCGGCTCCGGCTCCGGCTCGGCTTCCGCCTCGAGCTCGGGTTCCAGTTCCAGTTCGGGTGGCGCTTCATCCGCGCCAATCTCGTCAAGTTCATCGGCCAATCGCGAATCGATGATGACCATGCTGATCGTATCTTCCGGCTCGATCGTAAATTCCGCAGGCGTCGCAGCCTCTACGCCTGCCTCTGCAAGTGCCATCTCGACCTCTACGTCGTCTGCAACCTCAAATCCGGCGTTGGCCTGCTGAACGCGCTGTTCAAGTTCACTGGATGTTTTAACCGGCTTGCCTGCGATTACCGTATCGCGCATGCGATGCAGTTCGTCGATAACGCGTTGCAACAAGTCCTCAACAGCGGGCGTCGGTTTGACGCGCCCGTCGTCGATGGAGATCAGCAGTGTTTCCAACTCGTGACTCAGATTGCCCATGGCGGTGATGCCAGCCATGCGCGCGCCGCCTTTCAGCGTGTGCAGGTGCCGCTTTAGCTCTTCCATAGGCTTCGAGGACTTGTTCTTGGACCAGTCAATCAGTGCCCGATCCGCCGACTCGAGCAAATCTGCCGACTCCTCGGTAAAAATCGCAGCAATTTCGGCGTCGTATTCCGCCTCTTCCACGACAGCTTCGAGCACCGGTGGCTCTGGCTGCGGAGTCTCGCCCGCCTGAAGTTCAGGCAACAGTGCCTCGCCGGGAATTGCCGTATCCGTCAGTTTCGAAATGTGATCGATCAGCGCCGTGTAATCCGCGCGCTGCCGCTCGGGCTGATTGATGTCGCTAACGATCGTATTAATGGCGCGCGAAGCGGCGCGCAGCGCATCCAGGCCCGATTGCTGGAAGCCGATCTTGTGATCATAAACACGCCGGACAAAACGATTCAGCGTTGCGGCAACCGCTACACCGCGTTCGACGTTGGCCATATTGGCGCTGCCATGCAGCGTATGGCATGCGCGATGCAACTTGTCTGTCACATCAAACGGTGGCTGATGACCTTCGCACGCAGCAAGATAGTCGGAGATAACTTGCAGATGCCCCGTTGTCTCCTTCGAAAAAATGTCGTGCAGGACCGGGTCCATTTCCAGCGCCGTTTGGGTTTCCTCCGGCTCGTCGCTCACGGGCTTGGCAATCGTCAGGACGGCCGCATTCGGGTCACCGTCGGCGAAAGCGTTAGCGCGGGCGATGAACAAACTGATATCGGACTTGGGCTCTGTTCCGATCTCGAGCTGTTCGACCAGTTCTGGAACCGCGTCAGCGGCCTGCTGCACAAAATCGACCATCGGCGGCGTACGTACCAACGTTCGATTGATCAATCGATTGAGGAGATTCTCAATCGCCCAGCTGTATTCGCCCATGCGTTCCGCACCGACCATCCGGCCGCTGCCTTTGAGTGTGTGGAATGAACGCCTTACTGTGATCAGCATTTCCATATCGTCGGGCGAGGCCAGCCACGAGGGGAGGTGCCGCTTGACAGAAGCGATTTCCTCTTTCGCTTCCTCTATAAAGAGTTCGAGCAGCTCCGGATCCATGTGCTCGGCAACCTGCGAGACAACGGGCAGCGGCATGACCGCGGTGGCCTGCACTGGTGGCGCGTCTGCAAGCGCGACATCTTCCTGCGATACCGCTGCCGCATGTGCCTCGATGTCTTCGACCGAGAGCTTCATCGTGTCGGATATCTCGACCCGACCCTCTTCCTTGTTCTTCAGCAATCGCCGTTCCGTTTCGCGAAGTACGGCGAGGCAAGCTTCGGCGTTGTCAAGCATGTACCAGGGCTCGCTACGGCCTGCCTTGACCGTCTCCATGTAATACTCGATGCTGACAATGGCATCTGCGAGGCGGTCGGTTTCTTTCTGATTCAGTTGTGCCGGGCCACCGCCACCGAGCATGGCCGTGATCAGGCGGCCGACATTCTCGACGACTTCCATGGCGCGCGTTTTGTCGAGCATCAACAATCCGGACTTAATCCCGCGCAGCAGCGAAGGCACGCTATCAAGCCCCAGCGACGGCGCTCTCGAGGCGATACTCTGAGTAATTGTTTCTTTGATGCGAGCAAGATTAATGATGCACTCGCGCATTACCGACGTGGTTACCTGGCGAAATGCGTCGTCATCTTCCTGTGAGCCTTTTGATTCGCCACTGGCCCCGGGATCCAGTGGCGTTGCCAGGCGAATGAGCTGCGCGTCGAGGCGGTCCTCGACGCGCAATAACGTCGACGCAATATCCAGGATAATCTGGTCATTGGCCACGCCGCCACGTTCAACCACGGACTTGAGGCGGTCTATCTCACCCTCAATGTCACCCCGAAGCTCGCCAAGACCCAGCACGCCGAGCGTGTCACCGATCTTTTTCAGCAAATCCATTTGCGGCACGAGTTCGGACGACTTGTTCGACCCCGTACGCACGAAAATATCGAGCACGTCCTTGACTCGACCCAGGTCTTCCTTGATCGCGGCGCCAACCGTTTTCATGAGCTTCGCGCTAGGTGCCGACAGTGCCTCACGCGCTTGTTCGACCTGCTCATCGCCCGGCAGCAATTCCTCTAGATTAAACGCCGCACGAATTTCGCTAATACGCTCGCCAGCGTTGCCGGACCGCGCAACGTAATAAAGAAGATTATTCAGCAGATCATCGACAGGGTGCTTTTCATAGGCGAGCAGCCCCTCGTCAATCGTATACTTGATCTGTCGATCGGCCTGGCCGAGCAAGCGTTTCACCGCCACTGACGTTTCGAGACCGCCGTTTCGCAGCGACTCGAGTACACCACCTGCGATCCACCACAGCTGATGCATGTCGTCGCGGGTAGCGGAGTTCTCCAGCGCGGCGGCAACCTTGGCCAAGGTGTCCAGGTGGCGACCGCTGTCAGCGCCTTTAATCCAGCCGAGCAATGCCAATTGAAATTTCGGGCGCAATCGTTTGGCAACGAGCACCGGGTCCTCCCCAGTGCCTTCGCGATGCTCGGACCTTTTCGTTGTACGCGTTGGAGACAGATTCAGGAGCAACAACGTCCCTTCGGACAGCAGCGGCTCGCCGCGCGCGGCGCGCAGATCATTAAGCATGGGCAGTAAGACCAGCGCAATATCCCTGCCACCGCTAAGCAACCTGTCGATATAGATCGGCAACTGCACCATCGAGCGCGTTAGCGCATCGAGGCCGTCTTCTCGCCCCTTGCCCGACCGCAACCGCGCCAGGTAGCTGGACGTAAGCTCCATCTCCTCAACAAGCAACGCGGCGCCATACGTCTCAGTCAGTTGTAACGCTCCACGCGCCTGATGCAGCAATTCGCCGGAGCGCGTAAGCGCTGCTGTTCCACCGCGACCGTCAACGCAGTCTTCGAGCGCCAGGTGTGCATTGCGAATCGTCTCACTGAGTTCAGCACTTATGATCGCGAGCGCGCTGCCAGCACCGTCTTCGGTACTGTCGCCGAGCAGCTGCGCCTGAATGCCTGTATCGCCCATCATTTCCTGTCGATTCGTCTTATCCCGCCTGCATCTTATTGCCGGCTTCTGCCGGCGCGATGGACGCCGCGGACGCCGCCGGAGCAGTTGAACCCGTTCTCGCGAGCGCATTCGCCTGCACCATGTCCGCAGGCAAAGTAAATCCTTCAACGGTTTTTCTGAGCTGAGTTGCCAGTTCGGATAACTTCGAGATAGAGGCGGCGGTCGCCGTTGCCGCGCTGCCCGTCTGCTTTCCGATCTCCCGCAGTCGCGTGGTGCGTCTTGTGACGTCAGCCGCAGCCCCTGCCTGTTGTCTCGCAGAGCTGGAGATGTTTTGCACCAGGCTTGCTATCTGGTTAGATACCTGCTCAATCTCGTCCAGGGCAGCGCCTGCATTTTCGGCGAGCAACGCGCCGCCAACTACGTCCGTTGTACTGCGCTCCATCGAGATGACGGCTTCGTTGGTATCCGATTGAATCGTCCTGACCAATACCTCGATCTGTTTGGTCGCACTTGTCGAACGCTCGGCGAGCCGCTGCACCTCATCAGCAACAACTGCGAAACCTCGACCCGCTTCACCCGCCATCGACGCCTGAATCGACGCATTGAGCGCCAGAATGTTTGTCTGTTCGGCAATGTCGTTGATCAGTTCGACGATATTGCCGATTTCCTGTGAACTCTCACCGAGTCGTTTGATGCGCTTCGAGGTTTCCTGAATGGTTTCTCGAATCGCGTTCATGCCATCGATCGTACGGCGCACGGCCTCACCGCCTTTGTGCGCAACCTCAACCGAGTGGCGTGCGACATCTGACGAGCGCTCGGCGTTACCGGATACTTCCTCGATGGATGCCGCCATTGAAACGATCGATTCCGTCGCAGCATTGATTTCTTTTGCCTGATTTTCGGCAGCCTTGGAAAGATGTGCTGCGGTATTTTCAGTCTGTTTGGTCGCGTGATCGACCAGCAATGCTGTGTCGTTCACCGTCGCCACGAGTTTGCGGAGTTCTTCGATCGCGAAATTGAAGGAATCAGCAATGGTACCCGTAATGTCTTCCGAGACCGTTGCCTCCACCGTCAAGTCACCGTCAGCCAGGCTACCCATCTCATCAAGCAGACGCAAAATCGCCGCCTGATTGCGTTCGTTCTGTTCCCCTTGCTCCCAGGCTGTCTTTTCGAATACAGCGCTTTTCGAATGCAGAAAAAACAAGCCCGAAACCAACAACAGCGCCAGTAATACGGAGCCTATGGGGAGCCACAGTATTTTCAGAAACTCCGGCATAAAGCCGTCCTCCCCCGAGGCCCTGAAGGCCGAGCCAAGCAACATAGCTGAGCTCGCCGCAAGCTCGATCTGCGTCGCGGCAAGTTCGCGTACCACGCCGATGTTGCTGGCCAATGTTGCAGTTTGTTCCTCCAGACTCGTGAGGCTGCTAATGACCGGTACCATCGCAACTTCGCGACCCTCGTCGTTCAACGCCCGAATATCAAGATCGCTAGGCTCACCGTTAAGCCCGTTGGCGACATTTCTAAGGAAGGCAACGTTCTCGGCGATTGAGCTGGCGGCACTGTCCGCTCCAGCTGGCAGGTTCGCAGCGGTTTCGCGAATCCGGTCTGCGCGTTGTTGAAACTCCTGTATCAAGGCCGTCG
>CAZVLT010000004.1:0-10260 GCA_964628105.1 uncultured Woeseiaceae bacterium | reverse complement strand
GCGGTTTCGCGAATCCGGTCTGCGCGTTGTTGAAACTCCTGTATCAAGGCCGTCGAACCCGAACGGTCGAGCAGTTCATTGGCAAGTTCCACAAGTGCCGACGCGTCAACACCAATTCTTGCGGCAGCGCTGTTCGCGGCCTCGATCTCTGAACGTCTCGCGATAATCGCGGCGGCTTGTGACTCAAGTTGCCGCCAGTCCGATGATCTTCCCGGCGTGACGCTGACGCGCCGCAAAGCAGCAATTTTCTTAATGCTGCTGTCCATCCGGTCAAACGCGCCATCTTCACCGGCGAGTGCACGCGCAGCTTGTGCCGGAATCGCCTGCGATAAAGCAGCAAGTTGCGGTGCCGCAGAGCTGCCGCTGCCGCCTTGCAAATAAATCAGCGCGGCCGCGCTAATCAATAAGAACGCAATAAACGCCGCAACCAATCTGAATGTAGACGCGTTGTCAGTTTTACTAGCCATGACTCACCTTCATTCCGCAGCTGCCTGCAGGAACATGTTGCTTTCGACAAGATCGAATAAATTGAACACCGGCCAGGACTCTTCACTTCGCTGATAAGTCCCGGCGAGAAAGCGGTCGCAACGAACGACCGTCTCCTGTGCCTCGTTTGAAAATTCGTGGTCCATGAAGCGCCGGAAACCGAGAACCTCGTCGACAACGAGTCCCGCCGGTACTTCACGGTGGTTAACCGATATGACGCGTGTATTGCGCCGCAAAGATGTTCTCCCGCTACCGAGCAATAATTTGAGATCAATAAGTGGCAAGAGATGACCACGCAGGTTCGCGATGCCCAGCAACCAACGATTCGCGCCCGGCACGCGCGTCATCGATTCAGGCAACATCAAGACTTCACGAACCTGTTCCCGGTCGGCTACAAATCGCTCTTCACCGATACGGAAACCAACGCCGACCCACTCCGCAGGCAACGATCCGGCACCCTCGCCGGCGTGCGCAACGAGACTGCGCTGCTCCATTGCCTGCAGCAACTCAAATGGTTGCTCAATCAGTGCCGCGAGATCTGCGGAATTGCTCATTCAGGCTGCCATCACCGCGTTTATTTTTGCCACAAGTTCTTTGTCGGCGATAGGTTTGACAAGGTATTCAACAGCACCTTGCCGCATGCCCCAGATCTTGTCGGTTTCCTGGTCCTTGGTCGTGATCATGATGACGGGAATAGCAGCCGTCGCCGGGTCTTTCGTCAATCGCCGGGTGGCCTGAAAGCCGTTCATACCTGGCATGACGACATCCATGAGTATGCAATCGGGACGAGAAGTCCGGGCTTGACGCAGGCCCTCCTCGCCGCTGTCGGCTACGAGCGTTTCGAAGCCAGCCTTTTCGAGCATGTTCTGAAACAAGTGCAGCTCAGTTGGCGAATCATCAATGATAAGAACAACAGCCATCAATCGAATCCTTTGGTCGTTTCCTAATTGATCTGGTTGATAATAGCGCCAAGCAATTCGTCCTTGGTGAACGGCTTGGTCAGGTATTGCTCCGAGCCCACGATGCGCCCGCGAGCACGATCAAACAGGCCGTCCTTGCTCGACAACATGATGACGGGTGTTTTCTTGAACGTCTTGTTGTGTTTGATCAGTGAGCAGGTTTCGTAACCATCAAGCCGTGGCATCATGATGTCGACGAAGATGAGGTCGGGTTGGTGATCGGCGATCTTGGACAACGCATCGAATCCGTCGATCGCCGTAAATACCTGACAGCCCTCTTTCGACAACAAGGTCTCGGCTGTTCGGCGAATGGTCTTACTGTCGTCCACGACAAGTATTTTAAGCCCGCTAAGGCCTCGGGATGCGTTACTGGACACCGATTTTCCCCACGTTGAAAAGCGACTTTTACCATATTGACATAAGTCCCGCTACGAAGCGCGCCACGATACGCTAAATCGTCCGAAATCCGGTGCTTACGAGAGATTTCACGGTATAGTTGCAGCCCTCACGCCCAATCAGCCGAAGATCCGTATTAGATGTCCTCAAAAGCACTGAAAATCGGCATTGTTATGGACCCGATCGGGTCAATCACGCCCAAGAAAGACAGCTCCTTCGCGATGTTACTCGAGGCAACGCGACGCGACGCCGAGATTTACTATTTCGAGCAGCAGGATCTGCGTATGTTGTCCGGCGACGCAAGCGGGCGTTCCAGGCGCCTGAGTGTGCAGGACGACAGCAGCGATTGGTTCCAGTTTGGCGCGGAAGAGGACCTGGCTCTCGGCAGCCTCGACGCGATCCTGATGCGTAAGGATCCGCCGTTCGATATGGAGTACGTTTACACAACGTACATTCTCGATCGAGCAAAGCAGGCAGGAGCATTGATAGTCAATGCGCCGCAAGCGCTCCGGGATATGAACGAGAAAGCGTACACGGGCTGGTTTCCCGACTGTACGCCGATAACGCTGATTACGCGCTCGATGTCAGAAATGAAATCGTTTCTCGGCGAGCATGAACGCATCGTTGTCAAGCCGCTCGACGGCATGGGCGGACGTTCGATTTTTGTCCTGCAGAAAAACGACAATAACGCCAACGTTGTGTTCGAGACGCTGACAGACTACGGGCAGCGTTTCGCGATGGCGCAGGTATACATTCCCGAGATCAAACTCGGCGACAAACGCATTCTTATTATTGATGGGGAACCGGTTCCATACGCACTCGCACGAATTCCAACGGCCGATGATAACCGCGGCAATATCGTTGCGGGTGCGACAACGAAGGGCCAGGAACTGTCGGCGGCCGATCGCAGGATTTGCGACCAGGTCGGCCCGGTACTTCGCGAGCAAGGTGTGTTGTTTGCGGGGATCGACGTAATCGGCGATGTCATGACCGAAGTCAACGTCACGAGTCCGACGGGCATTCGAGAGCTTGATCGCGAGTTTGATCTCAACATCGCCGGCCTCATGTTTGACAGCATCGAAGCGAAGCTATCCTGATGGCCAACGTTGCCCTCAACACAGACCCTCTCGACGAGCTGCGGCTCCTCGCGCCTGCCGTCCCTGACCGACTGCCCGCCATGCTTTTCCTGGCGGCTCTCGTGCATGGCATCCTGATTATCGGTGTCACATTCAATGTCGACCTCACAGATCAGTTCTCCAATACGATCTCGCTCGAAGTAACGATCGTTGCCGATGCGGATCAACAGATCGACCGTCCCGATGACGCTGAATACCTCGCGCAGGCCAGCGTGGAAGGCGGCGGCAATACGACCGAGCAGGTGCGACCGTCAGCACCGCTGCAAAGCGCGATGCCGGTTGACAACGAGGGTATAGAGGAAGGTACGACGCTGATTGATGCCAAGTCACACGAGCGGTCTGCCGACGAAGTCCTCGCGTCGCAGGACACGAGCGACCGGCAGGTAGAGATCGATCCGCGCACAGATCCGCAATCTGACGACAGCATCGCAATTGTCATGGAGGCCGGCAGCGAGGTGACGTTGCCGCTGCCGCGGGACGATGATGCGTCTTTGTTGATTCGCGACAACGAACCGCGGCAGCTAATTATCAGTGCGGATACACGCGAGTCCGTCGTCGCTGCGTACCTCGACAACTGGAAGCGCCGTATTGAGGCCGTGGGAGCATCGTACCTGCCTCAACTCGGCAACCTTGACAACATTACAGGTAGCCCGACGCTCATGGTCCGCATCGATATTACCGGCGCGCTGGCCGAGGCCGTCATTCGCAAGTCCAGCGGTTCGACGGTTCTCGATCTGGCCGCACTGGAGATCGTGCGTAGAGCATCACCCTTCGACGCATTCCCGCCGGAAGTTTCGTCCGAGTACGACACCGTTCGATTCGAGTACAAGTGGTTGTTCGCCGAACAGGTGATAACCAACGAAGGCGCCGCAGACTGAATGCGCCCAGGCGCTTGTGCGCGACAGCGCAGAGGTCGATACTGTCCTTATGGAACTGGACGGATCTCTGACAAATCAATTGCTTATCGCCATGCCTGGGTTGCGGGACCCGCACTTCAGCACGACGGTAACGCTGATTTGTGAGCATAACGATGATGGCGCGCTGGGGATCATCATCAATCGACCGCTAACGCTGAAACTCTCCGGTCTCTTTGAGCAACTCTGTGTAGAAGACCCTGATTCTGAAGCCGCGAATAACCCTGTCATGTCGGGCGGGCCAGTTGGCACGGAGCGCGGCTTCGTGCTGCATGACAAGAGCCAGAGCTTCGAAAATACTCTAGCGGTGTCGGACGAAATTCAACTGACATTGTCGCGCGACGTCATCGATGCGATAGCCGTGGGCGCTGGTCCTGACAAGTCGTTGGTGGCGGTAGGCTATGCGGGTTGGGAGCCGGGCCAACTTGAGGAAGAAATGTTAGCCAATTCCTGGCTCAGCGTTCCCGCGACGCCAGAACTGGTATTCGATACACCGTTCGCCGATCGCTGGGATTCGGCGGCCCGTACGCTCGGTATCGATATCGCGAAGATGTCATCGGATTCTGGCCACGCCTGATTTGCCTCCTCCCAGGACCATTCTCGCCTTCGACTTCGGCTTGCGGCGCATCGGCGTCGCGATCGGCCAGGACATTACCGGCTCCGCCAGTCCCCTCGGCGTTATCACTAATCGCGGCGATCGTATCGACCACGTCACGATTGCGGCGTTGATCAATGAATGGCGGCCAGACAGCCTTGTCGTCGGTATGCCGAGCCATGCAGACGGCTCACCGAGCGTCATGCAGGCCCCCGTCGACGCATTCATAAATGAGCTACGCCAATATGAACTGCGGATCGACACCGTGGATGAGCGCTACACCTCGGTTGAGGCAGAACGCGCGTTGAAAAAAGCGCGGGCGACAGGAACCCGAGGTCGAATTTCCAAAGAGATGATCGACAGCGCTGCAGCCGTCGTCATCGCCGAACGCTTCCTCGCAGGTGCCTAGGCTACCGCCCACAGGATGCGCAGAGTTGTCATTACCCGTAGAATGCCCCCGCCATGAATCCCGTTGATCCAGCAGAAAGCTTCGAAGACGAAGCCGCGCTACAACTCGACAGCAACGGCGAGTTGCGTCATCTGCTGACGTTGAAGGGTCTCGACAAGACCATGCTGACGCAGCTTCTCGATGAGGCGGAGCGCTATCGCACCGCACCCGGCAGTCTCCCGGCGCGCGCGCGGTCACTTGAGGGCCGCACGGTCGGCAACCTTTTTTTCGAACCCAGCACACGAACGCGGGCGTCTTTTGAACTGGCTGGCAAGCGCCTCGGTGCAGACGTACTCAATCTCGATGTGAATACGTCTTCTCGCAAGAAAGGCGAGAGCATCCTGGACACGATATACACGCTCGAGGCGATGCAAGTTGAGTTCATGGTAGTTCGTGATGCCGGTGTCGGCGTGCCTGCCTACATTGCCCGCCATGTCAGTGATCACGTGAGTGTCCTGAATGCTGGCGAGGCAGACGTATCTCATCCAACCCAGGGGCTGCTCGACCTGCTGACGATTCGGCAACACAAAGTCGACTTTGCAGAATTGACTGTCTCGATTGTCGGCGATATCAGGCACTCTCGCGTCGCGATGTCCGCGGCACAGGGTTTGCAATCGCTCGGCGTCGCGGAGTTGCGGTTGATATCTCCGGCCGCGCTTGCACCTGATCCTGAGAACGTGCCCGGGGCGACAATTATGGACAACCTCGATGACGGACTCAAAGATGCCGATGTCGTCATGGCCCTGCGCATTCAACGCGAACGCATCGGTAACCTGGATGGCACACCCGGTATCGACGAGTACTTCGCCAACTTCGGGATCAGTCAAGAGCGCATGAGAATCGCGAAACCGGATGCAATCATAATGCACCCTGGGCCGATGAATCGCGGCATTGAAATCGAAGGCGCGCTCGCCGACGGCCCGAGTTCGGTGATCACCGAGCAAGTTACGAACGGCGTCGCCGTGCGCATGGCCGTATTGCACTGTGTCAGCAGGACCATGAGCACCCGGTGACCTCAACGGCACGACAGCAGGCGCAGCGCAACCGCGGCACCATCTTCGTTGAAGAGGGCGAGGTGATCGCGGTCAACGCGTTTCCAGGCCGGCAATTCATCACGCGCATCCGCGCACCGAAATGTGCCGCGGCGACCGCCCCCGGCACTTTCGTGCACGTCACTTGCGATCCTGACACGCCGATGCGAAGACCGTTGTCGATTATGCGTGCCGAAGATGACTGGATAGAAATTCTCTATAAGACTGTCGGCGACGGCCTGCGTCTACTCAGCACGGCACAGACAGGCGACAAAGTCAGTGTACTCGGCCCGATAGGGCGGGCTTTCCAGCCGTCGTCAGAACGACCTAATACGCTCTTGATTGGCGGTGGCGTCGGTATTCCGCCGATGATTTGCATCGCAGACGAATTGCGTCGCCAACCCCGCGACTGGCAACCACTTGCGATTCTGGGCTCGGAAATTCCGTTCCCTTTCAAGCTGCAGGCGTCGAAAATTGATGTGCCCGGACTGGATCCTGAGACCAACAGCACCATGCCCCTGCTTGAAGACTGGGGCGTGCCCTGCCGTCTCGCAACGCTGGCTGGTTTCGATGCTTGTTTTGACGGCTACGTCACCGATCTTGCCGACAGGTGGCTGGCGACGTTGTCAACCGATGAGCTGCAGAGGACCGCGGTATTCGCGTGCGGCCCGACACCGATGCTCAAAGCAGTGGCCGCGTTAGCTGAGCAATATGATTTGCCGTGCCAGGTATCGCTGGAAGAGTTCATGGCGTGTGCCGTGGGTGGCTGCGCCGGTTGCGCCGTCAAGATCAACACACCCGATGGTGAGGCGATGCACCGTGTCTGCGTAGACGGCCCGGTCTTCGATGCTACGACAGTGGTTTGGGACTAGCCGCCGAAATTGACCTTGGCCTCGAGGTTGGCTCGCGAGTCTGCATGCGACATCGCCTCATCCATTGTGATGGTGCCGTCTTTGTAGAGCTGTAACAAAGCGTCATCAAAGTTTTGCATGCCTTGCTCGTCGCTGTCCTTGTGCGCTTCTTTCACCGCCGAAATATCGCCCTTCAAAATCAGGTCCTTGATGTGCGGCGTATTGAGCATCAGTTCAACGGCTGCCACACGTTTTCCATTGCGGGCTCGTACCAGTCTTTGTGACAGAATCGCGCGCAGGTAATGCCCCAGGTCCATGAATACCTGCGCATGTTGTTCCTGCGGGAACAGGTTGATAATTCGATCCAGCGTTTCCGCCGCATTATTCGAGTGCACGGTGGCGAGAACGAGGTGACCCGTGCCGGCCATGTCCAACGCCGCGCGCATGGACTCGGTATCACGAATCTCACCGATCAAAATAACGTCGGGCGCGGCTCGAACGGCACTCTTGAGTGCGCGGTTATAAGACTTTGTATCCAATCCGACCTCGCGCTGATTGATGATTGACTGCTTGTTCGGGTGCAGAAATTCGATCGGGTCTTCGATCGTGATGATGTGCGAGGATGTCTTCTCGTTGCGATGGTTGACCATCGCCGCCAGCGTTGTCGACTTACCGGCGCCTGTGGCTCCAACCATAAGTATCAGGCCGCGCCGTAACATCACCAGCTCTTTGAGTTGCTCGGGCATGCCAAGCTCATCCAGCGTCGGTAATTCTGATGTGATGTAACGCAATACCATGGCGACGTTGCCACGCTGATGAAAAACATTAACACGGAATCGCCCAAGCCCTGGTTCTGACAACGCGAAATCGATTTCCAATTCTTTGTTGAAGATTTCCATCTGCTCTTCGGTCATGAGTTCCATTGCCGCCTGCCTGACCATTTTCGGCGTCATCTCGAGCTTGTTGACCGGCATGATCTTGCCTTCGATCTTGATCTTTGCCGGCGTATACGGCGCGAAGAAAAGGTCTGATGCCTTTTTCTCGACCATCAGTTTGAATAACGGTTTGACGTTCATTTGTCAGCAGTCCCTTGTTGCTCAGAAGGTCTGAGCCGTGTCCTCGTCCATGATGACCAAGCTTTCTGACTGCTGGTCAGCAATCGAAGAGTCGCGCTTGCTTTCAAGCTTGATACGCAGTCTGAGCTCGTTCTTCGAATCGGCATTGCGCATGGCGTCTTCGTAGGATATCGAGCCGTCCTCATAGAGAAGGAACAGCGACTGGTCAAACGTCTGCATGCCCAGGCGCGTCGACTTGGCCATGATTTCCTTGATCTCCCCAACCTTTCCCTTAAAGATCAAATCCTGAACCAATGGCGTGTTGAGCATGATTTCCATCGCTGCTACGCGGCCGATACCGCCCTCCCGCGGCACGAGACGTTGCGAAACGAAGGCCTTGGTATTCAGCGAAAGATCCATCAACAGCTGTTGACGGCGCTCTTCCGGGAAGAAGTTGATGATGCGGTCGAGGGCCTGGTTGGCACTGTTAGCGTGCAGCGTCGCAAGGCAAAGATGGCCCGTTTCAGCGAACTGAATGCCATATCCCATCGTCTCGCTGTCGCGTATCTCACCGATAAGTATGACATCGGGCGCCTGGCGCAGCGTATTCTTCAAAGCCGCGTGCCAGCTTTCAGTATCAACGCCAACCTCACGCTGCGTAATGACGCAGCCCTTGTGTGGATGGACGTATTCAATTGGATCCTCAATTGAAACGATGTGACCGCGAGAATTTTCGTTGCGGTGCCCGATCATCGCCGCAAGAGTCGTTGACTTACCGGAGCCCGTACCGCCGACAATGATGCACAGGCCGCGTTTGTTCATCACTACGTCTTTGAGAATCGGCGGCAACTCGAGATCAGCGAGCGTCGGAATTTCGGTGGTAATCGTACGCAGCACCGCGCCGACCATACCCTGTTGAATGAACGCGCTGACGCGAAAGCGGCCAATACCCTTCGGCGCGATAGCGAAATTACATTCCTTGGTTGCGTCAAATTCCTTGATCTGTTTGTCGTTCATGATCGAACGCACCATGATCGCAGCCTGGTCTGCTGACAGCGGTGTATCCGTCGCTTTATGAATCGTGCCGTCGACTTTGATCGCCGGCGGAAAAGCCGCCGTAAGAAACAGATCCGAACCGTCCCGTTCGACCATTTTGCGCAACAGGTTTTGCGTTAGTCGTACCGCTTGTTCGCGTTCCATTGTCGTGTTCTCCCATCAAGCTGCCAGCTCAAGTTGCAACCTTAGAAATCATCCTTATTGGCAGCCCGATAGCGTGCCTCTTCCTTGTTGATCAAGCCCTTGGTCAGAAGCTCTTGCAAATTCTGGTCGAGGGTTTGCATGCCTGACCCCTGACCCGTTTGAATAGCGGAGTACATTTGTGCGACTTTACCCTCGCGGATCAGGTTTCTGATCGCCGGCGTACCAATCATGATCTCGTGTGCCGCAATTCGACCGCCACCTACTTTCTTCAGCAGCGTTTGCGAAATTACCGCACGCAGTGACTCAGACAACATGGCCCTGACCATCTCTTTTTCCGCGGCCGGAAAGACGTCCACAATACGGTCGATGGTCTTGGCCGCAGAACTCGTATGCAAGGTACCGAATACGAGGTGACCGGTTTCAGCACCGGTCAAAGCAAGGCGGATCGTCTCGAGGTCACGCAGCTCACCGATCAGGATAACGTCGGGATCTTCGCGCAATGCCGAGCGCAGTGCCTCGTTAAAGCCCAGGGTATCGCGATGCACTTCGCGCTGATTAACCAGTGATTTCTTGGATTCGTGCACAAACTCGATCGGATCCTCAATGGTGAGAATGTGGTCAGGTTTGTTCTCATTAATGTAGTCGACCATGGCTGCCAGGGTGGTACTTTTACCCGAGCCCGTTGGCCCGGTTACGAGGACGATTCCCCTGGGATGCATCGCGATATCCTTGAATATCGGTGGCGCCCCTAAATCTTCCAGGGTCAGGATTTCAGAAGGAATGGTCCTGAATACGGCAGCCGAACCACGATTCTGGTTGAAGGCGTTGACCCGAAAACGTGCCAGCTTGGGTATTTCGAACGAGAAGTCGGTCTCGAGAAACTCTTCGTAGTCTTTGCGTTGCTTGTCATTCATGATGTCGTACACCATGCTGTTGACATCTTTGTGGGTGAGTGCGGGCATGTTGATGCGCTTGATATCGCCATCAACGCGAATCATAGGTGGCACGCCGCCCGACAAGTGCAGGTCAGAGGCGTTGTTCTTTACCGTGAACTGCAAGAGCTGTGCAACGTCGACGGCCATGTTTCTCCCTCGTGGATAACGTACCGGACTTACCATAACCCGGATGGATTTGAGCCTAGTATAGCGAAGCAACCGGACCAAAACGTGATTAGAGTCACGGAAAACTT
>CAZVLT010000003.1:45030-46206 GCA_964628105.1 uncultured Woeseiaceae bacterium | reverse complement strand
ACGGTGTCGTTTGGCATCTCACGCCGGCCTTTGCTGGAAAAAACAAACATTGTCGATATACCGCCGTCGATGTCGACCCAACTGTCGCTGCGGGTCGCGCCGGTTTGAGTCGACAGCGGATAGAACTCTTTTTTGTGCTCAGTCAGGTACTTGGCAAGTGCCTTAAGCATTTCGCCACGCTCATGAAACGTGTATTTGCGGAGATTGCTGCCACCCACCGTGCGCGCGTGGTCGAGAATGTCCTTGAAGTTCAGGCCGTCACTGGTGATAGCGGCGATTGCTTCGCCGTCGACGGCACTGGTGAGTATATTGCCGTCACCGTCACCGTCTACCCATCGATCGAGTACCAAATTGCCGAGTTTCGTTTTCATACGAAATACAACCAGATTTGAAAAATTCCGTATCAGATTGTACGGTTGGCCGGAGCGAAAGCAAGCGAGACCCGATGACAGTAGAAACTGCGTGCCGCAAACTCATCAATGATTATCAGTCGCGACCGACGATACGAGCGGGCTCGCTGATCACGACGGTATTTGGTGACGCGATCGCGCCGCGCGGCGGACACGTGTGGCTCGGCAGCCTGATAGAGGCAATGGCGGGCTTCGGTATCAGCGAGCGCCTGGTGCGGACGTCCGTATTTCGTCTCACGCAAGACGGATGGCTGCAGTCCGAGCAGGTCGGCCGTCGGTCCTACTACAGCCTCAGCGAAGACGGCCGGGAGAGATTCGAGCAAGCGACGCATCGTATATACGGCGCACCTGTCGTCAGTTGGGATGGCAAATGGTGTCTGCTGTTACTGTCCGGACTCGACACCGCGGCTAAGGAAATAACGCGCAAGGAGTGTGGTTGGTTGGGGTTCGGGCCGCTGTCTGCCAATGTTCTCGCCCATCCTGCACCCGACCTGGCAGATCTCGACGTCACGATACAGCGCGTCGGTATAGCTGACGAACTCGTCGTGCTAAGCGGCCAGACGGTCAGAAACGAGATCGGCATGCAGCGCCTGGCTCACAATTGCTGGAACCTGGGCGAAATTGACGATCGTTACGGGCAGTTCGTCGACGGGTTCCGGCCGCTGATGCTTGCCATGCGCAGGAACTCAGAAATTCCTGATAAAACAGCGTTTCTGGTAAGGACATTGCTGATTCAGGAGTATCGCAAGGTGCTACTGCGCGATCC
>CAZVLT010000003.1:39051-44930 GCA_964628105.1 uncultured Woeseiaceae bacterium | reverse complement strand
CGCGCATGCAGATCCGTGAAGACATGATAAATGGATTTGGCGTCTGTCATGGTGGCCTGGTGTTTGCGCTGGCCGATACCGCATTTGCGTTCGCTTGCAACGCTTATAACGACCAGACCGTCGCCGCATCGGGGCATATCGAGTTCGTTCGACCGTCTTCCCTGGGCGACTCGCTTGAGGCGACAGCGAAAGAGGACTATCGAGGCCGCAAGAACGGTCACTACACCATTGAGGTCCGAAATCAGCGGCAGGAGCTGGTCGCGCTGTTTCGTGGCCGCTCATCCAGCATCGGCAAGTCCATATGCGATCTCTAATATGATACGGAATATCTTGAAATATTTAAAAAACCGTGTCACATTTGACCGGATAACAATGGAGCCAAGCTGATGTATACACAGGGCCTGGATCAGGCTGGCAAGGATCAGGCGGTCGCAACGGAGACGGCTGAGCAGCTTGATGCGTTTCAGAAACGTATGGACGCAGATGAGAAAATTGAAGCAAAGGACTGGATGCCCGAGGCATACCGGCGCACGCTAGTGCGGCAAATCTCGCAGCACGCGCATTCAGAGATCATCGGCATGCAGCCGGAAGGCAACTGGTTGACGCGCGCGCCATCGCTGAAACGCAAGGTAATACTGCTTGCGAAAGTTCAGGACGAGGCCGGTCACGGACTGTATTTGTACTCGGCCGCTGAGACGCTGGGCGTGTCGCGTGACCAGATGGTGGCCGATTTGCTGAGCGGCAAAGCCAAGTATTCCAGCATCTTCAATTACCCGACGCTGACCTGGGCAGACATCGGTGCAATCGGCTGGTTGGTTGATGGTGCCGCAATCATGAATCAGATACCGCTGTGCCGTTGCTCCTATGGCCCCTATGCGCGGGCGATGGTTCGCGTCTGCAAGGAAGAGAGTTTTCACCAGCGCCAGGGCTTCGACATCATGGTGAGCCTGTGCCAGGGCACCGCCGAGCAAAAAGCCATGGCGCAGGACGCGCTCGATCGCTGGTGGTGGCCGTCGCTGATGATGTTCGGACCGAACGATGCGAAATCGAAACACTCGGCGCAGTCGATGGCATGGAAGATCAAGCGTTTCAGCAATGACGAGTTGCGGCAGAAATTTGTTGATGCAACTGTCCCGCAAGCCGATTTTCTCGGACTCAGGATGCCGGATGATGAGCTTGCGTATGACGAGGAATCCGGCCACTACTCGTTTGGAGAAATCGACTGGCAGGAATTTATGGACGTCATTGCCGGCAACGGCCCATGCAACAGGCAGCGTCTCTCAAAACGCAACAAGGCACATGATGACGGTGCCTGGGTTCGTGAGGCGGCCCTGGCATACGCCGCAAAACACGCCGCGCGAGCCGCGGCCTGAACAGGAACTGACATGACCGAAAAAGAATGGCCACTCTACGAGGTTTTCATACGCAGTCGCGCCGGTTTGAGTCATCGCCATGCCGGCAGCGTGCATGCGCCGGATGACCAGATGGCGCTGGATCATGCGCGAGATACCTATACGCGCCGCACTGAAGGCGTGAGCATATGGGTCGTGCGGTCAGATCGTATTGTCGCGTCTGACCCGACGGAAAACGCGGCGTTTTTTGAACCGGCAGAAGACAAGATCTACCGCCATCCGACGTTCTACAAAATTCCGGACGGAGTTGAAAACCTGTGAACGAAAAAGACGCAGTGCTCGCGTACGTTTTGCGGCTCGCTGACAACGCGTTGATCCTCGCGCAACGCATGGTCGAACTCGTGACTGCGGAGCCTGAGCTTGAGGAAGAACTCGCGAATGCTAATTTTGCGCTGGACTACATCGGACAGGCCCGGATGCTGTACACGTACGCGGCTGAACTGGACGGCGCCGGACGCGACGAAGACGATTTTGCCTTTCTGCGTGATGGCGGTGAATTTCGAAACCTGTTGCTGATCGAACAACCGAATGGTCATTTCGGCGACGCAGTCGTACGTCAATACTTGTACGACGCATTTTACGTGCACCTGCTGGACGCGCTGACGCAGTGCGCCGATGAACGTATCGCCGCAATAGCAGCACGCGCTATCAAGGAAGTACGTTACCACCTGCGACACATTTCACACTGGCTCATCCGCCTCGGAGACGGAACAGACGAGAGTCAGAAGCGGGTGCAGGCGTCGCTCGATAATATCTGGCAATTCACTGGCGAGATGTTCGCGAATGACGAGGTGGATGTCGCGTTCCGCGAATCCCTTGCAGGCCCCGATCTTGATGCAATCGCCGTGCAATGGCGGCGCGATGTCGAGGGCGTCATTGCCGAAGCAACGTTGCGAGTGCCGCAAGATCAGTGGATGGCGAGCGGCGGTAAGCAAGGCCGGCATAGCGAACATCTTGGCTACCTGATCGCGGAAATGCAGTTTCTGCCGCGCGCGTATGCAGGCGCAAGCTGGTAGTGGCATCCGTCGACCGAAACCAGGTTTACGAGTGGTTGGCACGCGTGCCGGATCCGGAGATCCCGGTCCTGAGTATTCTCGACCTGGGTATCGTTCGGGATGTTTCCGTCGACGGCGGCGTGACGGTGTCGCTGACGCCAACGTATTCAGGATGTCCTGCGACAGAGGTTATCGAGTCCAGCGTGCTCGCGGCGCTGGAGGAGCAGGGCGTCGAATCGATTGAGATCAAACGCGTTCTGTCGCCGCCATGGACGACGGACTGGATCACTGCCGAGGGCCGCAAGAAATTGCATGACTACGGAATCGCGCCGCCGGTACCCGCGAATCACAGCATCGCGTGTCCGCAATGCGAATCGTTGCATACCGAGCGGGTCAGCGAATTTGGTTCAACTCCTTGCAAGGCATCGTGGCGCTGCCTCGACTGTCTTGAGCCATTCGATTACTTCAAGTGCCTATGAAACAGTTTCACTCATTAACCGTTTCGGCCAAAGAACAGGAGACACGGGACTCGGTGCGAATCGCACTGGACGTGCCGCAGGAGCTGCGCGAGGAATACGCCTTCCAGCCCGGGCAGCACCTGCCCATTCAGATCGAACGCGACGGCAAGAAAGTGCGACGCACCTACAGTATCTGCTCCGAAAAAGACCAGTGGCCGCTGGAGATTGGCGTTCGGATTCAGCCCGGCGGCCAGTTTTCCGAATACGCAGCGAACGAACTTGCCGTAGGCGATCAGCTTGACGCCATGCCGCCTAACGGTCAGTTTCACGCCAATCTCGATGCAACAAACGACAAACATTATCTCGGTTTTGCCGCCGGCAGCGGCATAACGCCGATCCTGTCAATTATCGCGTCGATACTTGCCAGCGAGCCGAAAAGTCGTGTGTCCCTGTTCTATGGCAATCGTAAGCAAGGCACTACGATGTTCATCGAAGATCTCTATGCGCTGAAAAATCGCTATCGGCAACGCTTGCAACTGCATTTTCTGTTTACGCAAGAGGAGCAGGAATTTCCGATCGCAAGCGGACGGCTGGACGGCGCGAAAATTCGTGAGCTATTCGCGTGTTTTTGTAAGGGAACGAGTCCCGCCGAGGCATTTGTTTGCGGACCCGATACGATGATAAACGTCGTGAGTGACGCGCTGGTCGATCTGGGCATGCATCGTGACAACGTGCACGTTGAACGCTTCGGTGCACCGCGGCGAACAGGGAAGGCGGCCATAGCAAGCACCACCACCGATGCGGATCTCGCAACGGTGACGGTCATTATGGATGGCCACAAGAAGTCTTTCGACATGCCTCGTGCCGGCACGAATATCGTCGACGCCGCTGCAGAGCATGGCGTTGAATTGCCGCATTCCTGCAAGGGCGGCGTGTGTGCGACCTGCCGGACGCACGTTCGGGAGGGCGAGGTTGAAATGGCGACTAACTTCGGCCTTGAACCGTGGGAGGTCGAAAAAGGCTTCGTGCTCGCTTGCCAAAGTACGCCGCTGAGCCAAGCAGTCCTGCTGGACTATGACAAGACCTGATATCGATCGCGCGTTTATGCCCTTTGGGAGCCAGGCGCACTCTCACCTATTGGCGCAATTTCAAAAGTCCAACAAGGGTAATCGGCGTAGCATTGCGGGTTATCTGTGCCCGACACGGGCAGATACTCATACTTTGCGCCGGAGGGCGTATGACGAATGCCGATACCTCTGTCGACGCGGATTTGCCGCCGCGACAGAGTTCCTATAGCTACGAAGAACTGATACGCAGCAGCGAAGGCGAATTGTTCGGAATGTCGAATGGCAAGCTGCCGAAGCCGCCGATGCTAATGACCGACCGCATCACACTCATCACCTCTGATACCGGCGCGTTCGGAAAGGGTGAGTTAAAGGCGGAGTTCGACATCAAACCCGACCTTTGGTTTTTTGAATGTCATTTCGAACGCGATCCGGTAATGCCGGGCTGTCTCGGTCTTGACGCACTATGGCAGCTCGTAGGATTTCATCTCGTATGGGCCGGTGAGAAAGGGCGCGGGCGTGCGCTGGGTGTCGGCAAAGTTAAATTCTCAGGTCAAATACTGCCGACGTCGAAACTGGTTACATTTCAGATCGACATCAAGCGAGTCATTTCCCGCAAGCTGGTCTTGGCGATTGCCGACGGCTCAGTTTGTGTGGACGGTCGTGAAATCTATAAGGCGGACGATCTGCGAGTTGGACTTTTTACCTCAACGGATAATTTCTAGGATCGAAAAATGCGGCGTGTCGTAATTACTGGTCTTGGCGCAGTTTCCTGTATCGGCAACACACAAGCAGATATCACTGAGTCATTGCGTTCGGGTCGTTCGGGCATTGTCGCGAACGAGAGCTTCAAAGAGATGGGGATGCGCAGCCAGATCTCGGGCAGCGTCAATATCGACATCACCGAGCACATCGACCGCAAGGTCAGGCGTTTCATGGGCAGTTCCGCGGCCTACGCCTATATCGCCATGCAACAGGCGATTACAGACTCCGGCCTGGAAGAAAGTGACGTTTCGAATGAGCGTACGGGAATCATCGCGTCATCAGGCGGCGCATCCAGCGAAAATATTGTTAAGAGCGCCGACATTCTTCGCGCGCGCGGTGTGCGTAAGATTGGCCCGTACATGGTGCCACGCACAATGGGTAGTTCGGTCTCTGCCTGTCTTGCGACACCGTTCAAGATCAAGGGCGTGAACTTCTCGCTGACGTCCGCCTGTGCAACAAGCGCACACTGCATCGGCTTTGCTTCCGAGCAGATTCAACTCGGCAAGCAAGACGTAGTCTTCGCGGGCGGCGGTGAGGAAGAACACTGGACACTTGCCTGTCTGTTTGACGCGATGGGTGCGTTGTCGTCCAAGTACAATGACGATCCTGCGTCCGCTTCGAGACCTTACGATGTGTCGCGCGACGGTTTCGTCAGCGCGTCTGGCGCCGGCATGGTCGTTGTCGAGGAGCTCGAACATGCCAAGGCACGCGGCGCGAAAATCTACGCCGAGCTTGTAGGATATGGAGCGACTTCGGACGGGCACGACATGGTTGCGCCGTCGGGCGAGGGCGCGATCCGCTGCATGTCGATCGCAACTTCGACAGTCGAAGGGCCGATCGATTACATCAATACGCACGGCACGAGCACGCCGGTTGGCGATACCAAAGAAGTCGAGGCGATGAAGGAGCTGTTCGGCGGCAATATGCCGCGCTATGGCTCATCAAAGTCATTGTGTGGTCATTCGCTCGGTGCGACTGGCGTTCAGGAAGCGATTCACTGCCTGCTGATGATGGAGCATGACTTCATCGCGCCGTCGATAAACGTCAACGATCCTGATCCTGTGGTGAACGGAACTCCCCTGGTCACGGAATTGATAGAGAATGCCGGCGTCAAGACAACGATGAGCAACAGCTTCGGTTTTGGCGGCACGAACGGCACGCTGGTTTTCCAGAAACGCTAGTTCT
>CAZVLT010000003.1:9837-38951 GCA_964628105.1 uncultured Woeseiaceae bacterium | reverse complement strand
CCAATAGTCGGCCATAATCGGCCACTATGACTATCGAAACTATCAGTGAAACGAATTGTTTTGGCGGCAAGATCGGCTTTTATCGGCACGCGTCCGAAACGAACCACTGCGATATGCAGTTCTCGGTGTTCGTTCCGCCTCAGTTCGCCCACGGCAAAGTTCCTGTCCTGACATTTCTCTCGGGCCTTACGTGCACTGAAGAGAACTTCATGGTCAAGAGCGGCGCTCAGCGCGTGGCCGCCGAGTTGGGTCTTATGCTGGTATCGCCGGACACAAGTCCACGTGGCAATGGCGTGCCGGACGATCCCGACGACGATTACGATTTTGGGCTGGCCGCCGGTTTCTATCTCAACGCCACGCAGGAGCCGTGGTCACAGCATTACCATATGTATGATTATGTGACGCGGGAATTGCAGCAGATCATCTTTGCCAATTTTCCTGGCGATGTGGCGCGCCATGGCCTGACGGGCCATTCAATGGGTGGTCATGGGGCGCTGACCATCGGACTCAGGAACCCCGACATTTACCATTCGTTATCTGCGTTCGCGCCGATATGTACAACCTTGCATAGCCCCTGGGGCCAGAAGGCACTGGGCTATTTCCTCGGTGACGACAAGTCAACATGGCACGAGTACGACGCCTCGGAAGTTGCGCGCAATGTCGCAAACGCTTCATCCTTCAAGAAAATACTCGTCGATCAGGGCGCCGCAGATGCCTATCTCGTCGAGCAACTCAAGCCAGAGCTATTGCAGGCTGCGTGTGAGGCCAGCGGCCTGCCACTGCAGCTTCGAATTCACGACGGCTACGACCACGGCTACTACTTCATTTCGACTTTCATCGAAGAACACCTCAGGTTTCACGCCGACCAACTCGGCAGTTGATCGCCTTATAGACGATGGACCCATTGCTCATACTCGGCGCTGCCATGCTGGCGACAGGATGCGTCGCTGGCGTGCTCGCCGGGCTGTTTGGAATTGGCGGCGGCATTGTCATCGTTCCAGTGCTCGAATTGACGCTCGGATTCTTGGGCGTGGATGCGGCTATCCGCATGCACATCGCAGTAGCAACGTCATTGGCAACCATCATCCCAACGTCGCTCGCGTCAGCGCGTGCGCACAACAAAAGAGGTGCCGTCGATTTTTCGATCGTCAAACGCTGGGCGATATTTGTATTGGCCGGTGCCTTGTTCGGGGCGTGGATCGCGGCCCAGGTGCACAGTCGCGTGCTTGCGTTTCTTTTCGCCTCTGTTGCACTGCTTGTCGCTGCGAAAATGCTCCTGCTTCCGGAAAGCCGTAATCTTACCGACGATGTGCCGCGCGGGCCGTTGGTGCCGATCATACCCGCCGCAATTGGATGCCTGTCCAGCATGATGGGAATCGGTGGCGGTACTTTTTCCGTCATGACGCTGACGATGTTCAATCAACCGATTCACCGGGCGATTGGTACGGCGGCGTTGCTGGGGCTGGTTATCAGCCTGCCGGGAACAATCGGATTTATTGCCGCTGGGTGGTTCGATCCGCGTATTCCGTCAGGTAGCCTTGGCTACGTGAACGTGATTGGCTTCGCATTGATTGCTCCGGCGACTGTCTTGACGGCACCGCTAGGCGCGAGAATTGCGCACGCATTCTCGGAGAAGAAACTGAGCATGTTGTTTGGCGCCTTTCTGATAATTGCCGCTGTCCGCTTGTTTTACAGGGCCTGGGTATGAAACGAGTTTTTTATTGTCTGTCGATGTTGATACTGCTGGCTGCGTGCGGACCGAAAGAATTGCAGCCGGACGATGCAATCGAATGCGCGCAATGTGACGACTGGAATCTGCCGCTTGATCCGTTTCGAATTTATGGCAATACGTGGTATGTCGGCACGGATGGTTTGTCTTCGATCCTGATCGAGACCGACGCGGGTCTGATATTGATAGACGGCGGCTTGCCACAATCGGCGGCGCTGATCGAAGCTAACATTCGCAGGCTGGGTTTTGATGCACGCAATATTTCCGCGATTCTCTTATCGCATGCGCATTTCGACCACGCTGGCGGAGTCGCCGCGCTGCAACGACTTTCCGGTGCCCGCGTTTTTGCGAGTAGCGCGGCCGCTGAATCGCTCGCAACCGGAACGTTGCAGCAAAATGACCCGCAATTCATGAATGCATCGATGCCCGCGAGTTTTCCCGCTGTGGCTAACGTCACGGCCGTGGGCGACCTCGAGGTCGTAACCATTGGCTCCGTCGATATTTTCTCGGTGCATACACCCGGCCACACACCAGGCGGAGTCACCTGGACCTGGCAGTCCTGCGCACTCAATACCTGTTACGACATCGTTTACGCGGACAGTTTGAGCGCTGTATCAGCGGAAGGCTTCCACTTCAGTGATGGCCCGGCCGAAAAAAATCTCATTGAAAGCGCCGGTATTATTTCCGCGCTCGACTGCGATATTTTCCTGTCGCCGCATCCGTTTTTCTTCGGCCTGCATGAAAAACTTGAGCGTCGCGAGCAGGGCAACCCGTTCATCAACAATGTCGCTTGCACGATTTACGCCGAGACATCGCTCGCGCGGCTGGAACAGCGCCTGCGCGCGGAGAGCGGCCGATTACCGACTCTTGACTGAGGCATCTCATCCCTGTCTCAGGGTGCTGCCTTAATCCAGTCGCTTCGTAAAGCGCCCTGCAGCAATGGTCATCGCGACCAGTGTAAAGCCGATCAAAAAGAACAGGTCAGCTGTCAACTCGGCGATCGGCGCCTCTCGCAGCATGATGCCGCGAGTCAGTCGAATGAAATGCGTCGTCGGCAGTATCTCGCCGATGTATTGCGCGATAACCGGCATGCCGTCAAACGGGAACATGAAGCCGGACAGCAGGATAGATGGCATCAGGATAAATACCGTCATCTGCATGGCCTGAAACTGCGTCTGCGTCGCGGTCGAAATGAGGAGACCAAGCGCGAGGTTGGCAGCGATGAAAGCCGTGCCTGCAATATAGAGGTCCACTACGCTGCCACGTATTGGTACATCGAATAACAATTGCCCGAAGCCGAGGATGATCGCGAGCTGCACCATGCCAATGGCAACGTATGGCGTCACTTTTCCGATCATCAGTTCGGCTGAGCTGACTGGCGTATTAATAAGCAGCTCAAGATTGCCGCGCTCGCGTTCACGGACGATTGCCACTGCCGTAAACAACATCATCGTCATCATGAGAATGACACCCATGAGGCCGGGCACAATGTTGACCGGCGTGCGCCGCTCCGGGTTGTAGTAGGGGCGAACCTCGATCAGGTCCTGTTTTTTCTGTGGCTGCAGGGTCGTGTCAAAGCGGATCGGCATTGTTCTTAGTTGGTTGGCGACACTCAGGATAGTAGGGTCGCTGCCATCGACCAATACATGTACCGCAGCACGATTGTTATCGACCACCCGGCGGTCGAAGTCGTGCGGAATCACGATGCCGATCGATATCGTTCCTCTTCGCAGCAGATCCTCAAGCGCGTCGGGCGTTGCGACTGTCTCGACTATCCTTACAACCTGGGTAGCACGAAGGTCGGCGACAAACTGCCGCGACAAATGCGTGTTTGCCTGGTTGGCAACCGCTGTCCTGAGGTTGCGCACGTCGGTATTGATCGCGTAGCCAAACAACAGTATCTGCATGATTGGCAGGCCGAAGACCATGCCGAACGTTAGTCGATCACGGCTCAGTTGCAGGACTTCTTTCTTGATAATCGCGTTGAGACGCGAAAGCGACTTCATTGTCCTCGCTCCTTGGATTTCATCGTGACGGCGACGAATACGTCTTCAAGCGATGCAGCGGAGAGTGACGTTTGTCCAGCGACACCGTGTTGTGCGAGTAAAGTCTCGACGATTCGCACAGGATTATCGTGGCGCTCAGGAATCAGGACCCGCAGCCTTACGCCAAGCTGGGTGACGCTTGCGATCTCGGCGATGCCGTCAAGCGCTGCCTGGGCTGCATAAGGGTCTTGCGCAATGACCTCAACGATATTCATGCCGGTCCTGGTCTGCAGGTCCTGCGGTGTGCCGTCGGCGACTTTGACGCCGCGATCCAGTATGGCCAGGCGATGGCAGCGTTCAGCCTCATCCATGTAGTGTGTTGACACCAGGATCGTTGTGCCGGACTCGGCGAGGCGAAACAGGTTTGCCCAGAAATCGCGACGGCTCTGTGGGTCGACGGCGCTTGTGGGCTCGTCGAGCAACAACAGCTCCGGATGATGTAGTACCGCGCAGGCGAGGCCGAGGCGCTGCTTTTGGCCGCCGCTCATCGTTCCGGCAAGCTGCTTGCGCTGATCACGCAAATCGTATTTCCCCAGGAGTTCCTCGATGCGGGAGTCGCGATTCGCACGCGGATAGGAGTAGATCTCGGCGATGAAGCGCAGGTTTTCCTGAACCGTCATGTCGCCGAACAGCGAGAACTTCTGCGTCATGTAACCAATTTTCGGTTTCAGGGTGCGGGTGTCGCCCGGAATCTCGGTACCCAGTACGTTCGCCGACCCTTTCGTCGGTGTGAGCAGCCCACACAACATGCGAATAGTCGTCGACTTGCCCGACCCGTTCGGGCCGAGGAAGCCGTAGATCTGCGCGCGCGGTACGTCTAGATCTAACTCGCTGACCGCGGCTAAATCGCCGAAGTGCTTACTTAGCCCGCGCGCCTCGATGGCAAGCTCATCAGCCATCAGTGATCACCTTCAAGAAGAAATTCGACTTCCACCGGTACACCGTCAGGAAGCCTTTCGCGCTCCTCGCTAATGTCGACTTTTGCAACAAAACTTAGCCGCCCGCGGTCGCGCTCTGTTAACGCGAAGTAGGGCGTGAACGCGGATTCGCTGGCAACCCAGCGAACGCGGCCTGCGACAGGTTCGTTCAATCCATCGACATGAATCCAGGCTTTGGTGCCTGGCCTGATTCTCACGCGCAGGTGTTCGGGAACGTAGACGCGTGCATAAGGCTGCCCGCCTGCCAATACAATCATCACCGGTTGTCCCGGTACCGGCCGTTCTCCCAGTTCAAACAGTCTGCTGTCTACGATTCCACTGCCTGGCGCGCGTAACGTGTGCCGCTCGACGTCGATCTGCGCGTTGCTGCGCTGCGCATCCGCCTGCTTAACCGTTTGCTCTGCCTGGGCGAGTTCTTCGACGGTCGTTCCCGTGAGCAATTCCTCGAGCCGCGCGAGCTGCGACTTCAGGCTCGCCTGTGCCGCGTCTTGCGCCGCCTTGGCACGATCCAGAACGTCGGGGGAGGCCAGGCCCCTGGCGAATACATTTTGCGTGCGTTCAAGATCGTTGTTACGAAAATCGAGTTCCTGCGTAGCGCCCTCAACTTCAGCCCGTGCGGCTGCGATTTGTTCGCTGCGTGGACCACGGATCAGTTCATCGAGCCGTGCCTGGGCTTGCGCCAGTACTGCATCTGCTGCGGCGAGTCGCGCGACCGCGCGAGCGTCATCCTGGCGCAATAATATTTGCCCTGCTTCAACTGCGTCGCCCTCGGCGACGGCGATCTCGATGATCGGCTCGCTTACGTCGGCGGCCATCTCGATACGGTCCGAAGCCAGTTCGCCGACGACGCGGTTGCTGTCGTCCCCGGACTCACAGGCGGCAAACACCAGTATTACAGCTAAGATGAGAATTGGTTTTTTCATCCCGGTACTCCGTTCACGCCTTGATGTAGGCGAGAATCATGTCTATGTGGGTTGCAATCAGTTTGTCGGTATCGAGATCTCGCCGCGCAAACAAGATGTGCCAGATCACCGCCAGCATGACTGGCGCGAGTAACAACTGCGGCAATTCGGATACCGCAGTGGCGCGGAACTCACCACGCTGCACGCCGCGATCGATGAATCGTGAAATCGCAGCGAGCCCCTTCGATACGACGTTTTCCCAGTAGTAGTCGACAAGGTCGGGGTGTCGATGTCCCTCGGAAACCATGAGGCGGATAACGACGGCAACCGGCGATCCCGGCACACTCTTCATGAACTCGAGCAAAGGACCACGAAGAAAATCCTCGGACGACAACTCGGTTTTCTCAAGCGCTGCGACCAACGCGTCCACGCGGCGAATGACGACGCTTTTGATGACGGCTTTAAAGAGTTCCTCCTTGGTTTTGAAGTACAGGTACAAGAGGCCCTTGCTGACACCGGCACGCTGTGCGACCTCTTCCACTCGTGTTGCGGCGTAGCCTTTCTCGGCAAAGGCCTGAAATGCGGCTTCTGTTATTTCCTGAGGCCGTTCTTCTTTGCGGCGCTGATAGCGTGGTTGTGCCATATTTCCGACTGTTAATGACTTTCGGGTCATTAAGTATACTTACTGACCGGCCAGTCAGCAAGTGACAGACGTCGCAAAAGTCGCTGAATGCTTCATAATCCGGCCATGTTTACCTACATTGATCCTACAATCCGCGAGCGCCTGACCGAGCAGGGCAAACTGTTCCAGATTGACCGTGATGGTGCCGCCGTTGGCACGCGTACTGCACCCGCGAGAGGCGCCACAATCAGCATCCTCGGACCCATTCCCCTGCCACTGCAGTTGTGTGAGAAGCATGTTGATGTGCAGTGGTATGCCTGTGTGCGCAATACCGAACTGAGCAAGATCGAGGAGCTGGCCGACGACCTGCGGGAGCAGAATGGCCAGCAGTCATTCGCCACACTGGCGTCGTTTATGGCCGTCAACAGTGTGCTGCTTATCGGTGATCCGGACACCTGGACTGAGCCGTTGGTGCGCGTGCATTCAAGTTGCCTGACGGGCGATGTCTTCGGCTCGCAGCGCTGTGAGTGTGGCCCGCAAATGCAGTCCGCACTCGAAATGATCCAGCGCGATGAGCAGGGCGGCATGCTGATCTATATGTCGGGGCACGAGGGTCGCGGCATCGGTTTGTGGGCGAAGGCAGCAACCTACCTGTTGCAGGACTCGGGCGAGGACACTTACCAGGCGAACAGGTCGCTCGGACTGCCAGATGACTCGCGCGACTTCAGTGATGCCGCGTCGTTGCTCAAGTACTTTGTAAGCGACAATCCTTTTCGTCTGCTAACCAACAATCCGAAGAAAGTAGACGACCTTAATCATCATGGTCTGCAGAACATCACCCGTGTGAAACACGTAATCGGTGTTACCGAAAAAAATCGCCGCTATCTGCGTGCCAAACAAGACTGGGGCCACGACCTCAGCCCGGAGGATATAGGCACGGGTTAATGCCGCCCTTACTGTTGCCAGAGGCGAGGATTCCCCGGGCAGTCTTCGAAATTGCTGCGAAACGGGTTGATATCGATGCCGCCGCGGCGCTGATAGCGCGCATAGACGCTAAGCCTGTCGACATTACAGCGCTGCACTATGTCGACGAACATTCGCTCGACGCAGGCTTCATGAAAGTCTTTGTGCTGGCGAAAGGACACGACGTATTGCAGCAGCGACTCCGGCGCGATGCATGGTCCGCGATAGCTGATTTGCAGACTGCCCGAATCAGGTTGCGAAGTTAGCGGGCACAGGCTGCGCAACAGGTGCGTGTGCAGGACTTCCTCGACGATGTTGGTTGCGTCTGCTTGTAGCAAATCCGCGTCGACCTGCCACGCGCGGCAGCGCACCGAAAGCGTGTCCATGCATTGGCCAGCCAGCCTGGCTACGGATCGGTCTTCGCTATCTGCGAGCAGAGCGACCCGGACATCGACCTGGGCACCCGCACACTCGGCGAGGTCACCTGCGATAGTGTCAGCGACTATGCTGGAACTGTCGAAATGGCTCATCGAAAACGAGTTCAGATAGAGTTTCAGGGACTTGGATTCGATCAGGTTTGGGGAATCTGCCGGCAAGCGAATCTCTGCAGTGGCGACAGACGGCCTGTCTTCAGCACCGAGCCAGGTCAGCTCCCAGGCGTTCCAGACATCGGTGCCGCGAAACGGCAATTCCGCGGTAATGCCGATGCCCGCGCGGCTCTCGCTGCGGGCGATCGCAAAAAGTACGCCGGGTGCGTAAGCATCTGGATAGGCGCTGTGCTTGCCTAGCGGGAGCCTGGAATCAGCCACGAAATCTGTCCGAAATGGTTGTCGCCGGTATTTTGCAGCATAAAAGGCAGGAATTGATCGAATCTTGTGTAAAATGGCCGCCCTTTTTCTCGCCTCGATTGCTCGCATGGAGCGGAGTAGCAAAAGCATGAACCCTGCAAACGGCATATCCGGTACCGACCGCGGTTACATCATCCCGATTGGCGGTGCAGAGGAGAAACTGGATAACCCTGAAATACTCGACCGATTCGTCGACTTGTGTGGCGGCAGGCAGTCGCGGATCGGAATTATTCCGACGGCTTCGGAACTTGACGACACCGGCCGCAACTACGAAAAGCTGTTTCGCAAACTCGGTGTCAAGCATGCGAAGGTGTTGCAATTTATCACTCGCGAAGATTGTCAGTCGGGACCGGATATCGATTACATCAGCAAATGCGATGGTGTTTTCATGACCGGCGGTAATCAGTTGCGATTGTCAACGACCCTGGGCGGGACAACGGTTGCGCAACTGATTCGTCGTCGCAATGCCGCAGGCATGCACGTCGCCGGCACCTCAGCAGGCGCGGCGTTCATGCCGGAGCACATGATCGCAGGTGGCGCCGAGGGCAGTACGCCGAGCCCTGACCTCGTCACGATGGCCCCGGGTCTTGGGCTAACGAACGCCTGCATTATCGATCAGCATTTTCGCCAGCGGGATCGCCTGGGGCGACTGCTAACGGCGCTCGCATACAACCCGTTCGCTGTCGGCATCGGTCTTGACGAGGACACAGCGGCCTTTATTCGTGCTGGCGACCAGTTAGAGGTTGTCGGCAGTGGCGGCATAACGGTGATCGACCCCACGGATCTGGGTTATTCTTCGATGGACAGGGCGCGCCGCGGCGAGCCGGTAAGCCTGATAGGCGTGAAGTTGCATATACTGGTAGCGGGAGGTCGCTACGATATTGTCACACGTGAAGCGTTTGCCGAGTGACGTCAACCGTTTGCCGAGTGACAGCAACAAAAGAAGAGCAATAAAGACAGGCTGTAGTCATGAAAATTGAGAGTACCAACGTATTTGTCGGACCGAATCTGTTCGCGCGATTCCCCGTAATTCGCCACGTCCTCGACCTCGGCGAGCTCGAGAAATGGCCGACGGGGCGTCTTGGCGAAAAATTCATCACCCCATTGCTTGAGCACTTGCCTGGCCTGCATGAGCACGGCTGTTCATACCGTGAGCCCGGCGGTTTCGTGCGCCGCTTGCGAGAAGACGAGGGTACCTGGCTCGGACATGTCATGGAGCACGTCGCGATCGAATTGCAAAACGTCGCCGGCTCGGATGTGACTTTCGGCCGCACGCGCTCCATCGACGGCCGACCGGGGCACTACAACATGGTGTTCCAGTACAAAGACGCGGCAGTGGGTCGCGAAGCCAGCGAGCTCGCCCTGAGTCTGCTGCACAGCTTGCTGCCGGAAAAGCTGAAACCCGAAGATGCGCCGGAAAAAGACTGGGACTTTGATAAAGAACGCGACCGCTTTATTCGCTACGCGCAGCGACGTGAGTTCGGCCCGAGCACAGGATCACTGGTGAAGGCGGCCGAAGACAGGAACATCCCGTGGCTACGACTGAATCGATACAGCTTGGTGCAATTCGGCCACGGGCGCTATCAGCAGCGCATCCAGGCGACGACGACGGGACGTACGAGTAACATTGCCGTGGAACTCGCGTCGGACAAGGAAGAAACGAACAACATATTGCGTGATCTCGGTTTGCCGGTGCCAAAACAAATCGTCGTGCGCAGCACGCGAGACGCTGTTCGCGCTGCAAAGCGTATTGGATTTCCGGTCGTACTGAAACCGCTTGCTGGCAACCATGGGCGTGGCGTGGCGATCAATTTGCGCACTGACGAGGAAGTCGAGGCCGGCTTTCAAAAGGCCACCGAGCACGGTCGTACTATCGTCGTCGAGAGCTACATTGAGGGTTTCGATCACAGGATTCTCATTGTCGACGGCGAGCTGGTCGCGGCCGCGAAACGCGTGCCCGGACATGTAGTCGGTGATGGCAAGAACACGATCGGGCAGCTCGTCGATATCGTCAACGACGACCCGCGGCGCGGCGTAGGCCACGAAAAGGTGCTTACGCGCCTCGAATTCGACGATCAGGCGCGGCGTTTGCTGGCCAAGCTGGGCTACGATCGCAACACCGTGCCGACGGACGGCGAGATCGTCTACTTGCGTTCGACTGCGAACCTGTCTACGGGCGGTACCGCTATCGATGTGACGGACGTTATTCATCCGGATAATCGCGACATGGCCATTCGCGCGATAAAGGCTATCGATCTCGATATCGGCGGCGTTGATTTCCTGACCAATGACATTACAGAGTCGTATCGGGAGGTGGGCGGCGGCATATGCGAGGTCAACGCAGGACCCGGATTTCGGATGCATGTCGCGCCAAGCGAAGGCACGCCACGTGATGTTGCCGGACCGGTTATCGACATGCTGTTTCCGCCCGATTCCCCCAGCCGCATACCTATCGCGGCGGTGACGGGCACCAACGGCAAGACGACGACGGCGCGCATGCTCGCGCACATACTCAAGATGTCGGGCCATACGGTCGGGCTCACGTCGACGGATGGAGTGTACATCGACGGCAAACTCAGTGTACCGGGTGACATGACCGGCCCTGTGTCGTCGCAGATGATATTGCGTGATCCGTCCGTGGATGCAGCGGTCATGGAGACGGCCCGGGGGGGCATGCTGCGCAGCGGTCTCGGTTTTCAGGAATGCAACGTTGCTGCCTGCCTGAACGTTACGGCGGACCATCTGGGTTTGCGCGGCATCGATACGATCGAGCAACTTGCCGAAGTTAAACGCGTGCCGATCGAGATCGCGGTTGATGCCGCCGTGCTCAACGCGGACGATCCTCTTTGCCTGCAAATGGCTGATTACACAGAGGCTGAAAAGCTTTGTTACGTCACCATGAACCCGGCACATGCGCTCGTTAAGCAACATATCCGCGCCGGCGGCCAGGCATTCGTTCTCGAGCAGGGCATGAACGGCCACCTGATCGCAATTTACGACAACGAAACGCATACGCCGCTGGTCTGGACGCACCTGATTCCGGCCACGATCGAAGGCCGTGCATTGCACAACGTACAGAATGCGATGTTTGCAGCCGCGCTTGCCTACAACATGGACGTCAGCCTTGAGGATATTCGCCACGGCCTGCGAACATTCGACTCGACGTTCTTCCAGGCGCCGGGCCGCATGAATATCTACGACGAGCACCCATTCCGCGTGATTCTCGACTACGCGCACAATCCCGCGGCGGTGCGCGCTATGTGCGGTCTGGTCGACCGGTTTGATGTTGAAGGGCGCAAAATCGTCGTGCTGTCAGCGCCGGGTGATCGGCGAGACGAAGACATTCTTGAGATTGCCGAGATCGCGGCGAGTCATTTCGACTATTTTATCTGCAGGTGCGACGACAACCGTCGTGGGCGAGGTGAGGATGAAGTGGCCGTCATGCTGAAAAAACAGTTGTTGCAACAGGGGCGGACTGAAGACCAGATCGAGGTCATTCCCAGCGAACAGGAAGCAACCGCCCGGGGACTGGAAATGGCGCGCGCCGGTGACCTGGTTCTTGTACTTGGCGACAATATCAAGCGTACGTGGAAGCAGATAATTTACTTCAACTCGGGCGACAAGCTCGATGACACTGGCAAGAAAACAGTTGCGACTATGGACCTGCCCGTTACCGAAGATTTCAGCCTGGACGCCGACCTCGAGATCATCAGCGATGAGCGCGGCGTGCGAATCGCGCGCGAAGAAGGTGACTGACCCGCATCATGGAATTTCTTGATGCACGCAGGCTGACGGGGCCGAGCCTGATATTTGACCGTCCGGGCACTATTCTCGATGTGCGCTGCTCTGCGGACGAAGCAGACAAGCTCGTTCCCGCGTGGACGAACAACGTGCAACGTATGCTTGCGGAGCTCGGCTGGGATGAGGCCGAATTCGCGTCCCGGAAGCTGCAGGGTGGCGTCAGCATGGCATTCTCGGCGCCGATCGATGCGCTCTATGCTGCTACGGAAATCAACGAATGGGCCTGGGCGGCCAGCGCCTGCGAACTGGGCGAAGATCATGACGTGACGCCCTTCGACAAGGCCGTGGCATCCGTGCGCGCTGCCGCGATCGAAGAAGCCAACGTTGAGCTGATGCGCTTGATCAGTGACGCCAGCGAGAACGGCAAGACCCTGTTGTGGGACGACGATGAGGTCTCCGTTGGTCTTGGGAGCGGCTCAAAGACCTGGCCGGTCAATGCTATTCCGCAGCAACAAGACTGGAAACATTTCCACGACATTCCCGTCGGTCTTGTGACAGGCACCAACGGCAAGACCACGACGGTGCGGCTTGCGACGAATATTGTTCGCGCGTCCGAACTGAACGTCGGGCTGAGTTCCACAGACTGGATCGCGGTCAACGACCATGTGATCGATCGTGGCGACTGGTCGGGACCGGGAGGTGCGCGGGCAGTACTGCGCGAAGCAAATGTGGATGTCGCGATCCTCGAGTCCGCGCGTGGTGGTTTGCTACGGCGCGGGCTCGGTGTGGCGCGAGCCGACGCGGCGTTGATCACAAATATCGCGGCAGACCATCTTGGTGATTTCGGGTCACAAAACCTGGATGAATTGCTGGAGATCAAATGGATCGTAAGCCGAGCCGTGCAGGATTCGGGCAACCTGATACTCAATGCGGACGACAAGCTGCTCAGGAAAAAGGCATCGACCTTCGACGGTGAAATCGTCTGGTTCAGCCTCGACCCGGAGAACCCGACGATCAGGGCGTGTATAGACGACGGCGGCCCGGTGTTTGTGCTCGACGGTGATGAACTGACAAAGATCGATAACGGCAGTCGCGAACTTATTTGTCGCAGCCACGAAATTCCCATCACACTTGGCGGTGCCGCGCGACATAACGTCGCGAACGCGCTGGCGGCAGCTGCTTTGACCTGGTGTCTTGGTTTACCGCTCACTCATATTCGCGCCGGCCTGATGAATATGGCGCAGAACGAAAATCCGGGGCGCTGCAATGTTTATGATTTGCAGGGTTACAAAGTGCTGCTCGATTTCGCGCACAATCCTGCGGCGATGCACGCGTTATTCGATATGGCGCAGTCGCTTCCTGCCAAGCGGCGCGTGCTGTGCTTCGGCCAGGCCGGCGATCGGCCCGATGACCTGATACGTGAGATGACGCGCGACGCCTGGACTATCGGTCTGGACCGGGTGATTGTCTCGGAACTGGCTACGTATCATCGTGGCCGTGAGCACGGCGAGGTCTTTGCGGTCATCCAGGATGAGCTATTGAAATGTGGGGCTGCTAAGGAACAGATCGAGCACGTTGATGAGGAAATTGACGCTTTATCGGCCGCGTTGGCCTGGGCTAAACCCGGCGATTTGGTCATTATGCTGGCGCTGGCGGGCGCGGCGCCGATTCAGGAGCGACTCACGGAGCTGGGCGCCGTCTGAAAAGCACCTACTCGAGACTCAGTATCTTGTCCCAGTGCTTCTTTTCGACCGGCATGATAGATAGACGGTTGCCTTTGCGTGTCAATATCATGTCCGCAAGGCCTTTCTCGGCCTTGATCTCAGTCAGTGTGACGTTGCGTTTCAACTTGCGTACGAATTTGACGTCAACAAGTATCCAGCGTGGGTTATCCGGGTCGCTCTTTGCGTCGAAATACCTGGACTGCTTATCAAATTGGACTGGGTCGGGGTACGGCTTGCTGGCGACCTCGGCTATGCCGACGACACCGGGTTCCTTGCAGCTCGAATGATAAAAAAATATCGGGTCCCCGATTCTCATATCGTCGCGCATCATATTGCGAGCCTGGTAATTGCGAATTGAGTCCCACATCTCCTGACCATCACGCTGCAGATCGTCGATGCTATAAACGTCGGGCTCCGATTTCATTAACCAACAGGCCATATCTACTTATCCGAAAGGTTCAATTGTCAGCGAAACGCTATGGTAGCATTGCTCCGATTTCAAGGCCCTGAGAGGTAAATGTCGGATGGCCAATATGCTGGCTAACATCTTCGGCTCGTCGCCGGTACGGCCACTGGAGAAACACGTCAATATTGCGTATCGCTGCGCGAGAGAACTGCGAGGGTTCTTCAAGGCCGCCGTCAAAGGCGATTGGCCCAAAGCTCAGAAAGTACGTGGTGAAATTGAAAGGCTTGAGCACGAAGCGGACGACCTGAAGAAGAAAATCCGGCTGCATTTGCCGAAAAGTCTGTTCATGCCGGTTCCGCGCCAAGATCTCCTGGAATTGTTACTGGTACAGGACAAGATCGCCAATCGCACCAAAGATGTCTCGGGCCTCGTTGTAGGCCGGAAGTTACAAATGCCTGAACAAATTGCTGATCAGTTCCTGGATTTCGTTGATCGCAACATCGACGCTGCAAAACAAGCCAGAAAGAGTGTTCGCGAACTTAACGAGCTGTTCACTGCCGGTTTTCGTGGCGCGGAGGTGGACCTGGTTGAGGGATTGATCGAAGAACTCGACCGCATCGAAACGGATACCGATGACAAGCAGGCGGCGCTTCGAGCAGCGTTGTTCGACATCGAAAAAACGCTGGATCCGATCGACGCGATATTCATGTACCAGGTCATCGAACTGACCGGCGAAATCGCCGATATGGCCGAGCGTGTTGGCCGTCGACTTGAGCTATTGCTCTCACACTAATCAATAACACTATCGGGACGCGCCGGCAATCCCGGGAGCAAATTCATGGAAGCGCAATTCGTTTACATTAGCCTTGCTGCGTTGTTCGGAATTTTCATGGCGTGGGGAATTGGCGCAAATGACGTTGCCAACGCTATGGCAACCTCTGTCGGCTCGAAAGCACTTACGATAAAACAGGCGATCATTGTCGCCGCCATATTCGAGTTTCTGGGCGCGGTGCTGGCAGGCGGTGAGGTGACGGCAACGATACGCAAAAGCATCGTTGACGCGGAGCTGCTTTCGGACACACCCGAATTGCTGATCTACGGAATGCTGGCATCCTTACTTGCTGCGGGTACGTGGCTGCTGATTGCGTCTCGAAACGGCTGGCCGGTTTCGACGACGCACTCAATAGTTGGCGCAATCGTCGGTTTTGCGGCGGTCGGTGTCGGCGTTGACGCCGTGCAGTGGGGCGAGGTCGGCAGGATCGTTATGAGCTGGGTCGTATCGCCGCTCATAGCCGGCTTTATCGCGTACCTGATATACATGAGCGTGCAACGATTGATCCTGAGCCACGATAATCCGCTGGCACAGGCGAAACGCTACGTGCCTGTGTATATGTTCTTTGCGGCATTCACGATTACGTTAGTGACGATACTGAAGGGCCTGAAGCACGTTGGCCTGGATCTCAGTATTCAGAAAAGTTATTTCCTGGCGATCGCGGTCGCGTTTGGTGTCTCCCTGATCGGCGCATTCGCTATCTCTCGTATCAAGTCCGACCCAAAAGCTGAGAAGAGGCTACATTTCTACACCGTCGAACGCGTTTTCGGCGTCCTTATGATTATCACTGCATGTGGCATGGCATTCGCCCACGGATCCAATGATGTCGCGAATGCGATTGGCCCTCTCGCAGCCGTAATCGGCATTGCGACGTCCGGCAGCATCGCAGCGACGTCATCATTGCCGGTCTGGGTGCTGGTTGTTGGCGGCGGCGGCATTGTTATCGGCCTGGCAACCTATGGTCGGCGAGTTATTGCGACGGTAGGCAAGAAAATTACTCAGCTAACCCCGAGTCGCGGCTTCGCGGCGGAACTCGCAGCGGCAACGACCATTGTCATCGCGTCGGGTACCGGCATCCCGGTCTCTACGACGCACACCCTGGTCGGTGCAGTGCTTGGCGTCGGGCTTGCCCGCGGCATCGAGGCTATCGACTTGCGTGTTGTAGCCCGAATCATGGTCTCGTGGGTCGTGACGATTCCTGCGGGCGCGTTCCTCGCGATTGTGTTTTTCTTTATTTTCCGCGCTGTTCTACCGTAAGACAGGATCAGCCGATGCGAAAATTACTACTTGCCCTCAGTCTCGTAGCCTTGGCGGCGGCTGCAAATGCGCAGCTCACCGACAACGAGATTATTCGCTACCAGGACCTGCAGCACCCGGTGCTCGGGGATTCGGGCATGGTCGCCGCGCAGAACCGGTTGTCAGCCGAGGCCGGTGCGAAGGTACTCGCGGCTGGTGGTAACGCGGTCGACGCTGCTATCGCGACGGGATTTTCGCTCGCGGTTACCTTGCCCAGAGCCGGCAATCTAGGCGGCGGCGGATTCATGCTTATCCATGATGCGGAGTCCGGAGAAGATTTTGCTGTTGACTATCGCGAAATAGCGCCGCAATCGGCGACGCGCGACATGTACCTTGACGAAAACGGCGACGTCGATAAAAACCTCGCGCGATTTAGTCATCTTGCCGCCGGCGTTCCAGGAACCGTCGCGGGTTTTTACTTTGCCCACCAGAAATTCGGGCGCCTGCCATGGAAGCGACTGCTGCAACCGGCAATTCAGCAGGCTCGCGAAGGCATCGTGGTTAGTCATGACATGGCGGAGTTGCTGAAGGTGTGGCAGAAATCTCTGTGCCGCGACGAAGCGGCCTGCGGCTATTTCTTCAAGAAAGATGGTGTCCCGTACGAGGCGGGTGATTTGTTCGTGCAGAGTGACCTGGCCGGCACGCTGCAACTCATCGCCGATCAGGGACCCGACGCGTTCTATGAAGGCAGGATCGCCGAGCAAATTATCGCGGAAATGCAACGCGGCGGCGGCTTGATCGATGCGCCTTCGCTCGCGGCTTACGAGCCCATTGTCAGAACGGCGATGCGCGGCACCTACCGGGGGTATGAAATAGTGACTATGCCGCCACCGAGTTCCGGGGGCATTCACATCCTGCAAATGTTGAACATACTCGAGTTCTTCCCGGTTGCCGGGCTTGGGGCCGGAAGTGCGGACAATGTTCATTTGTTGGCCGAGGTTGCTCGCCTTGCCTACGCAGATCGTTCGAAACACGTCGGTGATCCGAATTTTTACAAGGTTCCGGTCGATTGGCTGACGAGCAAGGCGTACGGCAGGGAACTCGCGGCAACCATCGATCTCAAGACGGCGCGAAAATCTGAAGACGTAGCGCCTGGTGTGGCGCCGCGCCCGGAAAGTAATGACACGACTCATTTTTCCGTGATTGATGCAGATGCCAATGTGGTCTCGAATACCTATACGCTGAACTTCCCGTTCGGCTCAGGTATCGCGGTGGCAGGAGCCGGGTTTCTTCTGAACAATGAAATGGACGACTTTGCGGCAGGGCGCTTAGTGCCGAATGCCTACGGATTGCTGGGAGGCGACGCGAATTCGGTAGCCGCCGGGAAACGTCCGTTGAGTTCAATGACACCGGCCATCGTTCTTGCGAACGGTGAACCCTGGTTCGCAACCGGCTCCATGGGTGGTAGCCGGATTATCACCTCGGTGTTGCAGATTATCGTTAACGTGATCGACCACGGCATGAATCTCGCAGAGGCAACAGAGGCACCCCGTATGCATCATCAATGGTATCCCGATGTCCTGCAGCTTGAATCGGGATTCAGCCCCGACACAATTCGGTTGCTGCGGCAACGCGGCCATACCATTCAGGATGCGCGTTATTCCATGGGCAGTTCGCAAACCGTCGGTTTCAGCGGCGGTGTTTTTCGCGGTGCATCCGACTCACGCCGTCCGAACGCGGGTAGCGTTGCGCCAGAACGAATAGCGCCGCACTGATGATCGGCGGACCATCAGCCGCACCGAGCCTTGCCGCACGCCGTTATGCGATGGTTATTCTCGCCATCGTCTACATGTTCAATTTTGTCGACCGGCAGATCCTGGCGATTTTATTGCCGGCAATCCGGGATCAGTTTCAAGTCAGTGACACGTACCTTGGTTTCCTGTCGGGCACTGCGTTTGCGATTTTCTACGTAACGCTCGGTATTCCGATTGCGCAATATGCGGATCGTTGCAATCGGCGCAATCTAATCGCGGGCGCGGTCGCGCTTTGGAGTGCCATGACTGCGCTGTCAGGAATGGCGGCAAATATCTGGCATCTGACGTTCGCACGAATAGGCGTCGGTATCGGCGAGGCGGGTTGCAGTCCGCCGGCACATTCGTTGATTGCCGATTATTACCCGCCGGAGAAACGTTCGACTGCAATGGGTTTTTATACGCTGGGCATTTCCGCCGGAATCATGCTGGCGTACCTGGCTGGTGGCTGGGTCGCGCAGAATATCGGCTGGCGCGAAGCATTCTTCATGGTGGGTTTACCCGGGCTGTTGCTCGCGCTAATCGTTCGATTCACATTGCAGGAGCCACGCCGCGGTGCATCCGAGGAGCGCAAGGACAGCGGCGTGCAACCTGGCTTGCTGGAGGTTGTGAGATTCCTGCGCAGCCGTCGTTCGTTTGTGCATATGGCAATCGCTGCAGGTCTTTCGTCATTCGTCGGTTACTCGGTCATCAGCTTCCTGCCGAGCTTTATGGTGCGAAGTTTCGACATTGAAATCGCGCTGCTGGGTCGCTGGCTTGGCCTGATCATCGGCATCGCGGGTGGCGCAGGTTTCTTTTTCGGCGGCTACATCGCTGACCATCTGGGTCGGGTGAGCCAGCGCAAGTCACTGATCTTTATTGCTTTGATGGTCCTCGGCAGTTCATTCCCGTTTGCGTTCATGTTTCTCGCGGATTCGCCAGCAACGGCTCTGTTGCTGTTCGTCATTCCGGCTGCGACATCGAACGTCTACCTTGCGCCGGTTCTGGCGCAAACGCAGAGCCTGGTATCCCTACGCATGCGCGCTGTGGCATCGGCCCTGGTATTGCTCATCATCAACGTCATCGGACTGGCGCTGGGTCCGTGGCTGACCGGCTCCCTCAGTGATTTTCTCGAGCCACGCTTCGCAACTGAGTCCATGCGCTACAGCCTGCTGATCGTTGCCGTTGTCGTATTGCCCTGGGCCGCCTGGCATTTCTATTGTGCTTCGATGAGAATTGACCACGATCTCGCCCGCGCGACGGAAAATGATTAGAACAATTCAGACTGAGCGCAAGTACCAGTCGAAGTCGAGCTCGCTTACCGTGTTGTGAAAGCGCTCGCATTCCCCGCGACGATTCATCGCGTAGTACTTGCAGTAATCCTCTCCGAGATAATCGGGCAACACCTTGCTGCGTGAAAACATGTCGATCGCCGTATCCCAGCGATTCGGAATCTTCAGCTTGGGTACGATGTGGGCTCCTCGCTCGACCATCGGTCCCGGATCGCACTTGTTCTTGAGGCCGTGATGCACGCCTGCAAGTAGCGCTGCTGTAACAAGATAGGGATTGGCATCCGCACCGGATACGCGATGTTCGAAGCGTAGATTTTTCGCATCCGATTGCGGAATTCGTATCGAAACCACGCGATGATTGACGCCCCAATTTGGTTCAACGGGCGCGAACATGTCGGGACGCAAGCGCCGGTATGAGTTCGCGTTCGGCGCGCAGATCAGCGTTGCCTCGGGCATGATTTTCAACAGGCCGCCAACCGCGTGTCGCAAATGGGCGGAGAACGGCGGTGCTGCAAGTGAGTCGCGTCCACCGGAAAAATAATTCTTGCCACTGCGATCGAGCAGGCTCATATGGATGTGCAGCCCGCTGCCCGCGTCTTCCTCAAACGGTTTGGCCATGAAACACGCAATAAAACCGTGTTTACGAGCTGCGGCCTTGATTGCGCGTTTCATCAACACCGCATGGTCGCAAGCAAGCATCGGGTCATCGACGTGGCGCAGGTTGATCTCAAATTGTCCGGGGGAGTACTCCGATATTGCCGACTCCGCCGGAATATTCTGAACGTCACAGTAGTCGTAGACGTCATTGAGAAACCCTTCTATCTCGTACAGGTCGTCCGGGTGGTACACCTGCGGCCCGGGCTGAATGCGCTCGGATCCGGGAACCTTTGGGACTGCGACAACGGGCTTTTTCGCCTTCCCGTCCAAAAGGTAGAATTCGAGTTCCGTCGCCATAACCGGCTTCAGCCGCATTTTTTTCAATGGCTGCAGCGCACGCTCCAGGACGTTGCGCGGAGCGGCGAAAAACGGAGTGCCGTCGTCGTTCGACAGGGTAAAGAGCGCCTGCACCGTCGGCTTCCGGGCCCAGGGAACCGGGGCGATGCTGCCGGGTACGATATGGCACGGAACATCGGGGTCGCCGTCATCCTCGCCGAACGGGATTCCGGACACGGTATCGCCCAACGTCGTCAACAGGGTAGTGCCGGCACAAAATGGGAAACCGTCTTCGCAGCTCTTGTCGAAGTCACCCGGTCGAATGCGTTTGCCTTTGAGAATGCCACTGAGATCGGGCGTCAGGAGTTCCATTGCCTCGAAATTGCCGTGTACTCGTTGTGCGGTGCGCAACTCGGCGACAATCGACGTTTGCTTGGGCATATTGTTTCCTGTTGCGATGTGGCTGGTTGTTAGCCTGAGCATCGATGATTTGCAGGCGCACCGCAACAGACAGTCTGCTACCATATAGTGAACCCGCTCCGCATAATATGGAATATAACGATGCGTGATCAAGCACCGCCACAAGGCGCCCAGTCGGCACTACGTGCCATTCGACTGCTAAAGCTGTTTACGTCCGAGACGCCAGAGTTGCAGCTGGCCGACGTCTGCGAGCTGTCTGGCCTGAATAAGACCACGACACACCGGCTCTTGCAGGCGTTGTATAGCGAGGAACTGCTCGATCGAAATCCTGGCACAGGAACGTACCGGCTCGGACCAGGACTGATGGCGCTCGGTGTGCAGGCGCTGTCGAGCAACGATTTGCGCTTGCGCGCTCGCCCGATACTCAGGCGACTGGCCGACGAGACCGGCGAAACAGCGACGCTCGAGATTCCGATCGACGACACGATGCTGATACTGGATGAGGTGACAAGTAAACATTTTGTGGGTGCGGTGGGAAACGTTGGCACGCGCTGGCCGATTCATGCGACATCGACCGGGAAAGCTTTGATCGCATTCGAAGAACATGGTCCGGACAGGCTCGGTGAACACCTGTCTTCGTTGACGAGCCGAACGATTACCCGACATGAAACGCTGCTGCAGCAACTCGGTGAAATTCGCCGCCGCGGTTTCGCCGAGACAGTTGATGAGCTGGAGGACGGATTCTCCGGCGTAGGAGCCGTAGTCAGGGGTCGCATGGGCGAGGTCCTGGGCGCGATATCGATTTGTGGCCCTACGCAGCGCATGTCAGATAGCCGCCGCGCGCGGTTGGGCGCGACGCTTTGCGCGGTCGCTGCGAATCTGCAACCGCAGTACTGAATAAGATTCGCCGTGCTAATATGCGCGTCGATTAAGCGGCAGGAATAGCAACATCAATACTCCCATCGATACTTGCAAGCTGGCTTTCCGACGACTCTCAATTGCTTTAATCATTACAGGTCTGATTACGACCGTCTTGCCGTTCGCAGCGAACGCAATCGAGATCGAAACCCCTGCCGTTGGCCTTACCGCAGTACCAATAGACATCGCGGTGACCGGGGCCGCCGCAGGTGAGCTGGTGAACCTGACCGTGCGCGGCCAAAGTTACAGCGCTACTGCGAACGACAATGGTCGCGCGCTGTTTGACGCCGTTATGGTCAACGATAGTGGCACGGCAAGTATTTCGGCAACGGCGGGCGACGATACTTCTGAGGCGGAATTGCGGGTCATTCCTGGCTGGGTATCGGTGTTGCCCGCATTCATGGCAATCGCTATTGCGTTGTTGCTGCGCAACGTCGTTCCGGCGCTGCTGCTCGGTTTGTGGTTGGGATCGACGGCGTTGCAGTCCTTCACTGTAACGGGAGCCGGGCAGGGTCTGCTCGACAGTTTCCAGGTGTACGTCACCGGGGCGGTGGCCAACTCGGATCGTGCGTCGATTATCCTGTTTACGATGATGATTGGCGGCATGGTCGGCATCATCACACGGAACGGCGGAATGGCGAGCATCGTGCAAAGTATAGTGAGTCGCGCGAAGACCGCTATTGGCGGCCAGGTCGCAGTTTGGCTGATGGGATTGATGATTTTCTTCGACGACTACAGCAACACACTGGTCGTAGGCAACACGGCACGGTCGTTGACGGATCACCTCAAAATATCGCGGGAGAAACTTGCCTACATCGTCGACTCGACGGCGGCTCCGGTCGCATGTCTTGCCCTCATTACAACATGGATCGGGTACCAGATTGGCCTTATTGATCAGGCGCTTGGATCGATTGAAGCGCTCGCCAGCATGCAAGCTTATTCTGTATTTCTGAATTCGATTCCGTACAGCTTCTATCCAATACTCGCGATCATATTCGTATTGCTGGTGTCGGCGTCCGGGCTCGATTTTGGGCCGATGTACAAGGCCGAGGTCCGCGCGCGTAACGGTATGGTTAAGCCAGAGAGTGATGATGCCCTACCTGCACTTGAGGGCGAAGAATTGACGCCGAAGGGAAATATTCCGCTGCGCGCCGTCAACGCGTTCGTCCCTATTATTACGCTGATCGTTGTTCTCGCGATTAGTATGTACACGCTCGGCCACGGCGCGACTTTAACGGACATCCTCGCGACGACAGACCCGTACAAGTCGATGATGTATTCGAGTTTCGTGGGCGTGCTCGTCGCCGCGGCGATGACGATCGGCCAGGGAATCCTTTCGGTCCACGAAACCGTCGACGCCTGGTATGGCGGATTGCGTGCGACATTGTTCGGCATGATTATCCTGGTCCTGGCCTGGTCACTGTCCGATGTCACCGCGGCATTAAACACGGCTGCATTCCTGGTCACATTGCTGGCTGGCGCGCTTCCCGTTGCCTTGATCCCTGCCATTGTTTTTATCCTGGCCTCGATTACAGCATTTACGACCGGCACGAGTTGGGGAACGATGGCCATCCTCATGCCATTGGTTGTGCCGCTCGCATGGGCCGTGATGGGGATGCATGGCATCGCGGATCCGTCGGGCATGCACATTCTGTATTCCACGGTGTCGTGTTGTCTCGCAGGGGCAGTTTGGGGCGATCACTGTTCGCCCATATCCGACACGACCGTACTTTCGTCAGTTGCCAGTGGTTGCAACCACATTGAACACGTGCGCACGCAATTGCCATATGCGATGACCGTCGGGCTTGTAGGGCTCTTGTTCGGCACGATTCCGGGCGGCTACGGTGTGCCGCCCTGGATTTCCATCATTGTCTGTATCGCGATACTCATAGCCGCACTGAAGTTCTTCGGCCGGCGCGCCGATGATACGTGATGCCTAGTTCAAAGGCCGTGGTCGGAGTTCCGGCTGACCGGCGACAAATCGGTCACCATCCATTTCATATGGCCGGAGAGAAATATCTTCGCGCGCTCATCAATGCTGCGGATACTCTGCCACTGCTCGTTCCCGCGCTGGCCGACGATTTCGACATTGACGCCGTGCTCGCGCATGTTGACGGTATCTTGTTTACGGGCAGCCCATCGGATATAGAGCCGCATCACTACGATGGCGATCCCAGTACGCCCGACACACTGCATGACGCACATCGGGACAAGCTCACGTTGCCTTTAGCGCAGCGGGCTCTCGAAACGGGTGTGCCGGTGCTTGCAGTTTGCCGCGGTTTCCAGGAACTCAATGTTGCGCTGGGCGGGTCCCTGCATCAAAAAGTGCACGAGGTGGCCGGCTATCACATGCACAAAGAGAATCCGGATGATGATATTGAGGTGCAGTATGGTCCTTCACATGAGGTCAACCTGGTCGAGGGAGGGCTCTTGCATGCATTCGTCGAAGCATCGACTGTCATGGTGAATTCGCTGCATGGGCAGGGCGTTGCCAGGCTGGCGGATGGCGTGACCATTGAGGCCGTCGCAGACGACGGTTTAATAGAGGCATTTCGTGTGGATGATGCGCCAGGATTCAATCTCGCCGTGCAGTGGCATCCCGAATGGCAGGTGACGGAGAGCGAATTATCATTGGCAATATTCAAGGCGTTTGGCGACGCGTGCAGACGGCGCGCGCGAAAGTGATAGGTGTAGTTTGAGCAAAGACGAAGTCTTCCAGCCCTGGCTGCGGGAACGCAACATCGAAGATGTAGAAGCGTTCGTTCCCGACATGGCTGGCTCTGCACGAGGCAAAGTTGTGCCGGCCGACAAAATCGGGTCCGGTCAGATGAAAATGCCGGAGGCGATTTTTTCGCAGACAATTTCCGGTGACTATATTCATGACGAGACGAATGTCGAGGATCGGGACATGTTACTCGTGCCAGACGCAACGACATTGCGCCCCGTACCGTGGGCGATCGATCCTACCGCTTCGGTATTTCTTGATTGCTACCTGCGCGACGGCTCACCTGTCACCAAATCTCCGCGCACTGTACTCCGTAATGTGCTTGCGAAGTTCGAGGCGCGTGGTTGGGTGCCGGTCGTCGCGCCTGAAGTCGAGTTTTACCTGTTAAGCCCGCATTTGGATCCCAATGTCGAGGCGGAGCCTCCGGCGGGCCGGCTTGGCAAGACAGAAGGTGCTCGTCAGCCGTACAGCATAGACACGATGAACGACTTCGATCCGTTCATCGTCGACGTCTACAAATTTTGCGAAGCACAAGGAATTCGTATTGATACGTTATCGCAGGAAATGGGACCTGCGCAGCTGGAAATAAACTTCCTGCACGGTGACGCGCTTGAGCTTGCGGACCAGGTCTTCCTTTTCAAACGCACGGTTCGTGAAGCGGCAATAGAACATGAATTGCACACAACGTTTCTCGCCAAACCCATGACCGACGAAGCGGGCAGCTCTTTGCACATACACCAGAGTATCGTCGACAAGGAAGGCAACAACATATTCTCTATGCCCGACGGTGAGCCGAGCGAATTATTTTATGGTTTCCTGGCTGGCCTGCAACGCTATATGCCCGAGGCAATGCTCATTTTCGCGCCCTATGTAAACTCGTACCGGCGCTTCGTGAACCCACATTCGTCGCCCGTCAACCTGGCATGGGCTATTGACAATCGGACCGTAGGCTTGCGAGTTCCGGACTCGCCGCCTGAAGCGCGCCGCGTCGAAAACCGCCTCGCGGGTTCGGATGTGAATCCATATCTCGCGATTGCTGCCTCGCTTGCTTGTGGCTACCTTGGCATGGTCGAAGGGCTCAAACCGAGCGAAGCCGCCACAGGCAGTGCTTACAGCGGCGATTTTGACCTGCACCGGCACCTGCTCGGTGCGATGGCCGCCATGCGCGACAGCGAGGCCATGCGCAGCGTTCTTGGCGATGACTTTGTCACCGCCTATACAGCGGTCAAGGATGACGAATACCGCGAGTTTCAGGAAATCATCACGCCGTACGAGCGCGAAATACTGATGTTTAACGTCTGATTTCGAACGCTCGTTTCAGATTATGGTCCGAACGGGACGCGGCTCGACATAGCCGCTAGAATTAGTGACCAATTCCCAATCGAAATGGGGAGCTTGCAATGGCTGCAATTGAGAAACGGTCTCGCGCGGAATGGCAGGAACTGGACAAGAATCATCACCTGCACCCGTTCACCGACCACAAAGAACTTCACAAGCGACGCTCGAGAATTATTACGAGGGCGGAGGGCGTCTATATTTACGACGCAGACGACAACAAGATCCTGGATGGAATGTCGGGTCTCTGGTGCGTCAACGCCGGCTACGGCCGCCAGGAACTGGTCGATGCTGCCACTGAGCAGATGCAGGAACTACCGTACTACAACAGTTTCTTCCAGTGCTCACATCCGCCGGCTATTGAGTTGTCGGCCATGCTGCAGGAGATCAGCCAGCCACAGCTGAATCGTGTTTTCTTCGCCGGGTCGGGCTCTGAATCAAATGACACCATCGTGCGCATGGTGCGCACGTACTGGGACCTGATGGAGCAACCCAAGCGACACACGATCATCAGCCGCAAAAATTCCTATCACGGTTCTACGGTAGCGGCCGCCAGCCTTGGCGGTATGAAAGCCATGCACAAGCAAAGCGGCTTGCCCATACCTGGCATCGTGCATGTGGAACAACCGTACTGGTTTGGTAGCGACAAGAGCATGTCACCAGACGAGTTTGGTATTGCCGCAGCTCGTTCTATTGAAGACAAGATCAAAGAGGTCGGCGCCGACAAGGTCGCCGCATTTATCGGCGAGCCGATTCAGGGAGCGGGCGGCGTTATTGTGCCGGCAGACTCCTACTGGCCCGAAGTGCAGCGAATCTGTGACGAGTACGGAATTTTGCTGATCTCCGATGAAGTTATTACCGGATTCGGGCGTTTGGGCGAATGGTTTGGCGCGGATTACTTTGGGACCCGCCCGGATTTCATGCCATTCGCGAAAGGCGTGACATCGGGATACCTGCCATTGGGTGGCGTATTCGTCAGTGATCGCGTCGCCAACGTATTGATCGACAAAGGCGGCGAGTTTTTCCACGGTTACACGTATTCCGGCCACCCTGTAGCTTGCGCCGTCGCAATCGCAAATCTGAAATTGATTCAAGACGAAGACCTCGTAACCCGCATCCGGGACGATATCGGTCCCTACCTGCAACAAAAATGGCAAACTTTGCTGGATCACCCGCTGGTCGGCGATACTCGCATGGTTGGACTGATGGGCGCCCTGGAGATCGTGAAGAACAAGGATTCGCTGGAACGCTTCGATGAAAAACAAGGTGTCGGCACGATCTGTCGCGACCACCTCATCGACAACGGTGTATGTCTGCGCGCGGTTGGTGACACCATAGTATGCTCGCCACCGTTCGTACTGTCGTACGCGGAGGCAGATGAACTGGTCGACACCACCTGGAAATCACTCGATTTGACACAGCAAGCGCTGGCGGCAGCGTGAGCCTCGAATAGCCTGGAACAGGATCGTGGAAAAGAATACAAACGACCATGCGATAAGTGCTGACAGCTTGTATGGCACAACGCCTGAGCCGACGTATGGCGGTGTCATATCGTTTATGCGCCGCAAGTACAGAAAGGACATGGCGGGCGTGGACGTGGCGGTGCTCGGCATACCTTACGATACCGCAACAACGAATCGCCCGGGTGCACGTTATGGTCCGCGCGCAATTCGTCATGCGTCAACGGTCATGGCGTGGGAGCGACCGTATGGCATGGAATTCGATCCGTTTGACAAGCTGGCGGTTGCCGATGCTGGCGATTGCTTCTTTGATTTTGGGATACCGGAAAACGCACCCGCGGAAATCGAAGAGCACGCGTTCAGTATTCTGTCGCAGGGGCCGGGTTTACTCACGCTTGGTGGCGATCACTTTATTTCCTACCCATTGATCAAGGCGCATGTCCGACACCATGGTGGCCCGGTTTCGTTGTTACACTTCGATGCACATAGCGATACCTGGACAGACACGAATGACCGTATCGATCATGGCACCATGTTTTATTGGGCCGCGAAAAAAGGCCTTGTAGACCCTGCTACGTCCGTTCAAATCGGAATACGGACCACGAACCAGGACACGATGGGCTTCAATGTCATCGACGCGCCCAGAGTGCACGCCGAGGGAATTGAAGCAACTGTCGCTGCGGCCAGAAAACACCTGGGTGATAATCCTGTTTACCTGACTTTCGATATCGATTGCCTGGATCCCAGCTACGCGCCGGGTACGGGGACGCCCGTATGTGGCGGGCTGACCAGCCATCAGGCGATGGCAATTCTGCGTGGCTTGAAGGGAATCAATGTGATTGGTATGGATATCGTTGAGGTTGCTCCGGCTTACGACGTGGGCGAAATTACCGCACTTGTTGCGGCGCACCTCGCGATGGAAATGTTGTATCTCTACGCGAGTCGCGCCGGCGCGTAGCCGCCGCTTTGTGACCATGACCGATAGCAGAGAGCACACTGCGTCTTACTACGCCGCTACGGCGAATATCGCAACTGACTTCCCGTGCCTGCAAGGCGAACATCATTGCGATGTCGTGGTTGTCGGTGGCGGATTCACCGGCGTCTCAACGATGTTGCACCTGGCCGAGCGTGGCTATGATGTCGCGCTCGTCGAGGCCAATCGGGTTGGCTGGGGCGCGTCCGGGCGCAATGGTGGGCAGCTGATTGACGGTTTTGTCAACAACGACAAGATCGAAAAACGGTTCGGTAAGCACGCGGCTGAAATGACATATCGTATGGGGCTGGACGGCCGCGACATTGTTGTGCAGCGAATCGAACAATATGGAATCGAGTGCGATCTGACGTTCGGCTTTCTCGATCTCGCATTGCGGCCTGCAGATGTCCGGGAATTCGTTGCAAGGGCAGAGGCCTATGAACGTGCGAATTACCCGCACGAAATTCGTGTCGTTCCTAAAGACGATATGCCGATGCACGTCGGCTCGAAGAGTTACATCGGGGGTCTCGTCAACATGGGTAACGGGCATCTGCAGCCGTTGAATCTGTGTATCGGAGAAGCGGCAGCCGCGATCGAATTAGGTGCGAAGGTTTTTGAGCAATCCCGCGTTACGCACATACACCACGGTGGCAAACCTCGTGTCGTGACCGACGCGGGTAGCGTACACGCAGGCAAGGTTATTCTCGCTGGAAACGCATACCTGGGGCGAACGGAGCCAAGACTATCAGGCTACGTTATTCCCGCCGGTAGCTACATGATCGCGACAGAGCCCCTGTCGGATGCTATGGCATCAGAGATATTGCCGACGGACATGGCTTGTTGCGATCAGCGCTCGGCTCTGGACTACTTCAGATTGTCGGCGGACAAACGCATGTTGTGGGGAGGGCTCTGTAACTACTCAGGAAGACGCCCCAAGAATATCGCCAACTCATTGCAACCCAAAATGCTCAAAATCTTTCCACAACTTGATTTCGCAAGCATCGATTACCAGTGGGGCGGCAACATAGCGATCAGCATCAATCGAATCCCGCAGTTCGGGCGGATCAAGGGTAATACCTATTACATCCAGGGCTACTCCGGACACGGTGTCGCGCCGACGCATATTGCAGGAAAGATAATGGCCGACATCGTAGGCGGCGATTCGGAAGAATTCGATATGTTCTCGCGTGTAAAACACTGGCGCCTGCCGGGCGGCAAGTGGTTTGCGAATCCCGCACTCGCGCTCGGAATGTTGTACTACAGGCTCAAAGAGTTGCTCTAG
>CAZVLT010000003.1:0-9737 GCA_964628105.1 uncultured Woeseiaceae bacterium | reverse complement strand
TGAGGCTACTCAAGTGCGAACAACATGCGGACAGCGACCCTTTTCTCGATAATCGTCCCGTTTTCCAGGACGGGTTCGAATTCCCATTTCTCCACTGCCTGTAAAGCGGATTCGACGAATATCTCGTCTGGGTGGGACTTAGGCACGTCGATGTCCTTCACACTACCGTCGAACGTGACAGTGAATGCGATATCTACCCAGCCAGAGAGGTTGCGGCGCTGTGCGGACCGTGGATATTTCGGCGCGACATACTTGACGCGGTTTAACGAGCTGACTCCGGCCGGCTTTGAATTTCGTACCGAAATCGCCTTGTCCTCGACGGTCGGTCCCATTGCAGCCGGTCCCTCATCAGGAGGTCCCATTTCAGCCGATCCCTCTTCAGGTGGTCCCATTTCAACAGCTGGCTCAATGGCGGCCTGTCGCTCGGCTTCCAGGCGTTCGGCTTCCACGCGCGTAGCTTCTACACGTGCGGCTTCTACACGCGCGGCTTCTACGCGCGCAGCTTCAGCACGTGCTGCTTCCTGACGCTCGGCTTCAGCCTGGCTTTGCTGTGCTGCAAGTGCTGCGCGCGCATTGATCACGGCGGTTGCGGTTGCGTCAAGTTCGCTGTTGCCCGGATCGAGCGCCCGCGCGTCGCCCAGGATATCTTCCGCCGCGTTGACGTTGCCTTTGTCCAGTTCGGCGCGCGCTTGCAGGACGAGTTTGCTGGCAATGGCATTTAATCCCTGGCGCGCCGAAGTATTCCGCGAGTCAACTGATAATACGAGCTCGAAGTAATACCGAGCGTTATCATTCGCCGGCGTGAGCAAATCACCGCTCTTCAGCCTGGCATTGGCTTTTTCAAGTACGTCATCGGCCTGCTGTGCGCTGCGAGCGGCATTGAGCTCGTTCGCGACAGCATTAATTTCCGTATCGTCAGTAGTGATCAGCCCATGTGCGGCGAATAGCGCAGCAGCTGCATCCTCAAAACGGTTTTCTCGTATCGCCGTACGCGCCAAATCCAGGTAGCTGCGCAGCTGCATTTGCGAGAGCTGCGCTGACAGGAACGGTAGTCGGGCGTTATCGGCATCCGCGATTGCTATACGTTGCAGCGCTGCTGCCGCGTCATCGAGCCTGGATCCAAGCATGGCCGACTCAGCCATGCCGAGTGCCTGTGCTACCACGGTTTCCAACTCGGCCGCGACTATCGCGTCATTCGGCGCTACCTCCGAGGCGGCCACAAACAGCTCAATCGCATTGCTCCCGATCGGGTTGAAAATGTGACCGGCCGCGCGCGCAAAACGCGCTTCTTTCAAAAGTGCATTAATATCAATAACCGGTTGGACAGGCGCGGGCGCAGCTTCCGATACGAACTCTGTCTCCGTGAATGAGGGCGTACGCATTTGCGGGTCCGTGGCCGCCGGCATTTCATCGGAGCCGCCAACGAACCAGTACAGGGAGCCAGCGATAATCGCGATGGCGACAGCCCCAATGCCAAGCAATTTCGCTTTCCTGAGTAGCGATCCAGAGGAAGGGGCGGCGGTTACTGCCACTTGCGTTTTCGCAAGTCCCCCGGCCGCGGACCGGGAGCTCTTCAACCCCGATAACTTCGCGCTTATTGAACCGACGAGACCTGATACGGTGTCAACCAAGCTCGATTGATCCTCGCCGAAGGCGCCCGCTAGTCCTTTGTTTGTGGGCGAATCGAGTCCCACCATGGTAGAGGAGCCCAACGGCGGATCCGGCGGTGCGTTGACCAACGGCGCCCGTCTCGGCCGTGCAGCTTTCGGCGTGGCTTTCGGCGTGGCTTTCGGAGCGGCTTTCGGAGCGGCTTTCCGAACAGCTTTGGCCTTTTTTGCTGCTGCAAGTTTTTTCGCAGCCGCCGGTCTGCTCTTGCTTACAAAAGCTGAGTTCGGTGCTTCGAGATGATGCTTCACCGAAGATTCGACTGCGAGGCGCGCGCGACCCGGCGAAACCGGCTTTAGCAAGAAGCGATAAACCTTGCCGCGATTGATAAGGTCCATGAGCATATCGCCGTCGTCACGGCGGCCCGCGACAATCGAAACGAGGCGCGGTACGCCCTTGCGTAAGTGCTGAGTCAACTGTTCAAGCTTTTCGCCGACCATGGCCGCGTCAACGACCGCAACACCGATTTTGTGTTTGCGAATGGCTGTGTCAGCCTGTGATAGCGTGCTTGCGAAAAACACTTTGTGCATCCCGCGCGACGAATCCTTTATGGTCTCAAGAAATTCCTGATCCTTGGTTAGTACGAGCACATCGACGGCGCGTGAACCGACGCTCGCAGCAGCAGATACTTTCTCGGGATCGAGTGCGGGCATGCGTCCTGTGCCATCGCTGATAATCGGCGAGCCGTTCTCAGACGTCTCCATAATGATATGTTCGGTCACAGGTCGGTCGACGTTCGCCATGGTGTCGTTTGCGGATTTGGCTAACGTCACGAGTCGCATTTGCTGCGTCGCATTTTCGACAAGCTTGAGAAGACCTTCGGCGGTGACATTGCCGCGCACCACCTGGAATACCTCTTCATCACCAACCATCGCCTCAAGTCCGGCATCTGCGCCGCCAGCGATGAGGATGCCGATGGTACTTGGCGAGCGCTTCTTCGCCTCGCGTAGTGCATCGAGTCCGCTCATTCCCGGTAGATTCTGAGCGGTGACCATGACGTTTATGGGAGTCTCAACGAGCGTATTCAACGCCTCGCTGCCACTGGTTGCGCAATGCACCGTATAGCGATCGCCGAACCCGGAACTCAGTTGCTCCAACGTGCTTTCTTCGGCATGCAGCAACAATACCTGAGTCTTGAATTCGTCCAGCGGCACTTCGCGTCCTCCAAAATATTATGTTGAATTGCAGGCGCGGTCCCTGCGTCGGGGCAGTATAGCCTCGGGCTGCAGCCAGATTGGCCTGGTAGCCCAACGGAGTTTCGAATTTGTGACGCGGCGCACAGTGCGATTGGAGCGCGTGTCACGTTTGCCGATTTACCACAATATTAGAACGCAACTGGCGGCGTGGTCATTGGGTTTGCGGAGCCGCGGCGCGTGCCGCGGACGGAAACGCGACCTGGTCGCTTTATGAGCGCGCTTCGACCTCGGAATTAAGGGCGGAAATCGCCTCGGCCAGCGACATAACCTGTTGCTTCCTGGAGCCGAGACGGCGCACGGCCACTGTGCCGTTTTTGAGTTCGCGTTGACCAACGGCGAATTGTACCGGCACCTTCGCAACGCTGTGTTCTCGAACTTTGTACGAGATCTTTTCGTTCCTGAGATCCGTTTCCGCACGCAGTCCGCTCGCGCGCAGGCGCGCGGCGACGTCAACAGCGTATTCGTCGGCGTCCGAGGTGATAGTCAGCACCTTGACCTGCACTGGCGCGAGCCACAATGGCAGGTTGCCAGCGTGATGTTCGAGCAAAATGGCGATGAAACGCTCCAACGAACCGAATATCGCACGGTGCAGCATCACGGGCAGGTGTTTCTCGCCATCCTCACCGATGTACGTCGCGCCTAAGCGACCCGGCATGTTGAGGTCAACCTGCAGGGTGCCGCACTGCCAGTCTCGGCCGATCGCATCACGTAGTACGAATTCCAGCTTCGGTCCGTAAAACGCACCTTCGCCAGGATTGTGCGTGTAGTCGAGACCAGAAACTTCGAGCGCCTCTAAGAGCGCCGCTTCGGCCTGGTCCCAGACGGCGTCGTCACCGACGCGAACCTCCGGCCGATCGGCATACTTGATGCGCACATTATCGAAGCCGAAGTTCCGATATATTTCAAGAATAAGGTCGCATACGGCGATCGATTCTTCGGTTATTTGTTCGGGAGTACAGAATACGTGGGCGTCATCCTGCGTAAACGCACGCGCACGCATCATGCCGTGCAATGCGCCTGAAGGCTCGTAGCGATGACACTTGCCGAATTCGGCAAGCCTGCAGGGAAGGTCGCGATAACTCGTGATCCCTTGCTTGAAAACCTGTACGTGGCCGGGGCAGTTCATAGGTTTGACCGCATAAGTGCGACCGTCGACTGTCTCAGTCGTGAACATGCTATCGCCAAATGTTTCCCAATGACCGGAAGCTTCCCATAGAGAAAGCGATACGATCTCCGGCGTGTTGATTTCCCGATAGCCGGCGGCATTTTGTTGCTCGCGCATGAAGCCGATAAGGTTCTGGAACAGGCTCCAGCCATTCGGGTGCCAGAAAACAGCGCCGGGTGCTTCCTCCTGAAAATGAAACAGATCCATGACCCTGCCGAGGCGGCGGTGATCGCGTTGCTCCGCTTCCTCAAGCATGCGCAGATACTTTCGCAGCTGCTTGTCGTTCGACCACGCTGTGCCATAGATGCGCTGCAGCATTTCGTTGTTGGAGTCACCGCGCCAGTAGGCGCCCGAAACGTGAGTCAATTTGAAGGCGTTGCCGAGCTGGCCAGTGGAGGATAGGTGAGGACCGCGGCATAGATCGATAAAGTCGCCCTGACGGTAAAGTGTCAGGTCCTCATTGGAGGGAATGCCCTCGATGATCTCCGCCTTGTATTCTTCGCCGATGCCGCGAAAGAACTCAATCGCCTTGTCCCGCTCCCAAACTTCGCGCTCAATGGCCTCGTCGCGAGCAACGATTTCCTTCATGCGCGACTCGATGGTCTCCAGATCCGCGTCCGTAAACGGTTCCTCGCGAGCGAAGTCGTAGTAGAAACCGTTGTCGATCGCGGGACCTATTGTTACCTGTGTTGCGGGCCACAGCTCTTTGACGGCTTCGGCCAGCACGTGCGCTGCGTCATGGCGTAGCAATTCAAGACCAGCGTCCGAATCCCGTGTAACGATCTCGACCGTTGCATCCTGTTCGATGCTGCGAGTCAGGTCCCAAGGCGTCCCGTCGACGCGTATTGCCACGGCGTCACGGGCCAGGCTTTTGCCTATGCTCAGCGCGATCTCAGCACCGCTGACTGCGGCCTCAAACTGTCGCTCGGAGCCGTCGGGTAATGTAATTTTTGGCATGATTCGATTTAGTCGACTGGACGGCGCGATATTGTACGCGAATTGCCCCGCGGATAAACAAGTTCGCGTACAATAGCGCCCCTTCGAAAACCATCCAGTTCTACATCAATGAGCGAAACCGAATCGCGGGACTTTATCCGCCAGATTATCCACGACGACCTGGAGTCCGGGAAACACGACGAGATAGTGACGCGCTTTCCCCCGGAGCCGAACGGCTACCTCCATATCGGTCATGTGATGTCGATCTGCCTCAATTTTGGTGTGACCGCAGAGACGAACGGGCGGACCTACCTGCGTTTTGACGATACGAATCCCGGCAAGGAAAGCGAGGAATACGTCACAGCGATCCAGAACGATGTTCGCTGGCTGGGGTTTGACTGGGGAAATCGTCTGTCGCACGCGTCGGACTATTTCGGGCAGCTATATGAGTCGGCATGCAAACTGATAGAAGCGGGTGCTGCATACGTCGATAGCCTGAGCGTCGAGGATATTCGTAGCTATCGCGGCACGCTGACCGAGCGTGGCAAAGACAGCCCGTATCGGGATCGCAGCGTGGAGGAAAACCGCGACCTGTTCCAGCGCATGCGCGCCGGGGAGTTTGCCGATGGTGCGCATGTGTTGCGCGCCAGGATCGACATGGGTTCGCCGAATATCAATCTGCGCGATCCAACGCTGTACCGGATTCGTCACGTCGCGCATCAGCACACGGGCGATGAGTGGTGTATTTATCCGATGTATGACTTTGCGCATACGTTGTCCGATGCCTTCGAGGGCATTACCCACTCACTGTGCACGTTGGAGTTCGAGGATCATCGCCCCCTGTACAACTGGTTCCTGGATCAGCTTGAGCCGCCGCATCGACCGCGACAAATCGAATTCTCGCGGCTCAACCTCGCGTATTCGATTACGAGCAAACGCAAACTCAATTCGCTGGTTGAAGAAGGAATCGTTACGGGTTGGAACGACCCACGGATGCCGACGATTGCCGGCATGCGCCGGCGCGGCTATCCAGCTGCTGCGTTGCGCGACTTCGTTACACGGGCGGGAGTAACCAAGAAAGACAAGCTCATCGAGATGGGCGTACTCGAAAATTGTGTGCGCGAGAATCTCGGTGATGCTGCCGAGCGTCGCATGGCTGTGCTGCGCCCGCTCAAGGTCGTTCTGACGACTTATCCGCAGGACAAAGTGGAAATGATGCAGGCGATGAACCACCCGGGCCGTCCGGAACTTGGCACGCGTGAATTGCCATTTTCGCGAGAGCTGTGGATTGAGCAGGATGATTTTATGGAAGATGCGCCACGCAAGTTCTTCCGCCTCAGGCCTGGCGGTGAGGTGCGGTTGCGCTTCGGCTACATCATCCGTTGTGATGAGGTAATCAGGAACGGTGCCGGTGAGGTCATTGAGTTACGTTGCAGCCATGATCCGGACACACGTAGCGGCACCGGAACCAGCGATAGAAAGATCAAAGGCACGATTCACTGGGTTTCCTGCCAGCACGCAGTCGACGCGGACGTGCGACTCTATGACCGTCTGTTTACGGCAGCGAATCCCAACTCGGCGGCTGATTTTCACTCGGTATTGAATGCCGAATCATTGCAGATCGTATCCGCGAAGCTGGAGCCGTCATTGAGTTCGCTGCCCGCAGGCGAGCCGGTACAGTTTGAACGTCTCGGCTATTTTTGTCCGGACAATGAAGACCACAGCTCGGCGACGCCGATATTCAATCGCATCGTGACGTTACGGGACTCATGGGCGAAGCTCGAAAAACAGGCGCTGCAACAGCAGCGCTGAGTCAGGCCGAGTATCCGTCGGTGATGACGAGCGGCGCACCGCGCTCAGAGCCCAGCCCTTCCGCAGCACTGCCCTCTGCCCGTGCAACCTCGATCACAGCGAAGGAGCTGACGAGCGCGAGAAAATCACCGGGCTGTGCGCAACCGTAGGTCGTCAACAGCGGAATCTGATGGCCCGCAATATGCGCCACCGGTTCCTTGAAATCCTTTATCAACGCGGAATCGATATTGCTAATTAGATTGCCAAACGCGTCGATCGTGACGATTGTGCCAGTGACTTTGCCGGCGGAGGACTCCGGCTCGTCAAGCCATCCTGGCGTCCACTCGTAGACGGAATCGCCAATTGCGGTGAGTGCAAGCCGACCGGCCGCCAGTTCTGCCGCCACTGGGGCAAAAATGTCGCGGCCATGAAACGTCGGACTGGGAGTGCCGAGATTCAGCGAGCCGAGCCGCCCGATATCGAGGCGCCACACATGCGGCTCATCGGCGTTCTCGAGCAACGGTGCGAGCAAACCGTTGTCCGGTGCTATGAATACATGACCGTCGTACTCAGCGACAAGAATCTCCCGTTCAGTACCGACGCCGGGATCCACGATCGCCATGTGTATCGTCCCGCGCGGAAAATACTGGTAAGAACGGCTGAGCCAGAAACCCGCTTCGGGCGGCCACTGCGGCGGAATATCATGCGCGAGATCGATCACCGTCGCATCCGGATTGCGGCTCAGAATCACGCCTCTCATGACCGCAGCAAACGGTCCCTTGTGGCCAAAATCGGTCGTCATTGTGATGACGCCTGAGTACTGCATTGAAGTCGTGCCTCCTGTTGCGACGGCTCAGACTGCGAGTTTGTCCAGATGAAAATCGGCGTTGCCGAAAATCTGGCGGATTGCAGTCAGACGTTTGAAATAGTGTGCGATATCGAGCTCCCAGGTAACGCCCATACCGCCGTGAATTTGCACTGCTTCTTCGCCGATCAACTTGCCTGCTGTACCGACCTGGTACTTGATGGAATTAATTGCGCGTGAGGCGCTATCCACGTCGTCTGCAACCGTCATTACTGCCCACAGCAGAAGCGATCGGCTCTGTTCACATGCCGTGTACATCTCAACCATGCGGTGTTGCAGGGCCTGGAAGCTGCCGATTGGCACACCGAATTGCGAGCGGTTCTTGGAGTACTCGATCGTCTTGTCGGTCAAGACCTGCATTATGCCGATGGCTTCGGCACAGACCGCGAGCGTAGCGTCCGCGACGGTTTCCTGCAGCGGGTCGAATCCAGCGCCTGGTTCGCCAATAAGCCTGTCGCCCCCCACAGTGACATCTCTGAGAAGAATTTCGGCAGCGCGCTGGCCATCAACCGTTTCATAGTCGCGAATCGAGACACCATCACTGTTCGCGTCAATTGCGAACAACGAGATGCCACCCTTGTCCGTTTGCTTGCCAGACGTTCTCGCGGGAATGATCAAAAGGTCCGCGTTACCGCCGTTCAATACATGGCTTTTTGTGCCGCTGACAACCCAGTCATCGCCATCCGCGCGAGCCGTTGTCGTTAAGTCGGCGATGTCATATCGTCCCTGGGGTTCTGCAAATGCAAGTGTCGCCTGCACGTCAGCAGCGACGATTGGCAGCAACCATTGTTGCTTTTGTGCCTTGCTGGCGGCCCGTCGCAAAATGCCTCCGGCGAGAACGATGTTTGCAAGATACGGCTCCACCAGGAGCCCATGGCCAAATCGTTCCATCAGCACCATGATGTCCACGGGATCGCCGCCAAGACCACCGTCATCCTCACTGAATGGCACCGCTGTCCAACCGAGCCCGGCAATCATCTGCCAGGTTTCCTGGCTATACCCGAGCTTGCTCCCGGCATGTTCTTGCCGGGTCTCGAAGTCGTATTCGTTTGCAATGAACTTCTCGACGCTATCGGCCAGCATCACCTGCACTTCATTGAGAGCGAAGTCCATTTAAAGACCGAGTACGTGTTTGGCGATAATGTTTTTTTGGATCTCGTTTGAGCCACCAAAAATCGTTACCTTGCGGTGGTTAAAGTAATTCAGGGCGGTCATCGTTTCGGCGCCTGCGCCGATGCGCTCATGCGGCGGGTAGTCGGGAGCGAACTGATCCCGTACGTAGGGGAGCGCGTAGTATCCGGCCGCGTCCATGAACAAAGTGTCGATGCGCTGTATCAGGTCAGTCCCCGCCACCTTGAGAATCGATGACTCCGGACCAGGAGCATTGCCGGAGGCGATCGACGCAAGGGTGCGCAATTCCGTGTACTCCAACGCCTTCAATTCGATATCTGCGGCAGCCAGCCTGCGCATGAAAATGCGGTCATTGCCGAGCGGTTCTGCGCCGCGTATCGATTCGGCCACCTGTGCTCTGAGTCGCATCAGGCGATACTTGGATCGCGCAACGTGAGCAATACCGGTACGTTCGTGTTGCAGCAAGACCTTGCCGTAGGTCCAACCCTTGCCTTCTTCGCCGACGAGGTTTTCGACGGGCACTTTTACGTTGTCGAAGTGAATTTCGTTTACTTCGGGCTCGCCATCCATCAGCACGATGGGTTTCACAGTGACTCCCGGCTGCTGCATGTCGATCAGAATAAAACTGATGCCCTCCTGACGCCGCGCAACGTCGGTATTGGTGCGGACCAGGCAGAAAATCCAATCGGCGTGTTGTCCAAGCGTTGTCCAGGTCTTGGTGCCGTTGACAATATAATGATCGCCATCGAGATCGGCACGCATTTTCAGCGATGCCAGGTCGGAGCCGGACCCGGTCTCCGAATAACCCTGACACCACCATGTATTGAACTGCAGGATGTCTGGCAAAAAGCGCTTCTTTTGTGCTTCATTGCCAAAGGTATAGATAATCGGCCCGACCATGCTTATGCCGAAAGCGAGAAATTCGGGTGCGTTTGCGCGCGCCTGCTCATTGGCGAAAATGTACTTTTGTACGGGGGACCAGCCTGTG
>CAZVLT010000002.1:47049-48190 GCA_964628105.1 uncultured Woeseiaceae bacterium | reverse complement strand
AAAGGCATGACCACCATCGATCATCTTGACGGTTACTTTGTTGTCTTGCTGCCGCCAGACAGCCATGGCTCCGGCGGATTCGGTGGCTTTTTCGATGTCATGCTGGCGAACGAGCTCGACGCCACAAAGATCCCTGGAATCGCCGCAGCAACTGCCGCGGCGGGCACGTGGAATGTCCCAACTCAGGTGTTATTTGAACATCGAGTCGACGATACACCGGTAGCGGAACTCAGGAATCGAGCTGAGATGCGGTATGTGTCCAAGTCGACCCTGGGCCGCTGGGTGAATACGAAAGAACGGCAGCTTGTTGAACGTGGCTTTAACGGTGAGATTGCTGCTCGCGCCATTGACCTGCGGCGGCAATTGATACTGGCATTGCATGAATCCGGAGCGGGGCTACTGCTGGGATCGGATGCGCCGCAGGTATTCAATGTTCCCGGATTCTCGGTGCACCGTGAGCTGGATGCGTTGGTTGCCGCGGGCCTGACGCCGTATGCGGCTTTGCGGACGGGTACCAGTGCGGTGGCCGATTTCCTTGCTTCAAACACAGGGATTGTGGCCGTGGGCAGGGAGGCGGATCTTATCCTGCTGGACGCAAACCCTTTAGAAGATATTCGTAACAGTCGCAGGATTCACGGCGTCATGTTGCGAGGTCAATGGCTCCCAGCGGCCGAGCTGGAGCGACGCCTGGCCCGCTATCTGACCCAGGACGACGAAGACTGAGGGCCTCGTTGCAACCAAAACCCGTTGACCGGCGTCTTAACTGTATATGACACATGCAATATTTAAAAAGGTGATACCAATGCGCAGTTATATTGTAATGGCAATGTTCGCGGCCAGCCTGGGCCACGCTGCAATGAATGACTACACCGAAGTCCGTAACCTGGAGCTCGATGCCGACGAAATCGAAGAACTCTCTATCGACGCCGGTGCGGGCAGCATGGATATCACGGGCATTGCGGGAGCCAAGAAAATCACCGTCAAGGCGGTTATCGAAGTTCCTGACGTCGATGATGACAAGGCGTTGAGAATTATCGAGCGGGAAATGAAACTTTCGCTTGATCGGTCGGGTAGCGATGCTCTCCTCAATGCGTCGTTCGAGCGGAGATTCATGGGGTTCGGATCACACTCCGCCCGCATC
>CAZVLT010000002.1:41862-46949 GCA_964628105.1 uncultured Woeseiaceae bacterium | reverse complement strand
CAATGCGTCGTTCGAGCGGAGATTCATGGGGTTCGGATCACACTCCGCCCGCATCAATATTGAGATTAGCGTACCTCAAGGCATCGCCGTAATTATTGACGATGGCTCCGGGTCGATCGATGTGGCCGATCTGGAGGCTGACCTCTCGATTGACGATGGCTCTGGTTCGATCGATGTAAAAAACGTTGCGCACGTCAAGATTGACGACGGTTCCGGATCCATAGATGTTGAGCGCGCCTCCGGTGACGTGTCCATAATTGATGGCTCCGGCAGCATCACCGTTCGCGACGTGCAGGGTAGTGTAACGATCGACGATGGCTCGGGCGGTATCGAGGTTAGTGATGTCGAAAAGGACCTGATCATCATCGACGATGGTAGTGGCGGCTTTACGTTTTCGGATATTCGCGGCACGGTTGAGCAGGATACCTGAATGGCATAAATGCTAGAATCTCCCTAAAACAACGCCCGTTTCCCGCGGGCGTTACAGGGAGGCAGCATGAAACTTGTTAAACATTTGCTCGATTCGAAGGGCAGCGATATAATTTCCATTGCCATGAACGCGTCGGTCCTCGACGCCATCAAACTCATGGCGGAAAAGGCGATCGGTTCACTTCTGATTATGGACGGTAGCGCGCTGAAGGGCATCGTCACCGAACGCGATTACGCCCGCAAGGTGATCATCAAAGGCCGCTCGTCAAAGTCGACTGAAGTGTCTGAAATCATGACGACCGATGTCTATACGGCGTCGCTTGGCGAGACAGTTAATCACTGCATGGCACTCATGACCAAATACAAAATCAGGCATCTTCCGGTGGTCGACGATGGCACGGTGGTCGGATTGATCTCGATCGGCGATCTGGTTGAGGCAATCATCAGGGACCAACAAGAAGAAATCGAACAGCTGGAACATTACATTAGTGGCTAGCGACACGAACATCGACCGTCGCGTAATGCGGCTGTTTGATGGCTATGTGCATGGCCAGATCAACCGCCGGCAGTTTCTGCAGCAGGCCACGAAAATTACGGCTTCGGCGACAACCGCCGCTGCATTGCTCGCGAGCCTGAGCCCGGATTATTCGCGGGCACAGCAGGTTGACCCAGACGACGCTGAAATATCGGCAAGCTACAAGAAATACGCTTCACCGCAAGGCGCCGGCGTCATGCAGGGGTATTTTGTACGGCCGGCCGTGACTCAACACAAATTGCCGGCGGTTGTTGTTATTCATGAGAATCGTGGCCTGAATCCGTATGTGGAAGATGTAGCACGGCGTGTAGCGGTTGCAGGTTATATCGCGTTGGCACCTGATGCACTGACACCATTGGGTGGCTACCCGGGCAACGACGATGACGGTCGGACGCTACAGAGGGAACGCGATCACGAGGAAATGGTCGAAGACTTTGTCGCGGCCGTGAAGTTTTTGCAGGATCACCCGGACTGCACAGGCAAGGTAGGTAGCGTGGGTTTCTGCTTCGGTGGTGGCATGTCAATGCGACTGGCGGTACGCATTCCGGATTTGGGTGCGGCTGTTGCTTTCTATGGCCGGCATCCGCAAGCCTCGGAAGCATCAGCCATCCAGGCGCCACTGATGTTGCACCATGCTGGGCTCGACGAGCGCATCAACGCGGGCTGGCCGAAATTCGAACAGGCTTTACGGGCAGCAAATAGAGCATTCGTCAACTACGACTACGATGACGTCAATCACGGATTTCATAATGACACGACGCCCCGCTACGATAAGGATGCGGCGGATCTGGCCTGGCAGCGGACAACGGACTTTTTCGCTAGCCATCTTGAGCTCGGAGATTGAGCGATGATGCGCTGGCAGGTCTTGCTTACCAATCTGATATTGATTGCGACGCCGGCCTATGCGGGTTCAGACAATGAGCCGGGGGCGAAAACAGTAATAGGGCCTCGCAATATACATTTGTACGACGGTGCTAACACCCTTTTGGCCGGTGACAGCGAAGAGGGCGTGCGACTGACATTGCTCGGCTTGAATGTGGCGCACGGCCCGCGCGAGGTAAAGGTCGCACACGCTAATCTATGTGCCGGCTTTATGCTGCTCGAGCAACTGGATACGGCGCTCGAACACTGCAACTGGGTGCTCGAACGTGATGATCGTCACTGGCGTACATACAATAACCGCGCGCTCGTTTATTTGCGTATGGAGCGATTTGAGGAATCCAGGGAGGACATCCGCCGCGGCCAGGAGCTCAACCCGAATTCGGAGACACTCAAGGAAGTCAAGGGTATGTATCTCGACGAAACCGAACCGGTGGTAGAGCAAATCCTCATGGATGAACGGCGACGCAAAACCAAGCCGCCCATCCTTACTAAACCTGACGATGAGGTTGAGTGATGCTGCGGTCCGTCCTCCTCGGAGTTACGGCCGCACTCATCGGCATACTTGGCGCCGCTTTCGCCGACGAAGAATCATTGTATGCCCTGGTAATCGATGTCGACACCAAGCGTCTCCCTGCGCACACGGTTGCGCCGAGATATCCACGCAAGGCGAGACGCGATCGCGTCGAAGGTGAAGTACAGGTGTGTTTCGACATTGACCGGAAGGGGCGCACGCGGCGAATCGCTGTACGGCACAGTACCAATCGTGCCTTCGAGAGGCCATCGATTCGAGCGGTCAGGGCGTCAACATTCAGACCACTCAAAAAAGACCAGCCGTTACAGGTAGTGAAGTCGTGCCGAATATTTCAATTTTCCCTGCAACCGGTGGAAGAGTGAGGCTTAACCTTCCAGCCCGGCAGCAAGGCGTGCTGAGCGAAGTGTGTTCGCCATCAGCATCGTGATGGTCATCGGTCCGACGCCACCTGGGACCGGCGTAATGGCGCTTGCGACCGTGCAGACGTCGTCATAGTCAACGTCGCCAGTCAGCACCATTTTGGTTTCGCCATCAATCGTTTTCTCAACGCGATTTATTCCCACGTCTATAACAACAGCACCGACTTTGATCCAATCTGCTTTGACCATGTCTGGTCGGCCGACCGCCGCGACAACGATGTCTGCGCCACTGACAACAATTGGCAAATCCTTGGTGCGGCTATGCGTGATTGTTACGGTCGCGTTCGCCTGCATCAGCAAGGCTGCCATCGGCTTGCCGACAATATTCGAGCGGCCGATGATGACGGCGTTCTTGCCTGACAGGTCACTGCCAAGTTCATCCTCGATCATCAGCATGCAGCCTGCGGGTGTACAGGGTATGAAGGCATCGCTAGTGTGACCGGCTGCCAATTTTCCGATATTGATCAAGTGAAAACCGTCGACGTCCTTCGCCGGCGAGACCGCCTGCGTAATCGTCTGTTCATCGAGGTGACTGGGCAACGGTAGTTGCACGAGAATTCCGTGTATCAATTGGTCGTTGTTTAGTTCGTCTATCAGTTGCAGGACATCCTGTTCCGATGCGTCCTCGGCGAGGGTGTGTTGCACTGAATGAAAGCCACAAGACTCGGCCGTGCGTTTTTTATTGCGAACGTAAACCTGACTCGCGGGATTGTCACCGATGATTACGACAGCAAGGCCAGGCTTTATGCCGTGTTTCTCAAGCAGTTTCGCCGTTTCCGTGGTGATGGACTCCGCGAGCTGTGCTGCTTTTGCTCTGCCATCAATACGCTTTGCAACTGTCATCTACCTTTAGTCCCTGCGTCTGTAATTAGAGCCGGCTGTTGCCGGCGCGACGCATGGTAACGCTGTGTCGATTTCGTTTCTACCAGGGAACACTGTTGACGGGAGACCAGCGGACCTCGCGTCGGGCGATACGCTCGTCTGCGGCCTCGCCATCATAATCGACAGGCGGTGTCGCCGCGTTTGTGTCAGGCTGCGGTAGCAGCGTGCGCGTATTGATAATGCCAAATCGACCATTGGGAGTCTCGATGACAGCCCCGATATACACGCCACAATTTCTACAGAGCAGAAAATCGGCCGTCTTCAGGCCAAAGCGATAGCGCTGCAACTGTGCCGGCTCGGGAGCTTCAAAGACAATCTGCGCGGCAGGGTCCGATGTACTTAAAGCGTCGTGGGCACGGCAAAACCGACATTGGCAGGCGCGCAGAGACCACTCCGGGTAGCTGGCGGCGATGCGGTAGCGAAAGCCAATTGCACCGCAGTGGCAACTGCCTTTGTAGCTTGTGTCAACCATTCGCGCGTCTTTGCATCAGTCCATACAGTACACTCGCGGGCGCCATTGACGCGACGAGGTGTTTGAGGGAATGACCGCTTATCAGATTGCCGGCGGCATAAAACTCCGCGTCGAGTTGTTCGAATACTTTCGCAGCCACGTAAAACGCGATCATCCACCAGATGTAGCGACCGAGATCGCTGCGCGAGCGATACAGAGTCAGGGTTATCGGTATTAGCAGCAACGGCAGAAACTGTACGACGGCATAGGGGCGCAGATCGCCGACACCCAATGATTCGGTGTAGGACCAGTACAAGACAGAGGCAAAACCGATTAGCAAGAAAGGCAGCAATAGTGCCTTGCCAACCCGTGCCGAGCCGTATTCAGCGACAATAATGGCGACCAGGCTCATAAACCCAATCGTCATCGGCAGTCGGTCCCAGACCAGGGTCTCGTTGTCAGGCCGCAGATGAAAGTATCCGGAGCCAAAGGTTGTTAGTGCAATACCAGTGAAAAACACCAGCCAGGCGATTTTCATGTTCGGAGCGACAACGTCTCCGTGTTGCGTGACGAAGACCAAACCCCACATCCCAACGAAGAGAAATGGCAGGTTGGAAATGACATTCAGGAAATTCGGGATATCAGCAAATGGTCGCTGATCGCTGAACTCGTGATATGACAAGTCCTGCGCGATCGGGTCGGTGAGCGATAGGGCGATGACGATAGTGGCGCCGATTCCAAGCAGCAACCCGGAGCGCCAGGTCATTGTCCAAAGGTCGCGCAATCGATACGGGTCATCGGGAAATCAACGACTGCGTTGCGGCCATCGGATTGGCCTTCAATGCGACCGAGTAGTGTGCCGCCGTTGCCCAGGCGGTAGATGATACGTTGCGGGAAATCGTGTGCTGGATTCTCGAAAACAACTTCATTGTCTGTGAGACTAAGCAGGCTGAATCG
>CAZVLT010000002.1:5009-41762 GCA_964628105.1 uncultured Woeseiaceae bacterium | reverse complement strand
TGAATCGCGTACGGTTCTGCTGATAGCCAACATCGTGCCACCGGCCGGCGGCATCCAGTATTCGCCAGATCCCGCGTCCTCGCCATCGTAAGCCCAGCAACCCGTCAGCCAACTCAGGCGCGAGATGTTCGCCGCAGCCGGCAGGCTGATCAAGAAAATCAAAACTGCTACGAGGCGCATCTACTCACCTCCTTTAGGTCCGTAAAACACAACCCAGGCAGCGAAATCGTCGCTGAAATTCGTGAAGCGGTGCTCGACACCCGCAGCCACGAACAGGGCATCACCACTGTCGAATGGTATCTGCTGCTCTCCACGAACAAACGTGCCGCTGCCCATGTGAACGATGTAGATTTCGTCCTGATCATGCGGTTGTTGCTTGTCAACGCCCACGGGTTTGTAAAATCCGAGTTGCATAGTGCCGTTCTCGAGCAAAACTCCATACAGTCCGTCGGTAGAATCGGCGACAGCCTTAAGCGCAACTTGCGGTGACAAACACTCATTCATTCAATCACCGTACTGCAAGCCTTGGGATGCGGCAAGCGGATGAACGCGTAAACAGTGTGCGTCTATTCAGCTAAGATACGCGTTCATATCTCAATCTGCGCGGGTTCTGTTATCGCTTTTTTTCGCAATATGCGCGGTGTTCTCGTATTTGGCGCCATCACCGTCAATACTATCTTCTGGTTCCTGCCGCTTTTCGTTCTGGCGATACTGAAGTTTGTGCTTCCGATACCGCAACTCCGGCGCGCCATTACGCGTGTGCTGATGAGTTTCGGTGAGAATTGGATCGGCATCAATACGTTCATTCTGCGCAACGGCGGGTCGATTGACTGGCAGACAACGGGCGCCGAACACCTGCGCCGAGAAGGCTGGTATCTCGTCATCGCGAATCACCAGACCGCGATCGATATCGTGGTCTTGCAAAACGCACTCAATCGCCGCATACCATTCCTGAAATTTTTCATAAAGCAGGAGCTAGTCTGGTTTCCGTTCCTGGGAATCGCCTGGTGGGCTATGGACATGCCGTTCATGAAACGTTTCTCGCCTTCATACCTGGCGAAGAATCCTCATATGAGGGGCAAGGATCTGGAGACGACACGCCGTGCCTGCGAGAAATTTCACGACACGCCGACATCTGTACTCATTTTTTTAGAGGGCACGCGCTTTAGCGAGAAAAAACGTGACGAGCGAAAGTCGCCTTACCGGCATTTATTGCGGCCACGCGCAGGCGGATTCGCAGTTGCTGTCTCCTCGATGGGTGAACTATTCACCAGTGTTGTAGACGCTACGCTGGTATACCCGGACGGTCCCGCGCGTTTTTGGGATATGTGTTGCGGAACTCATGTGCAGGTCATGGTGGACATCCGCGAACGAGTGCTGGAGGACTGGTTGGTGGCCGGAGACTACGAACATGATCGTGAGTTTCGGCGCCGCATGCATCGCTGGCTAGATGATACATGGGAGGACAAAGATGCCCTGATAGACGAGATGCCGGAACAGTGTTCGCAGCCTGATGTTTGACTTTCCCCCTCGTTAGACGTATCTCACTAGTTCACATTGCAACTTGTCCGGCAGGAAATCCCATGGCCGATAGCCGCCAGTACGACACCGTCGCCTTCGATGTGCGTGATAACGCGACGATGTTGTTCTTTGCCAAGACGACAACCGAAGGAGATATCTCGGATTACCTGCTGCTGATGCGTACCGTCGACGAAGATTTTAACGAATCAATCTATGTCGAAATAAATGAACAACAATTCGGTGGCCACGACCTCATCAGGGAAGCGGCGATGAACGGCAACATTCTGACGTTGCGTCTGCACGAGCCAGCTGCGGAGCTTGACGATACGTTGGAGATAGTCCTGACCTGGGCCGAGACGACAGAAAATCTCGAAAACATTGAGGCGGGTGCTTTCCGGGTATTTGGCGACAAGCTGGTTGGCGGCAACGCCTGACAGCGGTGCTGGAGCTACGCCCAAATTGCGGCGGCAAATTCGAACACCGTCCTGTACGCCGCAGCGAGTGATCATGGCAAGCGCACAATTCAGCGTCTATATCGTGCGTTGTGGCGATGATACTTTCTACACTGGAATCGCGTTGGATGTGGGCAAGCGCATGATCGAGCATGAAGCGGGTCCGCGCGGTGCCAAATACCTGCGGGGGCGAGGTCCACTAACGCTCGTTTATTCAGCTGTTGTCGGTGACAGGGCCACGGCGTCGCGCCTTGAATATCGAATCAAGCAAATGAATCGAGCGCAAAAAGAAGCGTTAATCGACGGTACGGAGTCGTTGCTACATCCGGCGGAGGATCAGGTCTCCGCCACTGGCTGAGCCAGAATCGCAATCGGTTTGCCGAATTCCGGCAGGAAAAGAGACGTATCGGAATCCCAACGATCGCGAAATTCTTCGAGCCACGCCGCTGTTTCGACGAAGTTATCAAGAAACCGTGGCCCAAGTGCCACGGTGCCGAAAGGTTTTGTGTAGTCGTCGAAGTGAATGGGATAGACGCTGTGACTGCCCGTCGCCGTTACAACGTTTTGCCAATAGTGTTCGGCGTAGTCCTTACCCAAGGACCCCAGGCGACCGACCCCGAGCATAACGACGTCGGCTGCCACATCCTGCAACGCGTTCTCGTAAAAACCTGCGCTGCCATGGACAAGGATCGTGCCATGAGGATGGGCGACGACAATTGAAAAACTACCACCCTCGCGCCAACTGCTAATTGGTTGCGGCATCGAAAGCGGTTCTTCAATTATTCCATCCAGGGGGATCGAGCCACGCCAGCCGATTGGCGCGTGCAACGACGGTAGCAACGTGACCGAAAAAGCGCCAAATTGAAATGTCTGCTCGTCCGCAACGACTGTGATCTGGTCTTCGGGTACACCCGCCCCACGTGCAACTTGCGCGGTGGATTCGGAACCGAGAATCGATGCACTTGAGCGGTTGGCAATTGCGCCGACGTCCATTGCGTGGTCGAAATGACTGTGCACCGGAATGATTGCTGCCAGCCTCCGAACGCGGTATTCGTTGAGCACATAGTCTATCGTGACCGCATCATTTTCAACTGGCCGGCTTAGCAACACATCAGCCAGCGATGGACGAGAAAAAAATCCATCGATGAGAATTTGCGTCTCACCGTCATCAATCAAAAGAGTCGTGACGCCAAGCCAGGTGACCGTAACCGAGCCTGTTGCGGCAGCGGAAGCTATGGCTGCAGGCGGCCAGTTAATCGCATCGAGGCTTGGCCTGTCGCGCCATAGCATGACGGCGAGGATGACCACAGTCACGGCAACGGCAGCGATAATAATGGCCGCACGTTTTGCTTGTTCGACCCACATCGCTACTGCCCCGCAGCGATTCTCGCGAGCTGGCCGGTCAACGGTGCCAGGTAGTTGCCCATCGCGTAGCCAAGCAATGCCATCAGGATAGACACGGGTACCAGGCTGGGACGGTGATGCGCAGCGACGATAGGTGCCGACGCAGCTGCGCCGATGTTGGCGGCCGAGGCGATCGCGACACTATGTATGTCAACGCGAAATATCCAGGCGCCAGCCACGCAGAACAAGCCGTGGATAGTTATCCAGATAAATGCGCCGAATACGAAGGCCGGTGCTTCCGCAAGTCCGGCGACCGATGCGCGTGCACCCATGCCAGCGACGAATATATAAACGAGAGCGGTACCGATGGCGGTCGAGTTCGGCAACTTCGATACCGGGGTTGTTGAGAGAATGAGTGCCAGGGTTGTAACCAGGAGAATGCGCGTCGTTGCTTCGGAAAAAACGCTCTTGATTGCCGGCATCGTGGATGCGATCCAGTCTGCAATCGCCGGCGCCGCAGAATGACCGATCGCCGTGATACCGAAAATTACGGCTGCCAGGAAAAGGTACTGAGGCATTGTGGGCGCCTCATCCTCTTCTACATGAAGTGCAGCTGCCGCATCCATTGACTCGAGCCTGTCGTCCGGTACTCGTGCCCATTTATTGAACTTGTCGGCAAAATCGCGTGACAAGAGAAGCAATGGCAACCAGACGATATAGACAACATTATCTGCGATAACGGCCAGACCGAGCTGCGCCTCCGACGCTCCCAGCATCTCCTTGGTTGCGAGCATGTTCGCGGTGCCGCCTATCCAGCTCCCTGCCAACGTACCAAAGCCCTTCCACGCATCATCGGACAACCAGTTGTGCACCGCGAGATAGGCGACAACACCACCGACAACCACGCCCGCGGTACCCATCAACATGACTAGAATACCCTTGCCCATAACACGAATGACCGCAGGCACGTTGACCTTTATGAGCATCAGCACGATGAACGCAGGCAGTGCGAACGAACTCAATCCTGAGTAAATGATCGAGCTGCTTGGAATCACATTAAAGTTGTTCAGAAAGACAGGCGTTGCGTAAATGAACAGCAGCGGTGGGATGTAGTTGAACAATTTGGCCTTGGTGACCTGGGCCAGCAGGAAGAAGAATGCGGCGACTGCACTAAGTACCGCGAGCACACCGATCGGTGATGAAATCAGAGTTTCAGTGGTTTCCATTCGTCAACCTTTGGCCATGGAGTAGCGACCGAGTATAAATCATCGGCCGGGCTATCGGGCATTGCGCCCGTTCAGGAAAAGGTGACTTGAGCCTGCAGGTCCTTGCGGGAGTCATCGTCGGTCATCGCTGCGGCTTTGACGGTCAGCCAGACTGCGTGCCAGTCTTTGATCTTGCTGGGTCCAAATATATATTTGGCAACGTAACTTTCGAGTTCGCGTACGTGAATAACGTTTTTTGGAGGTGGTGATGTGAACTCCACCGAGCCGGTGAAGATCACGAGGTTTGCCACCGGTACGTCCGGTACGACCTTTTGCAGTGCCCGGGTACGGCCTTCATTTTGTATCAACGGATTAAGGAAGCGACGACGCTTAACGCCATCGACGTTGGTCCACTGCGCTTCGTCTTCACCGCCGAATACAATGCCATTGTAGTGTTTCGTCTGTATACAAAGGATGCCGCCGGCGGTAAGAACCGCGTGGTCGAGCTTGGCCAGCCCACCATAGGCGCCGGGCAGCATGAAATCGTGCAATACGTCGGGACTGCGTTTTGCGAGCGCGATCTTGATGCGCCACAGGCCGATCTTGGCGGTGACAAATTGCGCCAGGTGATTGGCGGCAGAGCGGAAAATCAGCGTCAGCAGCAACGCCGCAGCAATCGTGAACATGAATTTTGCCGGCCCCACGTTGGTAATTCCGGTTTGCAGGTGGCCATCGGCTGCCAGTGCCGGTACAGCGACAAGCGGCATGCTGGTCAGAACGGTTATGGCTGCTTTCATCATGGGGTACAGATTAGTTCCGGCGGCGCTCTTGTGTATCGTAGCAGGTCACGTTTTCGACTTTTTCCTGGACTTCGGCTTGGGCATTGGGAGTTCTTCTTCTGTCAGCGTTATGAGCTGGGTAAGCCACTCCCCGTCTTCAATCTTGTCCTGAATCAGAAAGGCGAGCTTGGCGCCAGGATAAGGAGGGGCCTCGACAACATCACCAATAAATGACTTGCCGGCTTCCGTGGATTTTATGAACAACTGATTGTCACAAACGAGCGCCACGACTTTGCCCTTCGAATACAGTGCGTATTCGCCGAACATTTTTCGATAAGAAATTTCACACGTGTCATCAATTTGATCCGCTACGAATTTCACAAAGTCGGGGTCAGTTGCCATCCGGCTTTCCTAGATGATCGCACTGAGGATCTCCGCCATGTTGGCTGGTCGTGATAGGTCTGTCATCGAGGTATCCTTGGTTGGTTTACACAGTCTGCAGTTTCCATGTGCCGCGACGGAACATGATGACAGCGAGTATCGTTAGCAGCGACTCTGAGACCACAATAGCAAGGAATGTTCCGTTTGGTCCTAGCGTCATACTCGTGGCAAGCCAGTATGCCAGCGGAATCTGAATCAGCCAGAAACATATCAGGTTCAAGGTGACTGGCGTCGCAGTATCACCCGCGCCGTTGAAGGCTTGCACGACCACCATTCCTACCGCATACATCGGAAAACCAACCCCAAGTATCTGTAAACAGGATGTGCCCCAACGCAACACATCGGACTGGTTGGTAAACAGGCCCGTAATTCCTTCGGCAAAAATAATCATGAATATGCCTGCACTGGCCATGAATATTGCATTGTACTTTGCGGCGCGCCAGGCAGATTGTTCGGCCCGTTCGGGTTTGTCTGCACCGAGATTCTGGCCGACAAGGGTCGCCGCCGCGTTGCCGAGGCCCCAGGCCGGAAGAAATACGAACTCGAGCATCCGCAACGCGATCGTGTATGCGGCTATCGCGCTGCTGCCATAAATGGCGACGATGCGCATGATGCCGATCCAGCTGCTGGTGGCGATCAAGAACTGACCTACTGCCCCCGCAGAGATACGGATCATGCGCAACGCAAGTGCGTACTGAAAGCGCAGATTATGAAACTGGAAGGCAATGCGGCCACGGCCGTTCATCAAGTACCAGAGCTGGTAGATAACGCCGATGCCGCGGCCGATCGTCGTAGCAACAGCCGCGCCGGTCACGCCCATCTCGGGGAATGGTCCGATGCCAAAGATCAGGCAGGGGTCGAGAATGATATTTATGCCGTTCGCGAGCCATAGAGATCGCAGGGCCACGGTCGCGTCCCCGGCGCCGCGAAATGCCGCATTCAGCAGGAACAGGTAAATGATGCTTACCGATCCGCCCAGCAGCACAGCGGTAAATCCCTTGCCCAGCTCGATTACGCTGTCCGATGCACCCATTATCGCGAGCAAGTCACGTGCATACGTCGCGCCGGCAACACCGATCACGATGGAAAGAAGTGCGCCAACCCAGATGGCCTGCCCCGTCACGTTGGCTGCCCCGACGTTATCTTTGGCGCCTATTCTCCGTGAGACCATCGCGGTGAGACCCACACCGAGGCCAATTGCCAGGGCGTACAAAACCGTTATCAATGCCTCGGTTATGCCAACGGCCGCCACGGCATCGGTGCCGAGGCGGGAGACGAACGCAATGTCGACGACGGCGAAGACGGACTCCATCGCCATCTCGAGCATCATCGGAATGGCAAGCAGCCCCAGTGCGCGGCCGATAGGTCCCGTCGTAAAATCCTCATCATTGTCTCGCAACGCTTCGCGAAAAAAGGCAGTGGATCTTTTCCATAGGGAGTCTTGACTGTAGTCGGTCATTGGTTGTTGTTCGGTCTGTGGCCGGTGCGATGCTAAACTTGGCGCCCGCAATCTGGCAGGATGAATGGCATGCCTGATGGACTAATAGCTCTGTTGATCTTCATCGCGGTTGTCATTATTTATACGATTGCAAAGGTATTGCAGTACAAGCGCCTAAGTGAGCAGCAGTGGCAACAAGTTGATAAGAGCAAGCTCAAGGAATGGGACGACGACGAGTGGAAGTGACTTTGTTATTCACGCCTGTCACGTCGCAGTAGCAACTCAAGTTCCGCTGACGTATCTCTTGACGTCTGAATGAGCTGCTCTTCCGAGTTATGAATCGCATGCTGTTCTACGAGTAGCCGGGCGTCACGTTCATAAAATGCCTCGACAACGTGTTTTGCATCTTCGGGCGAGTGACCGAGCCTGGTAAGGATCTGCTCGGTCATGGCCAGGCTGGACAATAGTGTCTCTCTGAAGATGTGCTCGATGCCGAGATCCATAAGCTTGTGCGCGTGTCGGCGATTTCGCGCCCGCGCGATTATTTTCAAGTGCGGAAAATGGCGAATGACGGCCTCGGCGATACGCATGGATTCCTCCAGGTCAGATACCGCGAGTACGAATAGCTTCGCATGCTCGGCGCCAGCTGCGCGCAGCAAGTCCACTCGGGAAGCGTCGCCATAATGCACTGTTGCTCCATAACGCCGCACAAAGTCCACCTGCGCCGAATCACTTTCGAGGGCAGTGAACGGCTTGCCTACGATACTTAGCAATCGGCCCACGATTTGCCCGACGCGACCAAACCCGGCTATCAACACCTCATGCTGAAGATCGTCAGGAACGTCGTAGCTGCGCTCGGCAGCCTGCCCCATCTTGCCGCTTGCATGCTCTGCGAGTGTGTAGATGAACGGTGTCATAAGCATCGAGACGGCAACAGCGAGAACCATTTCATCGATTATAGGCAGCGCGAGTACCTCTTCATGAGCCGCGATGCCCAGTAGCACGAAAGCAAACTCACCGCCTTGTGAAAGTACCGCCGCCAGTTTGAGTGCCGCACCGCGATCGCACATACCGAAATAACGTGCGAGCGGAAACAGGATAAGTGCCTTGGTGATCATGAGTAACGCCACAATCAGCAAGATTCGACCCGGAATTTCAAGTAACAGCCCGACATTGACGGACATACCTACCGCGATGAAAAACAGGCCGAGCAACAGGCCTTTGAACGGCGCAATATCCGCTTCAAGCTGATGACGATATTCGGAATCGGCGAGCAACATGCCCGCGATGAATGCGCCGAGGACCATTGACATGCCGGCGACCTGCATCAGGAGCGCCGCGCTAATCACCACGAGCAACGCTGTCGCGGTAAAAATCTCAGGAATTTCAGATCGCGCAGCCATTTTCAGTACCGGCCGCAGTAGCATTCGACCACCGATAATGAGGCCGCCAATCGTCACAATCATCGTCCCAATCTGAGTAAAGTTGATGCCATCGTCGAGCGATGCTTGCGCACCGAGCAATGGCAATATTGCAATCAACGGAATTACGGCGAGATCCTGAAAAAGTAATACCGAAAAAGCGGCACGGCCGTGTATTGCACTGAGCTGTTTTTTTTCGGATAACATTTGCAGCACGAAGGCGGTTGATGACAATGCCAGGATCGGGCCGATAATAAATGCTGCATTGCCTGGCTGACCAAGAGACCAGGCAACAAGCGCAATCACAACCGCTGTGACTATGACTTGAGTTGCGCCGAGCCCGAAGACCATGCGACGCAATACCCACAGCCGCGACGGCTTAAGCTCCAGGCCAACGATGAACAGCAGAAATACGACGCCCAATTCGCCGAAATTCAGGATATGCTCCGGATCGCGTACAAATGCAAAGCCGAACGGACCGATAATTATTCCTGCGGCCAGGTATCCGAGAATCGAACCGAGGCCGAGTCGGCGGCTCAGTGGCACGCAGATAACGGCAGCAAGCAGATAAATAAGAGATTCGGCCAGCAATGACATTTCGGGTCCATGTTGATCGCGAGCGACACAGTCTAAAGCCAAGCATCGCGCTTTGCTGTATTTTTCGATTACACTGATGTTGAGCCAGACAGGACAGATCTATGACTACAGCCTACTCTCCTAAAAGTGACAGCATTGCGGCAATCCTGATGTGTGCGTTGTTGCTCGGAGCTTGCGAGGCCGGTCAGAAGGGACCGGAAACGGCTGACAAGGCTGCTGGGCGAGCCAATGTGGAAGCTATGGCCCGCGAGCACGCGAACGATTCGACGGAACCCAGTGCAGGGTCTCGGGTAGCGCCCGCGAAGGGAATTTTGTCGCAGATCATGCCCTACACTGAGAACGACAACGAGCTGATCTATGGTTACTTCGCGGCCCCTGCCGACATGTTCGAGCCGCTCCCAGCCGTCATCATGATCCACGAATGGTGGGGTTTGAACGACAATATTCGCGCTATGGCGGACAGGCTTGCTGGCGAGGGTTATATCGTCTTCGCTGTTGATTTGTTCACTGGCAGGACTACGAAGTCCCCGGCAGAAGCCAGACAGCTCATGCTGTCGGTGGTCGAGGATCCGGAGCCGGCGAAGCGCAACATAACGAGCGCTTTCAAATTCCTCAGCGAGACTGCGGGGGCGCCGCGGGTCGGGTCTCTCGGTTGGTGTTTTGGCGGCGGATGGTCGCTCAATGCAGCGCTGCTGTTGCCAGACAAACTTGATGCGAGCGTCATTTATTACGGACAGGTGACGGCTGATGAGGATGTGTTGCGGACTGTCAACACACCGATTCTTGGATTGTTCGGCGCCGAAGACAAAAGTATAGGAGTTGAGTCCGTCGAGGCATTTGGCTTAGCGCTGGAGCGCCTGCGCAAAGATCATGAGATCCATATCTTTCCGGGCGTAGGGCACGCTTTTGCGAATCCAAGCGGCCGCAACTACGACGTAGAGGCGGCAGACGAGGCCTGGCGGCGAACGCTCGAATTCCTGGCGCAACATCTGGACGCCGAGGAAGCCTGATACCTTAACGGAATCGGGGCGCTTGCATTGTTCAAGACAGCTATGCATTTCACCTACAAGGCCGGGCGCCGCATTGTCGTCGCCGTGGTAGGGGCGACTGTGCTGCTGATTGGCGTCGTAATGATTGTCACGCCGGGACCCGCACTGATCTTAATCCCCGTTGGCCTGGCGATTCTCAGTATTGAGTTCGCATGGGCGCGATATTGGTTAAAACGCCTGCGCAAAGCCATCAGCAGTCAGAACTCAAAAAATCTGGGCAATCGTGCTGCCGCGCATCGCGAACGAGTAGATTAAAAAAAGACGCCGAAGAACTAAATTCAGAGTTTGAATTAGTGGCCGTTCCGACACGGAGCGGTCTCCGGCGCCTCAGGAGCAACGGCAGGGGGCTGCCGCCGGACCGTCCTGGTCCGTTGTCACCGGATTCCAGTCCGGTGGTTACGGCGGCCAGCAGCCAGGGTATCAGGGGGAGAGACGCCTGGCCGCTATGCCACCGAGGGGGTCGTTTACGACAGTCGCCTGCCGCAGATCCATTGCTTAACTGTGGGCGCTGCCGTGAATTTCAAGCGTGCCGGTGTTGCCTGCGAATGCGGTATTTGCAGCGACGGAGACGCCGATCAGGATAAATAGCGCAGCGAGCAACGCCAGTCCGTTTTCGAAGTATTTAGCTTTCATCATCATTTCCATTTGAATAGCGCCGCAATTAGTGCCGCGCTGTGTCTAATTTATTGGGTCTGTCGATTGACCCTCGATTGAATCTATTGCACAATGCGTGCCAACATAAAAAAGCGTTTAAAAACAAGTAGTTAACAAATAATTATGTGTAACGGATTTTCGGGAATTACGAAAAATCGTGAGATAAATTACGAAAAACCGTGTAAGATGTGGCGATGATTTCTCATGATGACTACCAGTGGTTGTTTCGCAAGGCGCCCGTCATGGCGACATCGATTGCGGAAGACGGGACCTACCTGGACGTCAACGACGCGATGTTGTTGCGGCTAGGCTACGCGCGCGATGACATGGTGGGCCACAGCCCGGAGGAGTTCGCTACGCCAGAGTGCGCCGAGAGGATTCGAAAAGAGCTGCGCCCGGCACTTAGACGCACAGGCAAACTCGAGAGCAAGCCCATCAGTTTCATCACGCGCTCGGGAGAGGTAGTCGATTGCGTTACCGACGCGCTTGTGGAATTCAATCGCGCCGGAGAGTATCTGCGTACCGTTGCCATGTACTCGGAGATTTCCGACCAGGCCCGCGCAAACTTCAAATACCGGACGTTGTATCGTTCGACGCCGGCCATGTTGCATACCGTCGATGGCAACGGGATGATCGTTACGGTCACGGATCATTGGTTGAACAAGCTCGGCTTCACTCGCGACGAGGTTGTCGGCAAACCCATTACAGATTTCTTTAGCCTACGCGACAGAAAGTTCTACGCTGACGGCGGTTTGCAGGAACTCATCAGCGATGGCGACTTTAATAACCTGGAACGTCAGATGCTGGCCAAGGACGGCACCGTACTCGACCTTCTGATGTCTGCAATTTCGCATCGTGACGACGCGGGCGATGTCGATCGCATGCTTGTCGCATCGAAAGATGTCACTGAGTGGCGGCGGGCGGAACGTGAATTGCGCCGCACTCTCGCCGAAAACGCGCGCCTTCGCGAAGAGCTTGAACGCGAGCGCGATTACTTGCGCGAAGAAGTCAATGTTGCGATGAACTTCGGTCGCATGATTGGTACCAGTACCGCGTTGCAAAAGATGCTGAGGCGAGTTGAGGCCGTCGCGGAAACGCCTGCAAGCGTCCTGGTGCAGGGTGAGTCGGGCGTGGGCAAGGAATTGGTCGCGCATGCCATACACATGCAAAGTCCCCGTGCCGATGGGCCACTGGTAAAGGTGAACTGCGCATCGATCCCCAAAGAACTATTCGAAAGCGAATTCTTTGGCCATGTAAAGGGCGCTTTCACTGGCGCGCATCGGGATCGAATTGGCCGGTTTCAACTCGCTGACGGTGGCACGATCTTCCTTGACGAGGTGGGTGAAATTCCCCACGAATTACAGGGCAAGTTGCTGCGTGTCCTGCAGGAAAGCGAATTTGAGCGTGTCGGCGACGATGTTACTCGATCGGTTGATGTGCGCGTGATCGCCGCGACGAATCGAGACCTGGAGCAGTTGATGGTGCAGGGCGATTTTCGAGAAGACCTGTTCTACCGGTTGAGCGTGTTTCCTGTGGACGTACCACCGTTGCGCGAGCGCGGCGAAGATATTGTACAACTTGCGCAGTATTTTCTGGAACAGACGTGCAATGACTTCGGGCGCGACTCGTTAACGCTTACTCGTGCGCAAACCGCGAATTTGAGAGCTTACGACTGGCCCGGTAATGTGAGAGAGCTCAAGAATGTGATTGAGAGGGCCGTAATCCTGTCTACAGGCAAAGTGTTACGCCTCGACCTTTCAATGCCGGGTCTCAAGGTCGATTCCCACGAAATGGCGGTGACGGCCGCCAATAACGATGAGGTTCTTACCGAGACGGATATGCGGGAATTTCAGAAGAGCAATACTATCCGCGCGTTGAATCGCGCGAACTGGAAAGTGTCCGGCAAAGGCGGCGCAGCAGAATTACTCGGTGTGCGCCCCACGACTCTTGCCGACCGGGTGCGAACACTTAGGATCAAGAAACCAGTGCGCCGGGCGCGCGACCGGTCTGCCACATGAGGATACTTTCAGCGCTAATTCTTTTGGCACTGTCTGCATCGCCTGATGCGGAAACGGAGTTGCCCAGCGGCGTTCAAAGTGCGCTCGAGCTGCGACAGATTCCGTCGGAGACGCTGAGTATTCATGTGGCCGATGTCGAGACAGGTGAGACCGTGCTGGACTGGCGCGGCGATGAGCCGAGAAATCCGGCATCGACGATAAAACTACTGACGACACTGGTTGCCCTGGATATCCTCGGCCCTGCATATCGTTGGCGCACCGACGTGTTCGCGCAAGGCGAGTTGCAGGACGGCAGACTCGACGGCAACCTGCTAATAAAGGGCCATGGCGACCCGTTCCTGGTAACCGAGCGTGTCTGGCAGCTGCTAAGAGACATCCGCCACGCGGGCATATACGAAATTTCCGGTGACCTGCTGATTGACGATAGCTGGTTTGAGATCGGTGACTACGATCCTGCCGCGTTCGACCGGCAACCGCTGCGCGCATACAATGTCGCACCGAACGCCCTTTTGATGAATTTCAACGTTGTTCGCTACAGGTTTGAACCCGATCACGCGACCAATGTCGTCAACATACTGCTCGATCCGGCGCTCGATAATCTTCGCGTGGATAATCGCCTCAGTCTTGCGCCAGGTAGATGTCGTGGCTATCAGCGCGGCATTACGATAACGGCGAACAAGTCACTTGATGAGGTCACATTGTCAGGCAGATTTCCCAGCCGCTGCGAGCAATATTCTATGGATCGCAGCACGCTGTCGCACAACGACTATGTTTATGGTCTGTTTCGAATGCTATGGCTCGATTCCGGGGGAATTTTCGAAGGTGGCTGGCGCAATGTCGTTGCCGACGATTCCCTGCAGCCAATACTGTCGTTCGAGTCCCTGTCCCTTAGCGAAATCATCGCGCGCCTGAACAAACACAGCAACAATGTCATGGCGCGTCATCTTCTGTTCACGCTGGCCGCGGAAGTGAATGGCGCACCCGGTAGCGAGGCAAGTGGCAAACAGGTCCTTGCGAATTGGCTGGCCGACAACGGGCTGGAGTCAGACGATATCGTGATCGACAATGGCGCAGGCCTGTCGAGAAACACCCGCATTACGGCGAAGCACATGAGCGCGCTCCTCGAATTCGCCTGGCGCCAGCCGTACATGCCAGAGTACCTGGCATCGTTGTCTCTATCCGGTCTTGACGGGACGCTGGAGGAGCGCTTCGAGGACAACGGCCTCGCCGGCATAGCGCACCTGAAGACAGGTTCGCTTGACCATGTCGCTGCAATTGCGGGTTACCTGCAGTCGCGTTCGGGCCGCCGCTTCGTTGTCGTCGTTCTGCAGAATTACCGCGATATCCATCGTGGCCCGGGCGAGGAAGTACAGGAAGCTCTGCTGCGCTGGCTACACGAACAATAGCTCGTAGACTTGCCCCGATCGTGTAGTACACTCGCGGCGGGTAATGGAGATCGAAAATGCGTTTGATTCTTGGGCTTTTGGCATCGTTGCCACTAGCCGTCGTGGCTGACACCGTATACGTCACCGACAACCTTCGACTGGGGCTTTATGAAGCCCCGGATACCAGCGGCAGACCGTTTCGGATGCTGGAGAGCGGTCAGGCGATGGAAGTCCTGACCCGTGATCGCAACTACGCGAATGTGCAAATGCCCAATGGCACCGAGGGATGGGTCAAGTCGGCCTACCTTGTCAGCGACAAACCGGCAAAGCTGATTGTTGCTGAAACCATGGCCGAGCGAGATGCGCTCGCAGCTGAACTTGAGGAAATGAGACTGGCTTTCGCTGCTCCGGCCGAAACCATCAGTAACTTGCAAAGCGAAACAACAGACCTCGCCTCGAAACTGCAGGCGTCCGAGTCCCTGGTCGAGGAGCTAGAGGAACAGAATGCAGGATTTAAGGGTCTGAAAAATCAGTACAAAGGCAGCCTGCCGGTGAACTGGGTAGCCGCTGCGATCGGTGTTTGCCTGCTCGGTGGTTTCTTGTTCGGGATTTGGTGGGTCGATCGTCGTAGCCGTATCCGGCACGGAGGCATACGCATCTACTAGGTGGCGTGATCAGGCGGCCTCGATAATGCCGTCGACACATTCGCTGCGAACAGGGAGCTCATTTTGCTCGAACAGGCCGTCGATGTCGTCCTGACTCGTCGCGCGTCGTATGTCATCCATCTGCCGCGTCGAAACATGCGGCGCAAACAATTTCACGAAATCGAACATGTAGCGACGCAATACGGCGTTCTTGCGGAAACCGATCCAGGTCGTACTGCGGGGGAACAGTCCCTCGGCGTCGAGAACCTGTAAGTCCTTCTGGTCCGCACAATTCGCGGCCATACAGGCGACGATACCGACCCCCAGGCCCATGCGGACGTATGTTTTTATGACGTCTGCATCGCGCGCGGTAAACACGACGTCGGGTTCGAGGCCCTCGTCTTCGAAGGCACGCTTCAATGAGGACTGGCCGCCGAAGCTGAACACGTAGGTGACAAGCGGGTACTTGGCCAGGTCGTGCAATGTGATCTTGCGACCCAGCTGCGTCAATTCGTGACCCTTGGGTACGACGATCGACCTGTCCCATCGATAGCTGGGTATAAGCAGCAGGTCGGTAAACAGGTCTTTCGATCCTGTCGCAATGGCGAAGTCGATGTCGTTCGCGGCGATCATGTCCGCGATCTGCTCAGACGTACCCTGGTGAAGGTCAAGGCCGATCCTGGGATAGCGCTTGCGAAATTCGGCGATAATATCTGGCAAGACATAGCGCGCCTGCGTATGTGTTGTCGCAATTGAGAGCGCGCCTTCTTCTTCCTGGTAGTAGTCAGCGGCAAGGCTTCGGATATTTTCAGCTTCGCGCATGATCACGCGAGCCCTGTCAATCACCTGGTGCCCGGCAGCAGTAATGCTACCGAGGCTTTTGCCTTTGCGCGTGAACAGCTGCAGACCGAGCTCTTCCTCCAGCAATTTCAGTTGCTTGCTCACTCCAGGCTGACTCGTATACAAGCGTTCAGCGGCAGCGGTGATATTCAGTCCGTTGTCGACAATCGCCAGCAGGTATTTTAGTTGCTGCAGCTTCATGCGCGTGACTGTCTCGAAGTGTTCAAATATGTGACAGAAGTTTTTCTATTGAGTTTCAATCGGATTGCAGATTTCTGCTGCTATGCCGGTTGTCGGAAATACAGATTCAGCATAGTGTGCTACATCCATTCGTAATATCCCAGAATAAGGATACCGAAATGATTTACAACAGCATTCTTGAGACCATCGGCAATACGCCGGTGGTGCGTCTCAACAGTATGGGTCCAGACCACGTCGAGATGTACGTGAAGGTTGAGTCATTCAATCCGCTTGCCTCGGTCAAGGATCGGCTGGCGATCGCCATAATTTATGATGCCGAGAAGCGCGGCACGCTGAAACCCGGTCAGACCGTTATTGAGGCGACGTCCGGTAACACCGGAATTGCGCTTGCGATGGTCTGTGCAGCCAAGGGTTACCAGTTCGTTGCGACGATGGCGGACTCCTTTTCCGTCGAACGCCGCAAGATAATGCGTGGCATGGGAGCCAAGGTCATTTTGACGCCGGCAGCTGAACGCGGCACGGGCATGGTCAAAAGGGCTGAGGAACTCGCGGAAAAGCACGGCTGGTTCCTCGCCAGGCAGTTTGAGAACGAGGCAAATCCTGAGTACCACCGCCACACCACAGGGCCGGAAATTCTTAGCGATTTCGCAGGTAGGCGACTCGACTACTGGGTCACCGGTTACGGCACGGGTGGCACGATGACGGGCGCTGGTGAGGTATTGAAAGCGGCCCGGCCCGAGGTCAAAATAGTTGCTACTGAACCTGCGGTTGCAGCATTGCTGGCCGGCGATGAATGGCAGCCACACAAGATCCAGGGCTGGACGCCGGACTTTATACCGGAGGTCCTCAATCGCGACGTGTTCGATGAGCTGCTGCCGGTTTCCGACGATCGCGCAATTGAGGTGGCGCGCGATCTAGCGGCCAGGGAAGGAATCTTCACGGGTATCTCTTCTGGCGCAACTCTCGCGGCAGCACTCGAGATTGCCGAAAATGCGCCGCAAGGATCCGTAATCCTGGCGATGCTGCCCGATACCGGCGAGCGCTACCTGAGTACACCACTGTTTGAAGGGGTCAATGAAGGATCGGATGACGACTGGCTGGCAAGCCTGTAGCTGAAGCAAGGCGCTCATACCGTGGGCGCCGAGCAGCTGATTACGACAAATCGCAGCAAAAGTTGCGTGAATTACTGAGTAAATAGAGGAAATAAGCAAGCGCTGAGACATCAGTCACAGTCAGCTGCGTCCTGCGCTGGCATCGTGTGACATTGATACTTCCAACTGTGTGTCGGGAGCGATGAGTGACAGCGAAACTGCATAACCTCGCAACAAAAAGGAGCGTCGGCAAGGCTTCACGTTTGCTGCATTCGCTGGTACCCAGAGCACAGGTTTTCTGCTTTTACGATCGCGCTCGAGAATGTGTTTGGAGTAGTGACGGTGCTGAGGACTACGAGATTGATAATTTCGTAGCCGAGTTGCCTGAAGAGGTCATAGACAACCTCGGCAACGACGACGAAATACTGCGCCGCACCCTGTCGTCAGGGCGTACCGTTCTGGCGTTACCTGTATTCAGTGATGACGTGAACAGTATCGGTATTCTCATCGCGCTGTTTTCCAAAAATGCTGGCAAGTCAGCGTCGTTCAACCCCAGCTTACTGAAGAATATTTTAGAACCAGCCATCGAACTGCTAGGCGAAAGCTTGCATGTCGGCAAGGAATTGCTTGGCTCAAATCGTCGCGCCGACGACGTCGAGAAAGAGCTTGAGCTCGTCTATGAAATCGATGAAAGAATTCACGGTTCGTCGCGGCGGCACTTGAGTCTTGCGCAATTGGTCGGCCAGAGCGGACGTTACCTCGGCATCAATTACAGTGTCCTGCTGATTCCATCCAAGCGTATTCGTATCAGCGCGACACACTCGAGCTGGAAGAATGTAAATCGCAAGGTCGTGGATCGCTATCTCATCGAACAATTGCTGCCAAAACTTGAAGGCCAGCGCAAGCCCATGATCTTCGAGATCCCCGCGGTCGAAGGGGCAGGTAGCAAAGCCGGGAAGAGCTACCAGGCATTATTGTGCCCGCTACTCGATCAGCAGGGCAATGTCGAAGGGCTGCTCGCGCAACTCGGGCGCGTTGACCAGAAACAATTTGCCAAGTGTGACCGGCGTTTCATGAGGCATATCGTGCGCAAGGTTGAATATGTTATCGAGCAATCGTTCGACGGCATGACCGGACTCATGAATCGCTCTGGTTTCGAGGCACAGCTGCAAGAGTCGTATAACGCGTTGACATCCGAAGCGGATGTACATCAGGTGGTGTACTTTGATCTCGACAACCTGCAGCTCGTCAATGACAGTTTCAGTCGCAAAGCTGGTGATGAAGTCATCACACGCTTCGCACGCCTGCTCGAAGAAGACTTGCCAAAAAGTGGAGTGCTGTCGAGATTGACAGGGGACGACTTCTGCCTGCTGTTGACTCACGCCGACTCGGAGGCGGCTTTGGACTATGCGAACAGACTTCGTAGCAAGAGTTCGGCCCTGAGATATCTGGAGGGCGATAAGTCCCTGCAGGTCACGATAAGTATTGGAATCGCGGAGTTTAATCGTGACGACGGAGACGTTGGCAACGTCTTGACGACCGCGCGAATGGCGTGCGAGGCGGCGAAAGCCCATGGTCGTGACCGTATTGAAATGTTTGACGAGAAAAATCGGAGTGCTGTTCGTCGTTTTGATGATATGCAACTGGTTGCCGCAATCCAGCAGGCCCTGGACGGCGACCAGTTTGAATTACTCGCACAGCCAATAACGAGCCTTTCTGACTCATCCGCCAGTCCGCGTTTTGAAATACTTTTACGCATGGATGATGATCAGGGCGAGCGCGTTTCGACAGACGCACTATTTTCAGCTGCCGAGCGTTATCGCATGATGCCGCAAATCGATCGCTGGGTAGTATCTAACTCGATCGCCAGACTTTCCGAAGCGCATAAGACCGTCGAGCAACAAGGTGCGGTTTTCTCAATAAACCTGTCCGGGCAGTCGCTTGGTGACGACGACATTCTCCAGTTCATCGAAGAGGAGATCGAACAGAGCAAGCTTGGTTATTCTTCTTTTTGTTTCGAGATTACCGAATCGGCAGCAGTCTCCAACCTCGACAAGGCCCAGGCATTTATCGACAGGCTACGTCATTGCGGATGCCAGATATCGCTTGACGACTTCGGTGTCGGACTGAGTTCATTTGCGTATCTCAAGAATTTTAACGTTGATACATTAAAGATAGACGGTAGCTTCATTCGCGACATTACAAAAAATCGCATTTCGGAAGCGATGGTGGCGGCCATTACCCAGGTGGCGAAGGTGATGAAGCTAAAAACAGTTGCCGAATATGTCGAAACCGAGAAAGCGAGAAAACTGCTCTGCAAACTCGGTGTTGACTATGCGCAGGGGCATATCATTGCCAAGGCGAGCCCGCTGGCATCAATTCTGTCTGAACTGTCAGATGAACTGTCGTCAACAGGATAGCAGCTCAAAACACGCCCGCCTCAAGACCAGCCGCCAGCGTCAGGCCTAGCTCCTCACAATCGTCGAGGCGCGATTCATCAAATTCGCCAACAACCAGAAGCGCCTCTTGCACTTCTTTCACGGCTAGCCCCGTAAGAATTCGACGCATGCTGCTGATAGCTCCCGTGCCATCATTTCCTGCACGAACGAAAAGCGCGTACGGCCGGCCATCAAGCTTGCCTTCGCAGGCATAGTAGACACGATCGAGGAAGTACTTCATGGCGCCACTCATGTAGCCGAAGTTCTCAGGAGTGCCAAGAATGAATGCGTCGGCCCAAAGAAGATCCTCGGCATCAGCCTCCAGCGCTGGTCTGACCCTAACCTCTACACCATCAATGTCGGCGCTGTTTGCACCACGAATGACGGCCTCGGCCATCCGTGTCGTCGTTCCGGATTGCGAGTGGAAAACTATGAGCAAGTGCCTGGGTTCCATAGGCATGAATTCTGCCAGAGAATATGCGCGACGGTAATAGTGCCGGCGTGGTAGGGATTTTGGTTAGACTGCGAGGCATGGGGGATGCCGTCGAGAAACGAATTGTCGACGTTGTCGCAGGACTGCCCGAAGAGCTGCGACAGCCAGTCGAGCTATGGTTTGAACACCAGTCTGAGCGGCAGAACCTCGACACCTTGCGCGCCGAGTGGTTCGCGCCCGTCGCGCGCTTAGTCGCCTGCAGCGAATTCGCAGGCAATACGCTATTACGCGAGTGGACCTGGTTCGTCGACAATGTCCAGTCATTTAATGTGCCCGCCGACGCCGATGAGCTTGCTGATTTTATTTCCGGGATCGCGACAAGCGACGCCGCTGCAAACGATGTCAAGGCGCAGTTACGTCGTTTTCGCAACCGCTTCATGCTGCGTGTTCTATGGCGCGAAATTTTCAGTCTTGCAAGTCTTGACGAATCATTACGACAACTTTCGATACTTGCCGACAGCTTGCTTGACGGCGTGACACGCTACTCCCGGCGACAGCTCAGGTCGCAATACGGCCACGTCCGTAACGCTGCTGGCGCGGTCGTACCGCTCGTAATTCTGGGTATGGGAAAGCTTGGCGGGCGGGAGCTCAATTTCTCATCCGACATCGATCTGATTTTTTGCTTTCCAGAAGATGGCGATACCGATGGCGATCGCCACGTCGGCGCGCAGGAGTATTTTACGCGGCTTGTGCGCCATATCATTGCACTTATCGACGAGGTAACGGCGGACGGATTTGTGTTTCGTGTCGACACGCGATTGCGGCCGTTCGGCGACAGCGGTCCGCCCGTAGTCAGTTTCGCAGCGTTGGAGCTATACCTGCTAGAGCACGGTCGGGATTGGGAGCGATACGCCTATGTCAAAGCGCGGGTCGTCGGCTCGCAACCCGAGCCGCAGGTACTGGAGGAACTCAATTCAAATCTGATTCGGCCGTTTGTATACCGCCGCTATCTCGACTACGGCGTATTTGAGTCTCTTCGAGAGATGCAGGCGATGATTGCTGCGGAAGTTCGCCGCCGCGAACTCGCAGACAACATCAAGCTCGGGCCCGGCGGTATTCGTGAGGCCGAGTTCATAGTGCAAACCCTGCAGCTCGTGCGTGGCGGTAGTGAGCCTGCGCTTCAAAATCGGGAGCTGCAAACAGTACTTCCAAAGCTCATTAGTGACCGTGGACTTACGCCGCAGGGCGCCGAACAAATCGGAGCTGCCTACCGATTTCTGCGACGCCTGGAAAACTTCATCCAGGCGATTCGCGACGAGCAGACTCACGATCTTCCGGGTGACGCGGTGGACAGGGCCAGGCTCTGTCTGGCCATGGGCTATGATAGTTGGGATGACCTGAACGGCGATCTCAGCGAGCATCGCGATTCAATTTCCTCGCAGTTTACGGCGATCGCGTTTCGCAGCAACGTCGAAGACAGCCCGTTCCGGCAACAGATCGGGGTGGCATGGACTGCAAATGCGGATAAGCAACAGTGGGTTGATTTACTGCACGACCATATCAGTGACGGCGTACCTGAGATCGCTGCGAAGATTACGACGTTCGCAAACGCTGCCGCGACCAGGCAGATTGATGCCACCGCTCAAATTCGTCTGCAGCGTTTCATGCCGGAACTCATACTGCGAATAGGCAAGGCAGAGCGACCGCTGCTCGCGCTAACGCGAACCTTCGCCGTCGTTGAGCGAATACTACGGCGCAGTGCCTACCTGGCGTTGCTGAATGAGAATCGAAGGGCGCTATCCAGGTTGGTCGACTTATGCGAGCGGAGTTCATATATCGCCGAGCAGATAGCCAGGTATCCCGTGCTTCTCGATGAGCTGCTGGACCCGCACAATTACTCCGTGCAGGTAGTGAAAGACGATCTCGCAGCCGAACTGCGGCAGCGCCTGCAAAACGGCGGGATTGGCGATAGCGAAGAGCACATGATGGCGATCGCGCAGCATCAGCGCGCGACAATGTTTCGCATTGCCATAGCCGATTTCAATGCCGAGTTGCCGATTATGAAGGTCAGCGACGGGCTGACATGGTTGGCCGAAATCGTATTGGATGAAGCGCTGCAAGTTGCCTGGCGGGATCTTACGACTCAACATGGTGTGCCGCGCTACGTTGTTGACGGCAAGTCCCATGAGGCGGGGTTCGGCATTATTGGTTACGGCAAACTCGGCGGCCTCGAATTGTCCTATGGTTCGGACCTGGATATCGTGTTCCTGCACGATTCGTGTGGCAGCCAGCAGCTAACCGACGGTGACAAGCCACTTGATAACGGTATGTTTTTTGGGCGCCTTGTGCGACGTCTCGTGCATTTTTTGACAACCCAGACCGGGTCCGGCGAGCTCTACGAAGTGGACACACGGCTACGGCCGGACGGCCGGTCCGGGCTGCTGGTTACTACAACAGAAGCGTTCGAGCGGTACCAGGAGGAAAACGCCTGGACCTGGGAACATCAGGCCCTGTTACGTGCACGGGCAGTCGCCGGCAGCGATTCCGTGGCCAGGGAATTCGAGCGCATTCGTGGCGATACGCTAACCGGCCGTGTGCGGCGCGACAAGCTTCGCGATGATGTCATTTCAATGCGTAAACGCATGCGCAAGGAACTTGATAAAAGCGATGCTGACGTATTCGACCTCAAACACGGGCGCGGCGGGATCGGCGATATCGAATTCCTGGTGCAGTACCTGGTGTTGAGCCAGGCCAGTTCACATCCGGATGTCATTCGCTACTCAGACAACATTCGCCAGCTCGATGCACTGATTGCCGAGGGCTGCCTGGATGACGCCACTGGCGAACGTTTGCAGGATGTCTATCGTAGTTACCGTCTGTGTCTGCATCACCTCGCTCTCGACGGTCAGGCTGCACATAGCGGTGCGGCAGAATTTACGGCAGAGCGAAAATTTGTGGTCTCCACCTGGGACGACTGGCTAGTATGACTAATCAGGTTACACGCACAAGCCGTGGCCGCGATAACATTCTGTGCTTATAATTCTCTACCCAGTCAAATAAAGTAACCGAGGATACCGTGGCAGTCAGAGCAGGAACCGTCGACCAGAACCTGATTCCAGCGAATGCACAACACCAGTACGGGGTGCGCGCCAAGGACTTGCCGCTGAGCTGTCCGATGCCGGGTATGTATCTGTGGAATTCACACCCGAAGGTTTACCTGCCGATAGCGGCGACAGGCGAGGCCAAATGTCCGTATTGTGGGGCGCAATACCGCCTGACAGACAATGACGATTAGCTGAAAAACGAGGCTAAGTATCGAAAAAAGCGTCAATTTTGTCGGTAACGTCCTCAATAGTGATTAAATCCATCGCATCAGAATGGCGTACGCGCTGGCCCCATCTGAGCTGATCGGGCGATTTGCCCAGGAACTTATGAGCCGCGTCCGGGTAGCGATTGACGATCAGTTCGCGACATACAAACGGGCCGCTGCGATTCGGATTCGTAGTCGCATACAAACCGAGCACCGGAGTACTGACCGCGGTTGCCATGTGAGCGGGACCGGAATCGGGGCAGATTATCAAATCGGCCGAGTCGATAAGTGCGACAAGTTCTTTTAACGATGTCATGCCGACGAGGTTGTCGGCAGCCCCGTCCGTCGCTAGTGCCTTACCATACGCTCGTTCTCGTTCACTCGGACCTCCGGTCAGAACGACGCGACATCCTTTATCCCGCAGGTGCCGGATAGTTGCTGCGTACTTATCGATACTCCAATCGCGGAAATTGCGGCTGCGCTGACTGCTGCACGGACTAATAACCACAAGCGGCTTGCCATTGCTGGCGAACTCCTCTGCGAATCTCCGCGCGCGATCATCGAGAGGGATATCCCAGCGCATACTGCGTGGCGCTGCACCGATAACCGTGGCAAATGACATCATCGCTTCCAGCGCGTGCTCACCCGTCGCGGCCGGAATTTTTCGATTCGTAAACAGCCACTGAAAGTCGCGCGCGCGTACACGATCGAAGCCGAGGCGGATCGGTGAGTGGACAATTCGGCATAAGAAATTAGCGCGCATGGACGCGTGCATGCATAGTGCGACATCGAATTCACGGCCGTTGAGCTGGGCGCGCACGTCAGCGTATGCGTGACGGCCTTTGGATTTGTCGAAGATGATAAACTCGATCTCCGGAATATCGGCCATGAGCGACGCTTCGGTCTTGCCTATAATCCAGGTAATTCGAGCGGCGGGCCAGTTGTCCTGCATACGACGAATAACAGCGAGTGCATGACAGGTATCGCCAATTGCCGAAAGGCGTATCACGCAGATGCTTTCTGGTTGTGATTGAAGAATCAGTGCAGACACCACAAACCGACAAAGTGTATTGAGAAGGACAGACCCGTTGACCGAAACCGTCGAGAAGACCGAGACCGGCGCCATCCTATACGATAAGGCGATTATCAACCAGATATCTGCGGAGCGGTTTACGCCGCAAGGTTGGTTACATGCGGAGGCACTGAGCGGGCCATTGCGTTCCAGCGGCCGAGGCAACACGACCTTCGTCGGCAACATACCGCGACAATTCGTGTTGCGACATTACATGCGCGGCGGGCTCGTCGGCAAAGTCGTTCGCGATATTTACATGTTCTCGGGGGAAGACAGCACACGCAGCTTTCTGGAGTGGCGATTGCTGGACAAGCTCGCTGCAAACAACATGAACGTACCTCGCCCAGCGGCAGCGAGATATTGCCGCCGCGGCACGTTCTACACGGCGGATCTCATCACAGTTCGGATTCCGAATGTGGTGCCACTGTCGCAGTACATAGCCGAACACGAACGCGACGAGGCGTTCTGGAGGTCGATCGGTACCGCTATTCAGAAGTTTCACCAAGCAGGCGTGTATCACGCGGACATGAACGCATACAACCTGCAAATTGACGGCGACGGCGACGTGTGGATGCTGGATTTCGACAAGGGCGCACTAAAAGAGCCTGGCCACTGGCAGCAGGAAACGCTCAGTCGCCTGCATCGCTCGCTTGAGAAGATATTGGTAATGGACCCGATGTTGCATTACCAGGCAACGAACTGGGAGCAACTTCTCGAAGGTTATTTCGATGGTTCCAGATCGGAATAATAATCCGGATACTCCTGTGGCAGATTCTTGAACTTGCGGTGAATCCAAAGGTACTGCTCCGGGCAGATGCGAATATGATCTTCCAGGACTTTGACATAGCGTCGCGTGTCGTCAACAGGATCGTCGCTCGGGTAATTCTCAAACGGCGGCAGCAGCGTCAAGACGTAACTGCCGTCGCTTTTGCGTTGTGGAAAATACGGAATCGTAACTGCCTTGCCTAGTCGTGCGAGGATTGATGTCGCCGTTGTGTGCATCGCTGGTACGCCAAAAAAGTCGACGACGACGGAGCCTTTGCGATTGTAGCTCTGGTCCGGCGCATACCAGACGGTGCGACCTGCCCGCAAACTACGAACCATTTTCTTGATATCGCGTTTCTCTATCGTCGAATCGGCAGATCGTTCGCGACCGCTGCGCTGCAGTTCGGTGATGAAGTCGCTGCGGTTCTTGCGGTAAACGGCATCAAGACCCGAGCTATGTAGCGCAATAAGACGGCCGCTGATTTCGAGCGTCGTGAAGTGCGCGGTGAGGAGGATGATGCCGCGTCCGTCTTCGGCGGCGTTCTGCAAGTGTTCGACACCTACGATTTCAGTGATGGACTGCAAATGCGCGTCGCTCGCCCATCGACCAAGGCCCATCTCGATGATACTCATACCGAGCGCTTTGAAATGCTTGCTCGTCATTTCGTCGCGCTCAGCGTGTGAAAGGCGGGGAAAGCACAGCTCGATATTGCGGCGTACGACGGCGCGCCGGGAACCGCCGACACGATGTGCCAATCGACCGAACACGCGACCGATAGCGAGCGCTGCAGCATGTGGCAGCAGGCAAACAAGGCGCAGAGCCCCCATGATTAGCCAGATCGGCCAGTACTTGGGGGTCCAGTAACTGGAAAGTGGTTTTCTGATCGCGGCCATAGGGACCGCAGTTTACTCGGACATTCCGTCCACGTAACCACCGTCGCTGGAATTCCGGTTGACATCGATTTCCGGTTCCTCGACGGTGACCGGGTCGGTTTCTATGCCGACACGATCTGTCTGTATGCCGACATGGAATGCGGCAAAGCCCGGCATGACCACCTGGTTACGCGCCATACCGATGATGCGTCCTGCGTAAGGCGATCGCAGCTCTGTGCGCGCGTTGTTCATGGGATCCGTTATCGTCCCGAGCAAGTCGCCTTCCCTGACAGTACTGCCGAGGCTTACGTCAGACAGCAAGATGCCGCCGTTGTTGACACGCACCCAGGAAGAGCGGTAGTAGACGGGCTCCGGGTCTGCCCAGAGTCGTATCTTTTTAACCATGTCGAGAGTCGTCAACAGGATTTTTATGCCTTTGACGCCTTGTTTTACTTCGGCAAGCTCAAGCTGCGATGGTCCGCCGGCTTCGACCGTAACAGCCGGAATACCGGCAAGCGTTGACGCATGACGAAGAGTGCCGATGATCGGTTCGCTGTGCAGTACAACCATAGAGCCGAATCCCAGCGTAAGCGTTACGACATCGCGGTTGCGCAAATCCGCACGTATTTGTGGCAGGTTGACGCGCTCGAAAGAACCTGTATGCAAATCGACCAGCGCGTCGCAGTGCACGATTATGTTTGTAATCAGTGAGTGCGCGATTCTTGCGGCCGCACTGCCGTTCGAATTACCGGGAAAGTATCGGTTGAGATCGCGCCGGTCAGGGAGGTAGCGTGAGCCGCGACGGAACCCCTGTACATTGACTATAGGTACCCCGATGACTGCGCCCGACAGCTTCTGTGGCTCAATTTCATGCAGGACACGTCGCACGATTTCGATCCCATTGAGTTCATCGCCGTGCACCGCCGCCGTAAGGCACAGCGTTGGTCCCGGGAACGCCCCGTTTACGACGAGGACCGGCGTCGAGACTGGAACACCTTCGAATAACTCGGTTGCCGACCAGGACAAGCGCATGGCAGTACCGGGCGGAATGTCTGTATTCAGCAGATGCATTGGTTCGGCTTTGCCCTCGGCGGTTGTGACGGCTTCGGCGAGCGGCACGACGGACTCGGCCGGTAGCGGCTCGGTCGCAACCTCGCCGGCGTGAGCCACAATTAAGGCCAGCAAAGCGGCAATTGCAGCAAAGTATTGGCAAATGCTGTCGTAAGTGTGAGATTGTCGGCGTAGGGCGCTCATGCAGGGTCTAAAATACGGTAAATCACGGCAATTGTCTGTGAACTAATCAAGAATTTACAGGAATTTACAATTGAAACTTGAATTATCCTAGATGACAAGCACAAGACCATTTTTGTTCCTTTTTGTGGCTCTTTTGCCGGCGTTTGCATGGTCAGACGAGACGTTTCCACAGCCAGATGAGTTGCAGCCTGACGTCGATTTCTGGATTTCGATTTTCACGCGCTACGCGAGCGATGACGGTGTGTTGCATGACAACCGCAATCTCGGAGTCGTCTACGATCAACTCCCTATGCCCGCCGATCTCTCGCGGCGTGCGCGACAAAGAACTGTTGCGAAGCGTCGCAAGAGTTTGCAGGCGACGTTACGATCGCTGGCGTCCGGCAAGCGGGACAACCTGACAGACGAGGAGGCGCGGGTACTGTCGCTATGGCCGGCTGATGTTAGTAATTCAACCCTGCGTGCGGCAGTCGGGCGCATTCGATATCAACAGGGCCTGAGCGACCGCTTTCGTCGCGGCATGCAGCGCTCGGGTCGCTGGCGCGACTACGTCAATGAGCAGTTCAGATCACTTGGCGTACCGATTGATCTTGCCGCACTGCCGCACGTTGAATCCTCCTACAATCCCCACGCACGATCCCATGTAGGCGCATCGGGAATCTGGCAATTCACGCGCAGCACGGGCCGCCGTTTCATGCGCGTTGATCACGTCGTTGATGAGCGCAACGATCCGTTCGCGGCCACGCGCGGCGCCGCCAGACTGCTGGCTTACAACTACTCGATTACCAGCAACTGGCCGATGGCCATTACGGCGTACAACCACGGACTTTCCGGAGTGCGCAGGGCGATGCGCAAGTACGGCGACACCGCATACGTTGATATCTTGCGCAAATACAACAGTCGGACGTTTGGATTTGCGTCAAGGAACTTCTATGTTGCCTTTCTGGCCGCAAGAGAGGTTGACCAGAACACAGACAAATATTTCCCGGGCCTGAAGCTTGAGCAGCCAACGAATTACTCTGTCGCGAGTCTCAAAAAATACGTTTCAATGTCTGGTTTGACAAAGGCGCTCGGAATTTCGTCGACGCAACTTGCGAAGCACAATCCTGCATTGCAAGCAACGGTATGGCAGGGCAGCAAGTACTTGCCAAAGGGCTACGAGCTGCGGGTTTTGGCAGGCGGCAGCAAGAAGTCTCTGACGCAAATTCTGGCGGGGTTGGGGAGCGACTCCGTTTTCAATAAGCAGCTGCCTGACATGTTTCATACCATTGCGCGCGGCGACACGTTGTCGGAAATTGCTGAGACTTACGACACACGGGTGTCGACGCTGGTAGCGCTAAACAATCTCAACAGCAGGAACCGTATTCGCGCGGGGCAGCGGCTGCGCCTGCCAGCGGCAGGTCCGGCTCCGACTGTGGCCGTCCCGGCAAAAGCCGCAATCGTTGCGAGCGCGGGACCTGTGGTCAAGGAGGCAGCCATCGAGGGAATGACGGCAGGGGCTTTGGCCAATGAATTTGCAGTCAGCCTGCTTGGCAGGATACAGACAGCCTTACTTTCTGATCCAAGCGACTACAGCGTCTCGGCAGACAAAACGATTGAGGTGCAGCCCCTTGAAACGCTCGGACATTTCGGTGACTGGCTGGAGATTAAGACACAAAGGCTGCGTGATCTTAATGGCCTCGCGTTCCGAACGCCGGTTGACGTTGGCCAGCGTATCAAACTCGACCTTGATACTGTCGACGCGAAGAACTTCGAAGAGCGCCGTGTTGCCTATCATCGTGGGCAACAGGACAGTTTCTTTCGGCAGCATATTATCAGCGGTGTAATCGAGCATACGATCCGGCGCGGCGAATCGATCTGGATACTGGCGCTGCGTCGGTACAAAGTGCCGGTCTGGTTATTTCGCCAATACAACCCGGGTATTGATCTGCACAAGGTCATACCCGGTACCAAGGTGCAAATCCCACTGTTGACCGACTTGGAGCAAGACTAATGCAGCGCTCCGGCGGCGCGGTTTTCTGGCGACTATTGCCGGTGATCCTTGTCACGGCTGCCGCGGGTTTTTGGATTGCTGATGTGCAGGAAGGCGGGCCCTATGTCGTGCGTAACGTGATCCCGCCGATTGTGCTCGTGTTGATCTCGTGGGTGACATTGCATCGCGGCGGCGGCGCATGGGCCGGCTCGGGCATGCGGCTGCCGCTTGCTACCGTAGGCTACGCGATTCCGACCCTGGGGCTGTCGCTTTACCTGCACTATGCGTATACGGTTAATCTCAATGATATGTTCAGCGGCGCCCCGTATCCGGGTCGCGTATTTCAATATCTTCCGATCTATACGATGGTTGCCGGCGGCATCGGTTTCGCGATCGGCTGGGTTGCTGGGCGTAACGTGTAGGTTGACCAGGGGCGTTTTCCGGGCGACCGAGGTTTGTTAGCATTGAGTGTAATGACTGATCCACGATTAATCGCGAAGAGCGTATTGGCCGTTTTCGTGCTACTCACTCCGGCCCTTATGCAGGCCGGTGAGTTTCCGACGGCTGACCGGGTTGTCATTGAAAAGGCGAATCGCAACCTGCACTTGTTGAAAGACGGCGAGATATTTCGCACCTTCAGGATCGCATTGGGAATTCGCCCAGTGGGCCACAAAAAACAGGAAGGCGATTTCAAGACACCCGAAGGTAATTACACTCTCGATGTTCGCAATGAGAACAGTGACTTTTTCCTGTCAATTCACGTCTCCTACCCGAGCAGGTCAGATTGGCGCGAGGCGAACAGGCTTGGAGTGGATCCGGGCGGCTCCATCATGATTCATGGGCAGCCGAATATGCCGATTCATTCGGAGACGTACTACCGGACTCAGGACTGGACCAACGGCTGTATCGCGTTGTCCAACTCCGACATGATCGACATCTGGCTTATGACCGGTGAGGACACCCCGATCGAAATCCGTCCCTGATCCATGACAACGTCTGCGCAATGTGTTGACGCGGAAGTATGGCCCGAGGGCAGCCTTGAGGTTCTTTCCCAATTCGAAGTTGATCTGCTAAAGAGCAGTGGCGCCAGCGGGCTGTATCCGCTGTTACGACGCTGCATGCTCGCCGTACTGAATTCGGGCAGCAACATGGACGATACGCGGGAAGTGTTCAATGCTTATCGCGATTTTGAGGTCGGATTCATTCAGCAGGACAGGGGGCTTAAGATTTCGTTGAAAAACGCGCCGGCGGCCGCTTTCGTGGACGGTGTAATGATTCGGGGCACGCGTGAATTACTGTTTGCCGTGTTGCGCGATATCGTGTTTACACGCAACGAAATCTTAAACAGCGGCCGTTTCGACCTGGAGTCGCCGGAAAGCGTGACCAACGCCGTATTTCACATTCTTAGGAACGCTCGACTCCTGACCCTCCCGGCGCAGGTCAACCTGGTTGTCTGCTGGGGCGGACATGCAATCAGTCGTGTTGAGTACGAATACACAAAGTTGGTTGGTTACGAGATGGGGCTGCGTGGTTTGCACGTGTGCACAGGCTGTGGACCCGGCGCCATGAAGGGGCCAATGAAGGGCGCCACCATCGGACACTCAAAACAACGCATACGCAACAGACGATACGTTGGCGTCACTGAACCCGGCATCATCGCGGCCGAATCGCCGAACCCGATAGTAAATTCGCTGGTCATCATGCCGGACATGGAAAAACGCCTTGAGGCATTTGTCAGAATCGGCCACGGCATCGTCGTTTTCCCTGGTGGCGTTGGCACTGCGGAGGAAATTTTGTATTTGCTGGGTGTGCTTTTACATCCTGATAATCACGGCCAGCCATTGCCAATGATCATGACCGGACCGAGATCCGCGGAGCCCTACTTTCGGCAGATCGATGAATTTGTCGGCGCGATCCTCGGTAAGAATGCACAACGGCGGTACAAGATCATCATCGAGGACCCACAGGCTGTTGCAAGAGAAATGAAATCCAGCCTCAATGATGTGCTGGACTTTCGCAAATCGCACGGCGATGCGTTCTATTTTAACTGGCATCTCAGAATCGATAAGGAATTCCAATCGCCTTTTGTCGCCAGCCACGAATCGATGCGGGAGATCGAGATCAGCGAGGATCTGCCGACGCATATTCTCGCGGCAAATCTTCGGCGCGTGTTCTCGGGCATCGTTTCAGGCAACGTTAGAGAGGATACGGCCGATCAAATCGACGCTCACGGGCCTTTTCAGATTGATGGATCGAAGCGAATCATGGGCCTGCTCGACAAGTTGCTAACGGTCTTTGTGCAGCAGGGACGCATGAAGATATCGGGCGGAGATTACCGTCCCTGCTACGTGATTAAGTAAAAACAGCAAGTAACCTATTGAATTAAAACAGAAAAATGCCCTACCGCATTGTGATGCAGTTCCTGTGATTTATGGTGAATGGGAACTAGCATTTGTTCATAGGATCGATTGAGCAAAACGATGCCAGATAGCAAGCATATGAGATGGGTCGACAGTTACGGCACGGATGCTGAGGCCCGTCCAAAGACGGATGACGCGACTCCAGTCAGAGTTGAGCCTGCGGCAAACGATGCAGATGGGTGGCGGCAGTATCGACGTTGGATATCAAAGGCACCAGCGCCGCGTGGTCGACGCGCCGGTATCGATCCTTCCCTTTACTCATGGAAGGGATATCGCGACTGGTCTGACCAGGTCAAACGCAACTGGACCAAAGAACAAGGCAATGACGATTAGTCCGCGTTCTCACATATAGGTAATTCCAAAACGCCGGCAAGATGCCGGCGTTTTACGTAATAAGCCAGGTGCGCGATTCAGGCGCTATGACATTGTGAAACGAGTCGCAATTTTGGCCGGAACTACGTCTAGTTTCACGCTATAAAACCCCGCTATTCACAATTTCTGAAGCAAGCTGTGACTTGCCTCACGGAGTGATTATTACGACGTGCCTATAGTCGACTTTACCAACTGTACGAACAAGTATTTAAAGTATGTCGAAGAAAAATCTTAAAACTGATTCTGCTGTCGGAGCGTTAAAGAGCGAATCGGCACGGCAGCGCTGGGAACTCTTTCATCGCGCAATCGCGCTTGCGAAGGACTCGAACAACGCTTCTCATGCCGAAGGCGATAACCACAGTGCTAGTCCCGAGGCGGCCGGACCGCTGCTGTCTATTGTTCGCTAAGGATGGCAAATGGAAATGCTGATTCAATATCTCGATGATTTAGACGACATTTTTGGCATGATTGGTCTCGTCGCAGAGCGACTTCGCAGTATTTTTCTCGCGCTTGTATTCTATTTTTCCCTCACAGTTGTTGCTGCGCTCGGTATCTGGCTGGCGCTGGTGAATCCGCTGCTTGCACTCGGAACTTCAATTATTCTGTTTGTGACGCTGTTGTACCGGGCAGTCACTGCGCCGCCGCAAGCGTGGGCGCGCTCAGTCTGACCAACAACACCTGATCTACAACTCCTGAGACTTCGTCGCGCGGGCTTGAAATTGGCGCCGCAGACCTTATCGTATCTGTCGATATTGATTGTCGGGAGATGACGGCGTGAGCGACAAGCGCGAAACCCTGGGATTCCAAACAGAAGTTCGCCAGCTAATGCAGCTGATGATCCACTCTTTGTACAGCAACAAGGAAATATTCTTGCGCGAGTTGATTTCAAACGCATCGGACGCTGCGGACAAGCTACGCTTCGAGGCGCTGGCGAGCCCCGAATTGCTTAGCGATGATACTGAGCTTGGAATCCACATCGAAATCGACAGCGACAAACGTTTGTTGTCAGTTTCGGACAACGGCACTGGCATGTCGCGAGAGGAGCTGATCGACAATCTCGGCACCATCGCCAAGTCAGGCACGGCTGAATTCTTGCAGCAAATGACCGGCGATAAGCAGCATGATGCACATCTAATCGGACAGTTCGGTGTCGGTTTTTACTCGTCCTTTATCGTAGCCGACAAAGTGACCGTTGAGACTCGTCGTGCGGGATTGGCGGCAGATGCGGCGGTACGCTGGGAATCAGATGGTCAGGGTGAATTTACTATCGAGGGAATCGAGCGTGAAAAGCGTGGAACTCGCGTCACGTTGCATCTGAAGAAGGATGAGTCGGAATTCTCGGAGCCTTTCAGGATTGAGTCCCTGATTCGCAAGTATTCGGATCACATCGGTTTCCCGGTATCGCTACTCGCGGCCGGCACGGACGACGACGATCCCAAGGTCGTCAACTCCGCCACGGCGTTGTGGACGAGGTCGCGAAGCGATGTGTCGGACGATGAGTACAAGGAATTCTACAAACATCTGTCACACGATTTCGCCGATCCGCTGTCGTGGAGTCACAATCGTGTCGAAGGCAAGCGCGAGTATACAAGCCTGCTTTTTATTCCTGGCTCGGCGCCGTTTGACTTATGGAATCGCGACACGCCTCGCGGATTAAAGCTGTACGTGCAGCGTGTCTTCATAATGGACGACGCGGAGCAATTCTTGCCCTTATACCTGCGCTTCGTCAAAGGTGTGTTGGATTCTTCGGATTTGCCACTCAATATTTCGCGCGAACTGTTGCAGCAGAGCCCGGACCTCGCCGCCATGCGCAGTGCTCTGACACGGCGTGTGCTCGATATGCTGAAAAAAATCGCTAGTGACAGTAAGGACGACTATCAAAAGTTCTGGGGCGAGTTTGGTCAGGTGCTAAAGGAAGGTCTGGTAGAAGATCACACGAACAAAGACAAGCTGGCAAAACTGCTGCGTTTTGCGACGACGCACAGCGGCACTGACAGTCAGGACCAGTCACTCGACGACTACCTTGGGCGGGCCGAAAAGGATCAGGAGCAGATCTACTACATATTGGCCGAGAACCATACGACGGCGGTGGCCAGTCCGCATCTTGAGCAGTTGAGAAAGCGTGGTATTGAGGTGCTCCTACTAACGGACCGCATTGACGCCTGGCTGGCAGATGGCCTCGCCGAATACGATGGAAAAAAATTGGTTGACGTCGCCAGGGCGGCGCTCGATCTGCCCGACGATGACGAGACTGGCGCGCAGGAGTTGTTGAATGATGAGCATAAGCCGCTGCTCGAAAAAATACAGGGTATGCTGAGTGACAGGGTTGAAGCTGTCAGCGTCAGTCGCAGGCTTGTAGATTCGCCCGCCTGCGTCGTGGTGAGTGATCAGGACCTGAATCCGCAAATCCGTCGCATGCTGGAAGCAAGTGGCCAGGAGTTGCCTGACTCGAAGCCGATCCTCGAGATAAACGTAGGGCACCCATTGGTAAGCCGATTGTCGAACGAAGACGATGACGAGAGGTTTGGTGAACTCTCGAATATCGTTCTGGACCATGCGTTGCTTGCCGAAGGCGCACAGCTGGCGAATCCGGCAGAATACGTGCGACGTATGAATAAATTCCTGCTTGATATGGACTCGGGAGACAAGGGTGAGTAATTTGAACGACGACGAGCTACGTCAGAAGCTTGAGCCAGAGCAGTACCAGGTCACGCAGAACGCGGATACGGAGCGCGCGTTTACCGGCAAGTATGTTGATCACAAGGCTGACGGAACGTATCGATGCGTGTGCTGCGACGCCGCATTATTTAGTTCGGAACACAAATACGATTCCGGTTCTGGCTGGCCAAGCTTTTGGTTGCCACTGGCAGGCGAGGCCGTGCGCACCAGCACCGACACGAGTAATGGAATGGTAAGGCGCGAAGTTGTCTGCAAGAATTGCGACGCTCACCTTGGGCATGTATTCGAAGATGGGCCAGAACCGTCGGGCCTTCGATACTGCATTAATTCCGCATCATTGGATTTCGAGGATTCAGCCAAGTGATCATTCGTATTGTGACAATCGTGGTTTTTGCAGTAGCGGCTGCGTGCACCGGTGTCGAACAGGAACAGCCAGTCCAGGTTGTCAAAGACGAGTGTCCCACGGCGAACGACTTCGGCAACATCTCGATTGTGCCTGGCCTTACTGCGACGGTGGTAAACAAAGGATACGGTCGCGCGGCGGTCAACGGCGACTATGCCGACGTGCATACGACGCTGTGGTTATATGATGAAAGTGCAGACGGCGGCCGCGGAACCGAGATCTGGACGTCGGGTGGAATTCAACCGTTTCAGTTTCAGCTTGGCGTTGGACAGGTCATCAAAGGCTGGGACCTTGGCGTTCCCTGCATGCTCATAGGGGAGATTCGCGAACTGAAAATCGATCCGAAACTGGGTTACGGTGCCGCAGGCAAAGCGCCCGTACCACCGGATGCGACACTGCTGTTTAATGTCGAGTTGATCGAACTAACCGCGCCGGGCGGCTAGCGAGAAACGCATTATCGAATTAATGCTGAGCGTCTCCCAGCACTACCTCGATACGCCGATTGAGGCTGCGACCGTAACTCGTGTCGTTTTCCGCGATCGGCTCGGATGATCCGGCACCGGCGACAATCAGGCGCGTAGCAGCAATGCCGCCGCGTTCGATGTAAGTCGCAACGGTATTCGCGCGCTCAAGGCTCAGTCGTTCGTTCCAGGATTCATCGCCAGATGAATCAGTGTGGCCGGTGATCGATATTGTCGACTCGCGACAGGCACGCGCGATAGCAACAGTCCTGTCAAGTACTGCGTAGGCCGAGCTGCGAAACTTCGTACTCGATTTATCAAAATTAATCGGCCCGGGCGCGAATTGAGCAACAACCCGGCTGCAACTGTCGGCAAGACGAAAAGTGTCTGCAACGAGCAATACGTTCGTGCGCACGGCGATGTCGGCCGGTAATGACCGTCGCAATGCCTCAAGGCGGATTGGCCAACCAGAACGATCGCCAGCCACGCCGCGAATTACCAGTTCATTAGATGACAGCACGGCATGCGCCGACAGGGTTTCGGCCAATGCATAGAGCGTCTGGATACTGTTAGCTGCCCAGTCGTCCGGCACCAGCCGCAACGGCTCAAACGTTGAAGAAATCGCGTGCTCCGGGTAGGAGCCTGCAGCGACTTGTAACAGGTCATTTTCGTGCTGGCGGGATGCGGTGTGGCCGGCGAGCTGTAACTGGCCGCGTAACCAGGATATTTCGAATCGTGGGGGAGCGCTTGGTACTCGCCCTGAGTCCAGAATATCAGCAGAATGGCCGCTATCCAGAATTGGAGATATGGCGAGTCCACATGCCAGAAGCAGTGCCGCGGCCGCAAATCGGGTGTGGTGCCGCAACGGTTCTAGTTCTCCGTCAATATCATCTCTGCAGCGTACTATCCACCGGCGTCCTGATCACGCATTTCGCGTGCCTGACCGATCCAGTCCTCACGATAAATACGACTGCGGAAACCCTTCAGGCGCTGTGCTACACGATCGATGTCGTACTCACTCATTTCGGCGATCTGGTGAAAGCGAAAAATACCCATCTCATTGAGCGTTTTTTCGATAGCTGGACCGATGCCTTTGATTTTCTGTAATACGTCTCGCGACTCGTCCTGGGCCTCATCCTCAGGCTCGTCCTGAGCCTCATCCTCAGGCTCGTCCTGGGCCTCATCCTCAGGCTCGTCCTGGGCCTCATCCTCAGGCTCGTCCTG
>CAZVLT010000002.1:3195-4909 GCA_964628105.1 uncultured Woeseiaceae bacterium | reverse complement strand
GTCCTGGGCCTCATCCTCAGGCTCGTCCTGGGCCTCATCCTCAGGCTCGTCCTGGATTTCGTCAATCGGGACCAGTTCCTCGACTTCCTCCTCGAGAATGTCATTGGATGCTTCACGACCATGGGTCAACGCGTCCGGGTCCTGCATGGGTTCGATGCCTGTTTGCGCCGAATCTCGGTCGGCTTCAAGTTCGAGTATCCTGGCGCGTGCGGTTTCCAGGTCTGCCTCAAGTTGTTTGGCTTCCAGATTGCGCACCCTGAAACGCTCGATAAGCGGCGGCAAGCGGTTTTGCCAGCTTTCGAGCTCACGTCCCAACCTCGCGATTTGTTCATCTTTTGCAGCCGCATCAGTGCCGTGACTGCCGTACGCCTGCAAGTCAGATTGCAACTGATCTCGTTCGTTTACGGCGACCTCAAGATTACTGCGAATGTCTTTTATCTCGTGCTGCAGGTCATCGCGCCTCGAAAACACTTCCTGGACTGCCTTAGACAACTCTTTTGCGCGATTCTTGGCATCCGTATTGGACGCCTGGTACTGGCTGACCTGCTCCATCAGTCCCGTGTTTTGGTCGAGGAGCCGATCGTGTTCACTGCGCTGTGCCTCGATTTGTTCCTGCCATCCTGCGTTGACCGCTGCTTTTTCCTCTTCGGATCGATTGCCACGCATTACCCAACCGATGACGGCGCCAACGACTGTCATTGTGGCGAATATCGCGATATGTATCACAGTGATTTCAGGCATTCAGGATTCCCTTAGGTTGCATTGCAATATGCGCGAGTCGCGGATGTGCGTGGCCATGACTGACCGCGGAATAAGCGCTCATCATATCCAGGTATTTCCTGCCGTCCTCATCCCAGACGAATACTCCCTCGCCGCGTGTTAACACAACGGGCAAAGGGTGATAATTGTGTGCACAATATTGCGTTTCGAGGCTCATACTGGGACTCATGACGCCACCGTAAGTCTTCTGTGGGCTCCTGTCAGCGGAGCCGTGAAACCATAAGGTCATAATTTTACAGCAATATCCACGAATCAAGCTACCCTGGGAATACAAATGTCGAAAGCGCCGCAATTGAGCAAGCTATTTATCGACGGGCCGGTTGGGCGACTGGAGGCCGTGCTGGAGGTGGCGCCCGAGCACGCGCCCATTGGCAACGTCGTTGTTTGTCATCCCCATCCGCAGCAAGGTGGCACCCTGCAGAACAAGGTTGTGCATACCCTCGCGAGGTCGTTCATGCGATTGGGTTTCGCCGCTTTGCGATTCAATTTCCGTGGCACGGGGCAAAGTGAGGGAGAGTTCGACGAGGGAAACGGGGAACTCGATGATGCACTGGTGGCAATCGAGTGGATGCGCCGCAGAGATTCCCAGAATCCTGTCTGGGTAGCAGGCTTTTCATTCGGCGCAGCGATAGCGGTCAAAGCGGCGGTCGCAACTCGTGTTGGCGGTTTGATCAGCGTCGCTCCTGCAGTCGCTCGATTTGCCACAGGTTTGAAATCACAGCCGGACTGCCCGTGGCTGGTAATACAGGGAGATCAGGACGAACTCGTGGACCTTGAAGAAACCGTCAATTGGCTCAACAGCCTGGAGCCCGGTCCGGAATTGCTGATCGTTCCCGGAGGCGAGCACTTTTTTCACGGCCGGCTCATTGAGCTACGCGATTCAGTGTCCGAATTCGTGCTGGCATCGACGACCTGAATCGCAGACACAAAAAAA
>CAZVLT010000002.1:0-3095 GCA_964628105.1 uncultured Woeseiaceae bacterium | reverse complement strand
GTGCCCGGCTCTTTTAGGACGGTCCTGTCTTAAACCATATCTTTCAGGCCTTTCAGGGCAGAAACTTTGACAACTTTGCTAGCTGGCTTAGCCTTGAACATCATCTCTTCACCGGTAAACGGGTTGGTACCCATGCGAGCTTCACGAGCCGGCTTATTCACAACACGCATTTTTAGTAGGCCGGGAACGGTAAACATGCCCGCAGCATCGCGGCCGCCGAGACTCGTCCTTATCTGGTCGTTAAGAGATTCGAATACTGCGGCTACGTCCTTGCGTGCCAGACCGGTGTCTGCAACGATTTTCGCGTAGATTTCAGACTTGGTCGGTGGCTTCTTGGTATTTTCTGCCATGAAAAACTGACTCCTTAAAAAAAACAAAAACGGGCTGGCGCCCGCAGTGAAAGCAGGGCGACGATAACACACTATGCAAAGCGTGCAAGCCCGGGTTAATCCGTATAAAACTGTCGCCTGAAGCGCACGTTCGAAGGTGCTTGAACGCCCTCTGGTTGGACGCTGATATCAAAAATGAGCCACTCTCTGTTCTCAACGTAGGTCTCACCAATATAGTAAATCGCGGCGGTATCTCCTTCTTCATCGATACGTCGCATTGTGACGTTTTTTAGTTGGTCAGTTAGATTGACAGTCTTGACCGTGACCTCTGCTGGCACTGGTAGATTGTCTGCCTTGCTGATTACGGAGACGGTGAGCATTGCGCGATCCTTGCTGCGAACGATGTCGAACTGACGTGCGACCAAAGGCGGCAGCTGATCAGTAGACTGCGCGCTGAAATGTACAACGTGGTCGCCGATATCGGCCGAAGTGGCGCCGGCGGGCAAGGCTTCCGGCACGTCGGCCCGGTCTCCGGCACCACCGCAAGCAGACAGTATTCCGAGTAGTGACAAAGACACCAATGCTGATCTGAGAATCATGACGCAAGCCCCCTTTTTCGCCTCACTATAAACCATTTTCTGGCGCTAGATCCCCAACGGATTGAAGCCACTGACAACGATCGTAATCGCGACCAAAATGATGATCGCGAATATTGGTGAGATGTCGAAGCCACCCAGCGGCGGCAGCAGGCGTCTGAATGGTCGCAGGATCGGGTCGGTCAATGTCGTGATGATCGCTGTCGCCGGATTGTAGCTACCCGGTGAAATCCAGCTCAGGATGATGCGAATAAAAATCGCATAGACGAACAGGTATACCGATAGTACGGTCAACTTGATGAGTGCCGTGACGGCAATGGGGACAGTACCAGCAGAGTCTCCCCGGATCAGGAGTAACAGCACAATAGTCAGGTACTGGATGCTGAATGCGACCAGGACCGTCGCCGTATCCAGCCGGCCAAACGATGGCACGATGCGGCGCAGTGGAACGACGACCGGTGACGTCAATCGCAGAATGCCCTGTGCCAGTGGATTGCGAAAATCTGCCCGCAACCACGGCATCCAGAAGCGCAGCAGAAGTACCAGCAGGTACAGACTTGTCAGGGCATTGATTATGAAGACTATGGCGGACGAAATGTTGGGTGGCATAGATTAGTCCTGACTGGTGTTATGCGCCGCGTCGGCGAGGTCTCGCGCACGATCGCGTGCAGCCGTGAGAGCAATGTTGAAGATATCACGAACGCCCTGACTCTCAAGGCTCTCGAGCGCGGCCGCGGTCGTGCCGCCGGGCGACCGTACCCGGGCAATCAGCGTATCCATGGCCACATCCGAACTCGCAGCAAGCGCTACCGCGCCTTGCGCCGTTTCGATCGCCAGGGCGCGCGCGACATCTTTATCAAGGCCGAGATCCTTGCCGGTCTTCGCGAGCATGTCGATGAGCAGGTAAAAGTAAGCTGGTCCGCTGCCGGATAATGCTGTGACCACGTCGATGTCCGCTTCAGTGGTGACTTCGATGACCGCACCAACAGCGGACATGATGCGGCGCGCCGCCACCAACTGTTGCTGCGTTGTTTTTTCGTTCGCGAATATACCGGAAATGCCCTGACGTAACAGTGCAGGCTGATTGGGCATGACGCGGACAACGGCCAGATCACCTCCGAGCCAGCTATCGATGTCGGCGCCATTAATTCCGGCTGCGATTGAAACAATCAACGGTCTTGTCGCCTGAATTGTGGCGGCAAGTTGCCGGCACACACCGGCGAGGAGCTGTGGTTTGACCGCCAATAAAACAATCTCTGCGGTACTGACAGTCTTGTTGTTGTCAGCACTGACTATTACACCGGGCAGGTCCTGCGACAAGGCGTCTCGTTGAGCTGCCAGCGGCTCGGCAATCATAATATTGCCCGCTGCATAGTCGCCGGCGATCATGCCCGCGACTATCGCTCGGGTCATATTGCCACCACCGACAAACGCGACTTTCTGGTATTTCATGCACTCGTCCTTTCGCCAAAAATTGCGCTGCCGATGCGAACGATAGTCGCGCCCTCATGAATTGCAGCACGGTAGTCGCCACTCATTCCCATCGACAGTGTATCCGTATCAATTCCATCAGAACGCAAAGCATCCGCCATCTCCCGGAGTCTTGCAAAGGGCAGTCGTTGTCGCGCGTAGTCAGACTTTTCGGCAGGCAAGCACATTAGCCCGCGCAACCTCAGATTCGGCAACTCGGTACAGGCCGCTGCAAGCTCCGGCATTTCGGCAGCCGTCATGCCTGACTTGCCGCTCTCATCGTCAACATTAATTTGCAGGCAGATATTCAATGGTTCGAGATCGCCCGGCCGCTGTCGGCTGAGGCGTTCGGCTGTTCTTAGTTTGTCGATCGTGTGAACCCAGTCAAAGTTCTCAGCGACCACTCTTGTTTTATTGCTCTGCAGGTGTCCAATAAAGTGCCAGATCAGATCACTACCGGCGGTCTGATTGATTTTTTGCAGGCCTTCCTGGACGAAATTCTCGCCGAAATCACGCTGCCCTGCGGCAGCCGCTGCAAGTATCTTGTCAATGGGCTGTTTTTTGCTTACGGCGAGCAATCGAACTGCGTCCGGGGAGTAACCGGCCTCTATGGCCGACGTGGCCAGCAAATCGCGGATTTTTCGCAAGTTTTCCGTGACTCTAATCACGTTTTGGTCCGGTTGCTTCGCTATACTAGGCT
>CAZVLT010000001.1:5983-70175 GCA_964628105.1 uncultured Woeseiaceae bacterium | reverse complement strand
TGGCAGCGAGCAATCGATTATAGAGCCCCGAAAGCCAAATGGGGCATCATTTTGCGATACACTGCGCCGCTTCGCAGATACCGGAAGCCATTCATGCAACTGCCTGACACCGTCGAGGTCGTAACCGGCGATAAACTATCGGCTCACAACCTAACCGGCAGCGTGATCTGGCTGCATGGCCTCGGAGCCGACGGTCACGACTTTGAGCCCATCGTCCCTGAACTCGCATTGCCCGCTGATCTGAGCTTAAGATTCGTCTTTCCTCACGCACCAGTGCGCCCTGTCACGGTCAATGGCGGCATGTCCATGCGTGCCTGGTACGACATTCTGAGCCTGGACGGCGAAGGTCGGGCCGACGCAGACGGTATTCGCGAAAGCAGCGCGATGCTGGAGGGATTGATCGATCGCGAGATCGAACGTGGTGTCGATGTCGGCCGGATTGTCATCGCCGGTTTTTCTCAGGGCGGCGCAATCGCGATTCATACAATGTTGCAGACGCAGCACGCTGTCGCCGGCATGATGGCCCTGTCGACCTACCTGGCATTGCCGGGTGACCTCGAACACGCTGCCAGTCGCAAAGACCTGCCGATATTCATGGCGCATGGCAGCCTTGATGCCATGCTCCCTATGCAATGGGGGCGGGCCTCGGCTGACAAGTTGATTGCAGCCGGATATTCAGTGGAGTGGCACGAATATCCGATGGCCCACGCGGTGTGCCCACAGGAGATCGCGGCTATCAGTACGTGGTTGTCGAAAATCTACGCTTGAGCCCCCGGCGTAATGGCAAACCGGGATTCGCCTGTCGATTCACCGGCAGGGTCGAAACGTCGCTCGCAAAATTGCCAACTACCGCCACTATCAAAAATCGCGACGCTTGAGCTGCGTGTACCATAGTCAGGAAGCACTATGAAAGGGGCGCTTATTGCATGGGCGATCGCAAACGGCAGCCGTGTGCTCTCGATCGTTTCGGCGGGCGCTTTTTCACGATTGTTGAGCAACCTGAATAGCTCGGTTTCGTTAATACGGTCGGCGCGCAGCAGATCGTCCATTGCCTGCTTGCTGCGCAAGACCTTGTCCCACGGTGAGTCCAGCAAAGCATTGCTGACCCCGTAGACGCCCGCACCAAGATCTTGCGCGTCGGCGCCCCGATTTGACAGGTAGGCCAGCGAACGTCCATCACTAACAAGCAGATTAAAACCGGCATACGCCTCTTTGTCGATGGACTCCAGGTAAGCGCGCGGGGCGGATGTGCCCAGCAGAAACTCCGTGACGAGTTGTCCGCGGGAGTGAAAACCGGCCGGCTCGTGCTGCGCGTCCCTATAGTTGGTTACGGTCGCGATGCGCCCGTTGCGATGCAGAGCAAGCCATGTGCCACCGGCCTGCAGGTCGCGGCCGCCGACAATCTCGGGATTGTCCGGCCATTGATGAGCAGCTTGTGTCGGGCGATCGTGAAACTCGTCACGATTGCCGGCGATGATCAACGGATAATCTGCGTGCTGCTGCCATGCGATAACGACCAGGCACATATTCAGGCGCGGCTGTCGAGGTCAATCCAGTGATCAACGAGTCGCCTCGCGATGGAAATCCGGAACGGAAGTTTCGGGAAGCCTGAGCGTAATTCCTTACGTGTAAACCATTGCGCGTCTTCGAGCTCGCCGTCATTCAGGCAGATTTCTGCTGAACTTCCGGAATCGGCCTGTGCGACAAATCCAAGCATCAGCGACGATGGAAACGGCCACGGCTGCGAACTATGGTAGCGGACCGTACTGACCCGAACGTTGGTTTCCTCAAAGACTTCACGCCGTACAGCGTCCTCGATGCTCTCGCCGGGCTCGACGAAACCGGCAATCGTCGAATAACGGCCTTCGGGCCAGCCATTTTGCCGGCCCAGCAGGCAGCGCGTACCGTCAGTGACCAGGACGATTATCGCAGGATCAACGCGCGGAAATATTTCGCGGGCACAATCCGGATTCAGGCATATGCGTGAGTTGCCACCCGTGTCCGGACGTGCCGAGGAGCCACAGGCGCCGCAATACAACTGCGAGGCGTGCCAGAGCACAAGTGCGCGGGCGTGGGCCGCCAGGTTGGCCTCATCCGGCGGCAATACGGTGCCCAGGTAGCGCAGATCGTGAAATTCTCCGAGTTCGCCGAATGGTGGCTTGTCGCCGCCGCTGATCGCCAGCGCAAACGCCGGCTGGCCGCGAAACAGCCCGAGGAATATGAGATTGTGATCGGCGACGAAATTCTCGATTTGACGCCGTTCGAGCAAGACCGTATGCAAAGGATCGCCGCCGACGAGGCATTGGTCGCCCCACACGGGTACAAAGCGCGACTCGTCTCGAAGGAGCGCCTCGTCCAGCCAATCGGTATCTTTTCGCCGTTCGCCGCTGCGATCGACAAAGGCACCGGCGAATACATTATGGTTTTCCATGCTTGTGCCAGTGTACCGAAAAATATCACTGCAGCCGATCCGCCTGGGCTTGGCTCTCGATCTCGCATGCGGGGCAGGTACGGTGATCCAGTGCGTAGGAGTCCTGCACATAGCGCACGTCGCAATGGGCGCAGCTGGCAAGGTACAACTCGTCGTTGTAGGAAATGCAATGCAACAGATTCCAGGCCCACTCGAAACTCAAATCGGGCTGCTTGTGCAACAGCAAATAGGTTTCGTAGGCGCGGCACAGTCGATGGCCGAACTCGACATCCGGTCGTGGCCAGCAGGCGTGAACATGATTGTTCTGATCGATGCGGACGAGAAGACCCGCGCAAAACAGTGCGACCAGCGTGGTCGCCTGTAGCTGATTCTCCGGACTCTTGACGTAGCGCGTAACCTGCCGCGGCGATTTCCCGCGGCGACGTTTCACCTCGGTATTACCGCTGTCACGAAAATACGTCGTGTACAACTTGCGGATTCGATCGTCGGAAAGTCCGGTGCACTCGCGGATGGTGCGGGTGCGAGCCTCGTGGCGAATCATTCTCAGCGCTAGCTCAAATTGGCTGCGTTCCCCGGAATAACGGTCATCGGTCAGTCGCATTTCTTGCTCTTTATGATAGAAAAAGACCATATATAGTAATATAATAGCCTATACTATCCATACATGGTCGAACAAGACAAATTATAGTAAATCCGAAAACGGCCGAATAACGCAGCAGAGAGGGCAGGTGTATGGTGACTTTTACGGAATTCAGGGGGCCTACGAGCGAGGATTTCGCGAACGTTAGAGCGCTCAACAAAGCGTTTCTCAAAGCGACCAGTGACTTGCCACGGCAAAAACTACAGCGCCTTGCGGCATCGCCGTTCCTGTTGTTTTCCTTTCGTGAGGACGACGACGAATGGTGGAACGATGTTTTGAACGACGATCCTCAGCAGGATCTGATGTCCACCGCGACTGTTGCGAGCAACGAGATTCGAAAGTTGCAATCCGCCGGACTCGGTTTTCTCTGGCAGCTGGCAGGGCGCAACCCGTACGCGGCCCGTATCGTCAGCGCAGCCACAATTAACTGGTGCGAAAAGCTGTCTGCCCAGACGCTGGTGATCTTGCTGGATCGTGTCGCCACCCGGGGCGACCTTATAACGTCACGCCTGCAAGATGATGAAGGCACCTGGTCGCGATTGCTCGACAGCGGTACGAGCGCCGAACGGAGGGTGCGTTACTCGTCGCAGCTAAGTGCTTTGCAGACGATGCTGACGCGCACACGCAGCGCGCAACAGGTCCAACTTCCGGCTGCGGCCTGCCGCATGTCGGTGCCGAACAGGCGCGTCGCTGACCGTGCGAATATTCGTCTTCGCCACGAGAAGGTGTGACGTAAGCGAACGCACGCGGTTACAATACGCGGCCTCATGAAGGCCCTCTCAATAAGAAGACTGAAAAAGACTTACGCCAATGGCAACCAAGCGCTGAAGGGAATCGACCTTGCCGTTGAAACCGGCGATTTCTATGCACTACTCGGTCCGAACGGCGCGGGCAAGACCACAGCTATTGGCATCATCAGCTCGCTCGTCAACAAGACAGGCGGCGAGGTGGAAATATTCGGCCATAGCATCGACACGGATCTCGAAGCCGCAAAATCATGCATCGGCCTGGTCCCGCAGGAGATCAATCTCAATCTTTGGGATTCCGTCGGCAACATAGTTACAAACCAGGCTGGCTATTACGGCATCGGGGGCAAGCATGCCAGGCAGCGCGTCGAAAAATATCTGCGTGCACTGCGCCTGTGGGACAGGCGCGGTGACATCGCGCGCAGTCTGTCCGGCGGCATGAAGCGCCGACTCATGATTGCCCGGGCGCTGGTGCACCAACCAAAACTGCTGATCCTTGACGAACCTACTGCTGGCGTCGACATCGAGATTCGTCGCTGGATGTGGAATTTCCTGAGGGAAATCAACGACGCCGGTACGACAATAATCTTGACAACGCATTATCTCGAGGAGGCAGAGTCGCTGTGTCGGCATATCGCGATTATTGACGAAGGAAACATAATCGAGGACGCGAAAATGAGCACCGTGTTGCGCAAACTGCAACGTGAGGTCTTCGTCCTTAGTCTTGCCAATGAGTTAACTGTGGCTCCCGAACTCGACGGTTTTGAGACACGATTACGTAATGACTGTGAGATCGAAGTTGAAAAGGGACCCGAACGTGACATCAACAACCTGTTTCAGCAACTGGACGCAAAAAACATCAAAGTTGTGAGCATGCGAAACAAGACAAACCGGTTGGAAGAGCTGTTTATGCGCCTGGTGGAGAACAAGCACTCTGAAAGTGGTAGTGCCACTTGAACATCGCGTTAAACGTTGTCGCGGTCAAGACCATCATCCGCAAGGAAATCGTGCGCGTGCTGCGTATCTGGATTCAGACGATTGTGCCGCCTGCAATTACGATGACACTGTACTTTGTTATTTTCGGCAATTTGATTGGTCGGCGCATTGGCACCATGGAAGGTTTTGATTACATGCAATATATTGCGCCGGGATTGATCATGATGTCTGTCATTACCAATTCCTACGGCAATGTTGTCTCATCTTTCTTCGGCGCGAAGTTTGCTCGCCATATTGAAGAGATGCTGGTCGCGCCGATGTCTTACGCATCCATCATCATTGGCCACGTTGCGGGTGGCGTGTTGCGTGGATTGCTTGTCGGCACGCTCGTTACCGTCATCGCATTGTTCTTTACGCGCCTTGACGTTGCGCACCCGTTTATCATGATCTCCGTGGTGCTGTTGTCGTCAATCGTTTTCTCGCTGGCTGGTTTCATCAACGCCGTATTCGCGAGAAAATTTGATGACATCTCAATCGTGCCGACGTTCGTGTTGACGCCGCTGACTTATCTGGGTGGCGTGTTTTATACGATTTCGATGTTGCCTCCGTTCTGGCAAAACGTGTCAAAAGCGAATCCGATACTCTACATGGTGAACGCGTTTCGCTACGGCATACTCGGGAAGTCAGACATTAGCATCGGTCATGCGTATGCCATTTTGCTGGTTTTTATTGTTGTGCTGTTTACGACCTGCGTACTGTTGATGCGTCGCGGCGTCGGCATTCGTGAGTAACTATGTGCGGTCGCTTTGCATTCTATTCACCCAGTGAGGCCACGGCGGCGTTGTTCGGTGTGAGCGGAAGCGTCGCGGTGGAGCCTCGCTACAACATCGCGCCAACCCAATTTATCGCGGCAATTCGTGAGGACGAAGACCGTACACGCGAGTTGGTAATGTTGCGTTGGGGTCTCGTGCCGTTCTGGGCCAAGGATCCTGCGATTGGCAATCGCATGATAAACGCACGTGCTGAGACGGTCGCGGAAAAACCGTCTTATCGGGCGGCGTTCCGCCACCGCCGTTGTATTGTGCTCGCCGACGGTTTTTATGAATGGCGCAAAGAAGGTGACGCAAAAACTCCCTATTTCATATCTCTCGCGAGTGGCGAGCCATTCGGGCTTGCCGGACTCTGGGAGAACTGGAAAGACAAAGACAGCGACGCGTCATTGCAGACAACCACACTGATAACGACAGCAGCTAACGAGTTCATGACGCCGTTGCATCATCGTATGCCCGTCATCGTGCATCCGGATTCTGCAAATGACTGGTTGTCGGGGGCTGCTGATTTCCTGCAACAAGCGGCAAATAATGTCCCTGCACTCCAGGCATGGCCTGTCGATCGACGCGTCAATAATGCGCGTAACGAAGGCGCTGAACTAATCGACGCTACCGGGACGCTACTCGCGCGGTAGCAAGAACAACGTGCCCTGGTAATTCAGGACAACACCCTCGGGCGTGATTTCGGTGACAACCGGCCCCTCGGATAGTCTCGTGCCTTCGCGCTGTTTCGCCATATTGATGAATACAAAACGGTCTTCCGGAACGTCGCTGTACACATGTATATCAATGTGCAGGTCTGGCAGCGTGATGGTGCCGCTGGCGCGAACTTCGTGGATACTAGGAAGCAACCCGGTGCTCCGCGGTGTGATAGCAGGCTGCGATATCACCGCCGGCTCGTTCGATGCCTGCTGTGGCGGCACGTTTAGCCTTGCTTCCGATACTTGTTCAGCGAAGCTGGCTTGCGTTGTCGCGACGGGCGTGACCCCCTCCGCCTGCGAGATTGCCGGTGCGGTCGGCGCCTGCTCCGGGCGCAGGAATAAACCGAACACGACGACGAGATTGATCGCCAGCAACAGGCCGAGTACCCAGACCCAGCGAGAGACGCCCGGCGAGCCGGTACTGCGCGGCACGTCCCTGAATTCGGCGCTACCTTGCGACTGCCGCTCGGATTCGGACTTTTTCAATGCATCCAGAATAAACGACATTTACTGGTCTCTCGCAAAGCGGGTTGTTGTTAGCCGCGGCGTGTCAGCCACTGCCAGCAACGAATTTACGATGATCTGCGTCTGTTGCCCTGCGAGTCCGTCGACGGTTAGTCGCTGGTCGCGTTGGAATGAGCTAACGACTTGCTCAAGGTTGTTGTCGTATTCATCGGACGTCATGTTCTCACTCCGATAGCGTTGGTCGATCGCTGCCAGGCTATCCCGCAGCCACAATACCTGTCTGCCGCGTGACCCGGGCGCCAGTGAAACAACCAGTCCATTGGGCGGCCGCCAAAGCAGCATGTACCGACCGAACCACACGCTTGAGACTTCGATGATCGGGTGCGTGACTATCACGCCGCCGATAGAGAGCTCAGCGTTATCGCCATGAATCGCCGTCAGGACTACCTGGTGCGTCTCGCCATTACTGTCGACCAGCGACAGCATCGCGGGTCTGTCCAGTTGTCGCAGGCCGCTCCAGGAGCCCCGTTGATAGATACAAGCGAGCCCCGCTTCGACGGCCTGGGTGCAGGCGTCGCGCCCGCCGATTTCATATTCATGTTTCCAGAGATCGAACAGGGCAGCGAGCGCGAAATCGGTGCTGGTCAGCTCAGCAGCCATGCTCAGTTGCTGCTGCAGCGTTGCCTCGACTTGCTCCGGTGCTGGCTCCGGTATGATCTCAGGCATAGGCGCCGCGGCTGGCGTTTGTGCGACGTCGATCGTTGGCTGCCGCTGCGTAAATGACCAAATGCTCACCATCACGATAGCTACGCCGAACGTGCCGGCGGCGATCGCCATACGGCGTAACCGGGATGACCAGCCGAGCTGTCCCGATACCTCGGCAGCGGCGCGCTTGATGAAGCGTCTATTCACGCCACGTGACTCCTGGCTGTAGGCACCCAGCAGAGCGCGGTCGCAGATCACGTTGATGAGTCTTGGCACGCCTTGCGACAGGCGAAATATTTCCCGCTTCGCGCCGCTGTCGAATACTTCGCCTAACGCGCCGGCAATGCGCAGACGATGTTCGACATATAGCCCTGTTTCCTCCCGTGACATCGGCTCGAGGTGGTAACGGCCGGTTATGCGTTGCGCCAGTTGTCGCAGGTCATTGCGCGCGAGCAAATCACGCAACTCCGGCTGGCCGATGAGTATTATCTGCAACAGTTTTTGCTTTGTTGTTTCAAGATTGGTTAGCAGTCGCACTTGTTCGAGAACAGCGGGAGCGAGATTTTGCGCCTCGTCGACCACGAGAATGGTGCGGCGACTCTCAGCGTGGGCATTTAGCAAGTGATGATTGAGCGCATCGATCAACGCTTTGCTGCTGTCCTGGTCTTCGGGAACGTCGATTTCGAGTTCCTCGCATATCGTCACGAGAAACTCGTGAGCTGATAACTGAGGATTCAGTACCACAGCAACATCTGCGTTTTCGGGTATGCGATTTTGCAGCAGGGTTCGCACCAACGTTGTCTTGCCGGTCCCGACTTCGCCGGTTAGCTGAATGAAGCCACCACTTTCGGTTACGCCATAAACAAGGTGCGCGAGCGCTTCCCCATGCCGCTCACTCATGAACAGATAACGCGGGTCAGGCGTTATCGAAAACGGTTTTTCGTTGAGTCCGAAGAAGCTGGTGTACATGATTCCTTGCCGCAGCCCAGACAGTTTCTCAATTCTACCCTAATCAGTGCCTGTCCAAGGTCCTCGCCCGGGCAACAGAGCTGGTGCCGAAGCGATCACGGATTTCATCAACCGTGTTGTCGACTACCATCTTGCCTTGTTCACTGTCTGTGGCAAACAGGTCCTGCTGCTCTGCTGGCACCAGGTTGCTGCCGCCGACGCCGAGCAGGCGGATTTTCGCGCCGGGATTGTTGGCCAGCCAGGCTTGCAGTAAGTCTCGTGCAACAGCGTAGATCTGCTCTGTGCCGTTGGCGGGTGGTCTGACGCTACGCTGTCGGGTGTAGGTTTTGAAGTCAGCGCGGCGAATCTTGATCTTCACCGTGTTCGCGCTCACGGCCGCCATGCGCATGCGGCTCGCCGACCTCTCGGTCAGGCGCAGCAACTCGCGATCCATATCCACCGGGCTGGCCAAATCTGTGTCGTAGGTTTCCTCGGCGCTAATTGACTTCTCGTCACGAGAGGGTACGACTGGCCTCGCGTCGATACCCGCTGCTCGATCGCGAGTCTTTTGCGTGTAGCGCCCGAATATTGGCTCCAGATCCCGGTCGCTTGCCAGTCGAAGATCGCGCACGGTGCTGATACCGACGCCACCTAGCTTCTTAAGGGTTTCCGGGCCAATCCCGGGAATGACCCGTGCGGGAAGCGGATCAAGCTTTTTCTCATAATCGCCAGGGCCGACGATGGTCAGCCCATTCGGTTTGTCGAGCTCGGACGCTATTTTTGCGACGAGCTTGTTAGCCGCAACTCCGACAGATGCCGTCAAGCCGGTGTCTGCTTTGATTCGCTTCTTTATCTCCTGCGCGATTCTTGTAGGCGAGCCGAATAGTGTGACGCTGGCGGTTACGTCAAGAAATGCTTCATCCAGCGAAAGGCCCTCAACGAGTGGCGTGAAGTCGCGAAAAATAGTGAAGATCTGCTCGGATACAACTTTATAGTGCGACATTCGCGGTTTGACGCGGCAGAGATTCGCGCAGCGCCGCATCGCTTCGGCCATCGGCATGGCCGACCGAATGCCGAATTTGCGCGCCTCGTAACTTGCAGCCGCAACAACGCCCCTGTTGGTACCGCCGCCGACAACGACCGGCTTGCCTTTGAGCCCGGGATTATCTCGCTGTTCGACGGACGCATAGAAGGCGTCCATGTCAACGTGCAGAATACTGCGTGTTGATTGTGACATCCGCTTAATCACCGCGCTCGACGATGTAGCGGGCGAGCCATGTCAGTGATGCGGCGGAGTGACCAAGAGACTCGAGATTCAGCAGCGCACCGGCTAACAATTCGTCGCAGCGTTTTCGTGACGCCGCGATGCCGAACAGCGACGGATAAGTCGCTTTGTTGAGTGACTGGTCCGAACCGGCAGGCTTGCCAATAATCTCGGTCTCGCCTTCGACGTCGAGAAGGTCGTCTTTGATCTGGAACGCAACGCCGATCGCACGACCGAAGTCGTCGAGGGCGCTCGCGTGCACTGCGGAAACATCATCACGCAGCAAGCAGGTGGAGACAACTGCCGCATGGATAAGTGCGCCGGTCTTGAGCGAATACATGTGTTCGACTTCTGCTGCCGTGAGTGACTGCCCTTCGGCCGCGAGATCTATAGACTGGCCCCCTGTCATGCCGATAGAGCCACAAGCTTCGGCGAGGAGCTGCACCAGGTGGACTCTCGCCGCGACCGATACGCCTTGCATATTTGCAAGAACTGAAAATGCCAGCGGTTGCAACGCATCAGCCGCAAGTATCGCTGTGGCCTCATCGTACTTCTTGTGGACAGTGGGCTTGCCGCGGCGCAGATCATCGTTGTCCATAGCGGGCAGATCGTCATGAACCAGCGAGAATGCGTGTATCAGCTCGATGGCTACCGCCGGGGTGTCGAGCAAGTCGGCGTCGACGCCCAGGCACTCGCCTGCCGCATAAACCAGCAACGGTCGAACACGTTTACCGCCATTGAATACGGAATATCGCATCGCCTGGTGTAGTCGCACGGGACTCTGCGATTCAGGCGGTAATGCTGCATTGAGCTTTTCATCCACACGCTGTGTGTAGCTTGCGATCCGATTCTTGAATTGTTCCGACAACGCGTGCTGGCTCACTTTGGATGGGGCCATGTAGCGTACACGGAAATCTGCCAGTGTGCGCGAGTCCGACTGGGCTATAATTCGCGTCCCTTAGAACCTGACAAAACCGGGAAACAGGCACATGCGGGCAACGGCGATTGCACAGCCGAACATTGCGCTTATAAAGTACTGGGGCAAGCGGGACACTACCCGCAACCTGCCCGCCGTTGGCTCAATATCGATTACGCTGCGCGACCTGTTCACGAAAGTGTCGGTCGAGCTCGACGCTGGCCTGCCTGGCGATATTCTGACTGTCAATGACCAGCAAGACGATGCACTGTTGCCTCGCATTAGCGCGTGCCTTGATGCAGTAGCAGGCCGTGATCGCTTGTATGCCCGGGTAAGCACGACTTGTAATTTTGCGATTGCCGCCGGGCTTGCGTCTTCGGCGGCGGCTTTTGCAGCTACCACTGTCGCGGCCGCCGCGGCCGCCGACCTCAAGTTGGACGATCAGCAGCTGGCACGGCTGGCCGGCCAGGCGTCGGGGTCTGCTGCGCGCTCGTTGTACGGTGGCTTTGTTGAGCTGTCAAGCAACCGCGACGACATCACGCTAACGTCATTATGCGATGCAGAAGCGTGGCCATTGATGATCGTCGTTGCGATCACGGAAACCGCGCCGAAGGACGTGGGCTCGACAGCCGCTATGGAGATTAGTCGCAAGACGTCGCCGTTCTATGCCAGTTGGGTAGAACGACAGCCACAGGACCTTGACACCGCTCGCAACGCGATTATGGATCGCGACTTCCAACAGCTCGCGAGCATCGCCGAACACAACTGTTTGAAGATGCATTCCGTAATGTGGGCGTCGAGACCGCCGGTGGTGTACTGGAACTCCGCGACGATACAATGTCTGGAGACGGTGCGTCGCTTGCAACGGGAAGGTTGCAACGTGTTTTTTACCATCGACGCAGGGCCGCAGGTCAAGGCTGTGTGCTTGCCTGACGATGCAGAGTCTGTACGCGTGGCGCTGGCAGCGACGCCGGGTGTGATAGAGGTGATGAGCAGCACCCTGGGCAGCGCTGCGCGCCTGGTCGATTAAGAATGAGTGCAATGACTGTCACGAGCGCGCCAGGCAAAGTTGTTCTCTGTGGCGAGTACGCCGTACTCGACGGGGCGCCCGCGATATGCATGGCGATTGAGCGGCGGGCCGTCGCTCGAGTGTCGTGGTCGCGTGGTAAAACGAATCGTGTTACCGCACCGGGCTACTCGGAAACAGACGGTGTGTTCCGCGCCAGCGCAGAGGGCCCTGAATGGCTGCAAGGTCGGGACAAATTCGAACTCGTCGACGCCGTTTGGCGGGCCGCAAATGTGCGCAGAGACGAAGTCTGCACGATTGATCTGGATACTCGCGGTTTCATCGACGAGCAGACAGGCACCAAGTTCGGTGTTGGCTCGAGCGCGGCTTTGACGGTCGCGTTGACGCTGGCGTTGACCGAAGCCGACGAGCTGTCCAGTGTTGCCGGCCGTGCTCACGCCGCAATGCAGGGCGGTGTCGGCAGCGGCGTTGATATCGCATGCAGCATTCGTGGCGGGCTCATCGAATATCGTATGGAAGGAGCGCAAGTCAAATCGCTGCAATGGCCGGAAACGCTCGCGTACCGATTATTGTGGACCGGTATCGGGGCAAGCACCGCGGCGCGGCTGGCGACTTTGCAGACTGCCGTCACGGAACCGTCGCGGGCTCGATTGGTAACGGCCGCCGAAACTTCGGCGGCTGCATGGCGCTCGGGTGATGCTGACAATATTATTGGGGGCTACTATGACTACATCGAAACGCTTCGTGCATTCAGTGAAGACCATGATCTTGGCGTATTCGATGCAGGCCACGGCCAACTCGCGGATGCCGCGGCCAAGGTGGAGCTCGTTTACAAGCCGTGTGGTGCCGGAGGTGGGGACGTTGGCATATTGCTTGGCACGGACGAGGCGAAACTTGACGCATTCGTAAGTGGCGAAAATGCTGCAGCATTTTCGCTGCTCAAGTGTGGTATCGACCACAGTGGCGCAAGAAACGAAGAACCAGGAAAAAAAGAGCGATGAGCGATTCGCGCGTAGCGGGACTCTACAAACTCAGTGTTACTGATCGGATTGCCGAACTTGAACGCCGCGGATGGCTGTCGTCGGCGCAGGCGCACGAGTTGCTTGCCGGCAGACAGATTTTGTCTGCCGCTACTGCGGACAAGATGATCGAGAATGTGTGCGGCGTTTTCGGGCTGCCGTTCGCGATCGCTCCGAATTTTATCATCGATGGCCAGGATTGCATCGTGCCTTTGGTTGTCGAAGAGCCTTCGATAGTTGCCGCCCTGAGCAGCAGCGCGCGGCTGGCCCGGGACGCAGGCGGATTCGTTACGAAATGCGAAGAGTCCTTGCTGATTGGCCAGATACATGTCACCGGCCTGGCGGATCGCGACGCAGCGCTGGCTTCACTGCGGGCATCTGCGAGCGCGCTTGTCGATGCGGCGGACCAGGTTCACCCACGACTGCACGCCAGGGGTGGCGGCGTAAGAGAGTTGGAATTTCGAGCGCTGGCATTGCCGGACGGCACACCGTTTCTCGCAGTGCACGTGCTCGTCGATACCTGTGATGCGATGGGTGCCAATCTCGTCAACACAATCTGTGAGGTTGTTGCACCGCTGATTACCGACATCTGCGGCGGCACCGCATCGCTGCAGATTCTGTCCAACCTGACCGACAGATCTGTAATGAAGGCGCACGTGCGTTATTCGCAAGCCGGACTCGCCGGCAACGGACTGAACGGGGCATCGGTTCGTGACGGCATCATTCTTGCCAGCGATATCGCTCTTGTAGATCCATATCGGGCAACGACGCACAACAAGGGCATCATGAATGGCATCGACGCGCTGGCTATCGCTACTGGCAATGACTGGCGTGCGATCGAGGCCGCAGCACACGCGTATGCGGCCAGGGAAGGGGCCTATTCACCGCTGACACGATGGTCAGCTGACTCGCAGGGCGATTTGCTCGGCGAGATCGAAATACCGTTGAAGACCGGTATTGTTGGCGGAACCCTGGAATTGAACCCGGCCGCTGCTCTTGGGCTCGCGATCGCCGCAGTCGGTTCCGCAGAACAACTGGCGTCGATGATGGCCGCCGTTGGACTGGCACAGAATTTTGCCGCGCTGCGCGCCCTGGCGACAAGCGGCATCCAGGAAGGCCATATGAAACTTCACGCGCGCAGCCTCGCGGCGTCGGTGGGTACCCCCGATGAGCGGTTTGACGAAGTCGTTGAAAAACTGATTGCGAGCGGCGAGGTCAAGAACTGGAAAGCACGGGAAATTCTCGACGAGCTGACGACAGGCGATGTCCAACCGGACACGAATGCAGCTGCCGCGGCTGGCAAGGTTATCCTGTTCGGAGAGCATGCCGCCGTATATGGGCGGCACGCGCTGGCATTGCCGATAGCGAACGCCGTGCACGCGACGGTCATGGCGGCAGCCGGCACGACGACGTTGCATGTGCGTAACTGGGGACTGAGGAAGGTCATTGATAGCCGCAGCTCAGAAGGTATCGACGCAGCCATCAGCTTGATAATCGAGCGTCTCGACGTTAGCAAGGGTGACTATGCGATCGCCGTAGATTCACGGTTACCGCGCGGTATGGGGCTGGGATCATCTGCCGCGCTCAGTGTGGCGATTACGCGCGCGTTCGGCCGTTATCTTGGACTTGAACTGGATGATGAACGCGTAAACGCTATTGCCTTCGAGTGCGAGAAATTGGCACATGGTACGCCCTCAGGCATCGACAATACGCTCGCGACGTATGCCCAGGCGACGCTGTTTCGTAACCAGGACGAATTCGAGACGCAGCCGCTGGCACTTGCTGAAGCGCCACCGCTGCTAATCGTGCTCAGCCATGATATGGGCTTCACGCGTGAGCAGGTCGAAGGCGTCAGAATTCGATACGAGCAGAATTCATTACAGTATGACGCGCTGTTTGATCAGATCGATGAGATCAGCCGGCAAGGCGCTGCATTATTACTGGCGCGAGAGTACGAGGAACTTGGCGCGCTCATGAATATCTGCCACGGGATTCTCAATGCGATACAGGTGTCGACGCCCGAACTTGAGCGCATTGTCACACTGGCTCGTTGTAATGGTGCGGCTGGCGCAAAGCTCACGGGCGCTGGTGGTGGTGGAGCGGTGCTCGCGATGTGCCCTGGCAGAATCGACGAGGTGCGCGGCGCAATGCAGCAGGCGGGCTACCGGACATTGAGCTTGTCGGAGTATGCCAATTGAGTGATTCGCACAGAATCGTGTCATCGGAGAGTGAGGACCTGATTCTCGTCGACGTGGATGACAATGAGATCGGTTGCCGGTCGAAAGCCGAGTGTCATGAAGGTGACGGTATTTTGCACCGTGCGTTTTCATTATTCTTGTTCAACGATTCAGGCGAGCTGCTGCTGCAGCGGCGCGGTAAGGGCAAACGTCTCTGGCCGGGTTTTTGGTCGAACAGCTGCTGCAGTCATCCACGGCGCGGCGAGTCGATGCAGGTTGCGACGAAGCGGCGCCTCGCCGATGAACTGAACATCGAAACTGAGCTCGAGTATGTCTACCGGTTTCGATATCAGGCGAAGTACGACGAGGCGGGCTCGGAGAACGAGCTTTGCCATGTTTATTTAGGCTGGACCAATAACGACGTTCGAGCCAACGAAAGTGAGATCGAAAGCGTCCGATTTATCACAGCGAGGGAACTTGATGCTGAATTCGAACAACGTCCCGAACAGTACACGCCCTGGTTAAAACAGGAATGGCGGGCGTTAAACACGGATTTTCGCGAACGGTTATCACGCTACTGCGGTGTGAGGCGCGGGTCGGGCCCAGTCTAGGCTGGGCTAGGCAATGTAGCGGTAATACTCGATGCCAAGATCGGTGAAGTGTCGGTCGTCGTTGTGACCGATTCGATCAATAACGAATTCATTTCGGGCGACGTAGTCCAGGCTGTCCAAATGCCGACCGTCGTGTAACGCTTCATATTGCTGGCGGTCAAGATCGATAGCGAACTTCATCGCGTCCGCAAAATGAATCTTCGCCGCTGCTTTTCTCCAGCCGTCGGCCATGAAGAACGGAATTACTTCTGCGGCGTCGCCGCTGCCATAGCCCAGCGTCAGTACTTCCTCTCCCGGTGACAGTGAGTCCTCGTCGAGCGCTTGCTCGAAACCTGCCGCCATCCACGCTGGCAATGCTGCCGTATACAGGTTGCCGAGATCGAGCATCGTGTCACTGCCGAGCCGCAACTTGTCGAGAATTTCCTTGCGATAGTGGCGTGATGCGCGGAACGGGCGCAGTACAGCCATCGTTAGCGGATAGGCCTCGTATTGCAGTCGCTCGGGCTGCGCCAGTTCGGTGATGTCCGGCTTGCTGGCCATTTCTGCCAGTACTGCCTCGACGTCGACACCGGCTTCGTAGCAATAGGACGCGAGTTCTGCACGATCCTTGGAATTTCCGTCTTCGAAATTCCCCTGGCCTAGCGCAAAAAGGTAGGAAATGGCCCAGCCGGTCTCGGGCATACGTCGATACGGACGATGCAGGAACAGAGTACGCAACGAACGCAAATAGTCACTGGCAACGAGATTGCGCTTTTCATACATGTCGTTCAATGCATGCAGCGTTTCGTCGATATAACAGGTCGTGGAGTACTTGCCGTTGAACACGGGGAAGTCCTGTACCTGGTGCGTCTCGGAGCGATCCTGTCCGCAAAAACGCAGCATCGGTTTGCGAAAGTCCATGATGCGATAGTCAGATGCCGAGCCCGAAGCGCCGAGATCGACGATTGCCAGCTGTGGGTCCTCCTCAATCAGCATTGCAACTGCGCCCGCGCCTTGCGTTGGTTCGCCCGAGCTGCCGCGTGCGTACTCGGCGATGTCGGCACAAACGACTATCGCCTGCCCTCCGGCGCCGTCCAGTGCGAGATGGCGGATCGCGCCTTTCATGCCATAAACGCCGCCAAGGCAAGCGTGCTTGAACTCGGGTACCTCGCAACTTCGCGCTATCGGCGCCTTGCCGCGCGCCTGCAATGCCTCGTCGACCATACCTTTGACGATGATCGCGCCGGCGGAGTTGTCAGTGCTCGACTCGGTGCCAAGCCCAAGGAATTTGACCCTCGTCGGGTCGACATCGTATTGATCGATGAGTCGGATAACGGCATTGGCGGCCATCGTATAGACGCTGTGCTTCGGTCCGCGCAAGCGAAAACTGCGCCCGACTACCTCACGGGTCTTGGGCCACTGGTTGCCGGACCAGTCACACCAGTCCTCGAGCCACACGCGATACGGTGGCAGGTAGGCGGCGAGACCGCTGATTCCGATGAGTTTTTCTTGCTTTGACTGCTTCATAACCGATGTTTGTTTCGCCCGGCGATCTTAGTGCCAGCCGGCATTTCTCTCAACGGCTTATTCTACCGTTATTGTGATGGGATTCGATACCACCGGCGGATCATGCGGAATATGCCGGTAGTCACCGAGCAGCAGTTGCAGCGTATGTTCGCCTGCGGCAAGTGCAATCTCGGTGGTCGTGCTGCCATCTCCAAAGTGTACGTGGTGTTCGTCGGCCGGAATTGGCAGGCCCGGATCTGGCAAGTCGGTGTCGATAAGAAGGTGGTGATGACCGGAATTTGGCTGGTCGTCGCCCGCCTTGACTACGTCCATACCCTCGATACCGAACTCGATGCGGGCAGGACTGCTGACCGTATCACCAGTGGTCGGTGTTATGAAAAATACAGTAGCGCCATCCGGCGAAGCGGAACGTGCCAATGTTGCCGGGGCGGTCGTCGCTATCTCGTCCTGGCCACAGGCCGAGACCAGGAGTGCAAGTACGGCGGTGGTGAAAAATCGAATACTCATGGTTGTCCCCGTCTGGTTCTGCTAAATCGAGACCACGGCAAATAAAACGGCGCCCAACATTGTAAGCGTCGTGCCGAAACAATATGCGACAAGAAGCGCGATGTACTTGAAAATGGTCATAAGGTGACCCTGCTGATAGACGCTGCGCATGCCCTTATACAGGTACACAGGAATATAGATTGACGCCGCAACCAAAACAAGCGATGTGATCGAGCCCTCAATAGTCAGGCGCACGGCGGCGCGCGAGAACAGGATCTGCAGAGTCAGGATCAGAAAAAAGAACGCGTGAAAATGTACGAAGAACAGCAGGTGTTCGACGAAATAGCGCCGTGACAACGGATACAGGACTTTTAACACCAAAGCCATCAAAGGCATCAGCACGATCAGCGCCACCGGAATGTTGTCCACCAGGGCATCTCTGAAGACCTTGAGACCCCGTTCCTGGTATTGTTCGCACAGGTACTTAACGCGCTCAGGCGTCAGGCGCCGCTTTATCCATTCGGGCGAATCTCCGAATTCCAGGTTTTGTGACTCACAATTGAAGTCTTCCTCATCTCCGTCAAGGCTAACGGTCAGCCCATGGCCGCCGCCGTCCATCGCTGCTGCGATCTGGTCATCGAGCTCCGCCTTTTGTTCGTCGCTCATCGCGGCGCCGACATAGATGCCTTCGTCAGCAAGATCCTGCAGGATGTCCTTTTCTTTCGCGGCTCGTTCTGCGTTTCGCTCCGCTATTTCCTCGGGCGTTGGTTCAGGCTCGGGCTCGAACAGTAGCTCAAGATCTTCGCGAGGATCGAAGAAAGCGACGACGAAAAATATGACACTAAGAACCAGGTAAGTCCTGAATGGTGGCATGTAGCGCGCGCGGCGACCCTGCAGGTAGTCATGCGTCAGTTGGCCTGGACGGATAAGTAGTGGCACCAGGGTGCGCCAAACCCTCGAATCAATTTCCAGCAAGTCACCGAACGCTTCGCGCAACAGTTCCCACAGGCTGATTAGTCGGTTGCTTGCCCTTTGTCCGCAGTTGCCACAATACTGACCTCTGAGACGCGTACCACAATTGAGGCAATTAAGGCTTTCCGTCTGCGCTAAATCATGTGAGTTGTCTTCACGCATTATCTGGCTGGATACGACGACACGCTCACCGAATTGCTCGGCAATGTCGCCATCTACATCGGCAAAGAAACCGTCCAGCAACGCGTCCATCGCGTTGTCATCTGTGGCTCGGAACTGGCAGACGCGGGTAGCGCGCCCCTCGTCATCGACGCCGGAGTCAAACACGTGGGCGCCCTCGACGCCTTTCTCACGAACGGCGCGGCAGGTCAGCTCATCCAGCCAGGTGTCCAGTTCAGACTGTGCGGCGTCTGCGACAACAACAGATATCTCATAGAGGGGACCGGTGAATCTTGTCATGGCGTTTGATTAGCCGGATTTCTTTTTCGCAGGCTTATTTGTCGAAGATTTCCTGGCTGAAGTTTTTTTCTTCGCTTGCTTTCGCGTAACGGCTTTCTTGCGCACGGCTTTCTTCTTAGTCGCCTTCTTCACTGTGGGGCGTTCCGCTTGCTTCGCTGGCGATGTTCGCGCGAGCTCTTCGGGCGCGAAGTCATCGACATCCAGGAGCGATGCAACCTTATCGTGGTACGCACGCAGACTACGCGCCTCGGCTTTGCTGATCACCTGCCCCTTTTCAGCCTCGTCGATTTGCAGTCCGAGATAGTCTGAGGCGATCAGACCTTCTTTGCGGGCCTGCCTCAGGCGGCGCTCCACTGGCTCATATTCTTTGCTCAGCTGCAGCGCTTCCTGCAGCAGGCCGAGCGGGTTACCAGGGTCCAGCGTCGTGTAAGCGAATGCGCTCAAACGTTCGCGGGACTCCCCAGGTGTCGTTTGCAACGCGACGATCTTGGCGCCAATTTCGTCGGACGGTGCCGAGTAGGTGCGGCCGCGCGGAAAGATGAATACGCGCAGCAACGCCGCGACCCAGCGATTTGGGAAATTTCGCAGAAAGGCGTGCAGCGATTCCTGCGCCTGGTACATCAATGTGCGCACAGACCACTCAACGAGCGGCAGGTCCGTTGCCCGGCGCCCCTGGTTTTCGAAATGTTTGAGTACAGTGGAGGCAAGATACATGGAACTCAGTACGTCTCCGAGACGTGCCGACAGGAGCTCTCTTTTCTTCAATGCGCCGCCCAGCGTGAGCATTGCGAAATCGGACGCTAGCGCGAACGCGGCACTGTAGCGGTTGATGTTTTGATAGTAACGTCGGGTTGGCGTGTTCAGCGGTACGCGGCTGAATTTGGCATGCGTCAGCGCCAGGAAAAACGAGCGTGCCATGTTGCTGAGTGCGTAGCCGATGTGACCGAATAAAGCTTTGTCAAACTCAATAAGGCCGCGATCCTGATCCTCGTCGCCTGCCGCCTGCAATTCCTTCAGTACGTAGGGGTGACATCGAATGGTGCCCTGGCCGAATATGATCAGGCTGCGTGTAAGGATGTTCGCGCCCTCAACGGTGATAGCGATCGGAGTCGCAATGAACCCCCTGCCGAGGTAATTTTTCGGCCCCAGCATAATGCCCTTGCCGCCGTGCACGTCCATTGCGTCGTTGGCAACCTTGCGTCCGAATTCCGTGCAGTGGTACTTGAGAATTGCGGACGGGACGGCCGGTTTTTCGCCTTGATCTATGGCTCCCGCCGTTACTGCTACGGCAGCATTCATAATGTAGGTATGACCGGCGATTCGGGTGAGCGCCTCACCCACTCCCTCAAAGTTAGCGATCGATGTGTTGAATTGCTTGCGGATCGTCGCGTACGCAGCAGTCGCATAGCTTGCGGCCTGGCCACCGCCGGATGCTATTGACGGCAATGTGATCGCGCGCCCGACCGACAACAACTCGACGAGCATCTTCCATCCCTTACCAGCCATCTTCGGGCCACCAATGATGACATCGAGCGGCACAAAAACATCTTTGCCTGTGGTCGGACCGTTCTGAAACGCGATTGTGAGAGGGTAGTGCCGTCTGCCAACCTCTACTCCCGGTGTGTCGGTCGGAATGAGTGCTGCCGTGATTCCGTACTCGTCCTGGTCGCCAATAAGGTGCTCCGGATCGTACAGTTTGAAAGCGAGCCCGAGAACCGTCGCTACCGGGGCAAGGGTGATGTAACGCTTGTTCCAGTTGAGGCGTATTCCAGTAATGGTCTTGCCATTCCACTTGCCCTTGCAGACGACACCATTGTCGATCAGCGCTGCGGCATCCGATCCGGCTTGTGGGGAGGTCAGTGCAAAACACGGTATTTCTGTGCCCGCGGCGAGGCCGGGCAGGTAGCGTTGCTTTTGCTCGTCGGTGCCATAATGCAATAGCAGTTCGGCCGGCCCGAGTGAATTGGGCACGCCGATCGTCGACGAGGCTGTCGGGCTGCGGCTGGCAAGCTTCGTGATGACCGCTGCGTTCGCGTACGCAGAGAATTCGAGGCCGCCGTATTGCTTCGGAATTATCATCGCGAAAAATCGCTTCTCGATGATGAAATCCCAGACATCCTTCGGCATGTCGTTAAGTTCATGGCAGATAACCCAGTCGTCGAGCATCAGGCAAAGCTCTTCGCAGGGGCCATCCAGAAAAGCCTGCTCTTCGTCCGACAATTTCGGCGCCGGGTAAGACATGAGGCGATCCCAATTCGGCATGCCCGAAAAAAGTTCGCCGTCCCACCAGACGTTGCCTGCTTCGAGCGCTTCGCGCTCGGTGTCCGACATAGACGGCAGCATCTTGCGATACATGTCGAGCAAGGGTTTCGTGAGCTTCTCACGACGAACCTCGATGAGATTCGGCAACACCATCACGCCGAAAGCTACCAGCAGCAACAGCTTCCAGATAATGGAACCATCGCCCAGGAACAGGTACGCGAGGACTGCTGCGCCCGCCGCAATCGTGGACGTGCGCAAGTCAATGCGCTGGTACGCCAGGAATATTCCGCCGCCAACAAACAGCAACAGCCACAGCAAACTAACAGTCAATCCGCTCAAATTCTGCACCTCTTGTGGTCGGATACACGGGCCCGGCCGCGTCGACTACTACTTTATAGCAGTTCCTCGATTGCGGCGCGTTCCTCGCGTAACTCAGTTTCCGTAGCGGCCATTCGTGTGCGACTAAAGTCGTCAATGTCGAGTCCCTGCACGATTTCATACTTGCCGCTGGTGCAACGAACCGGGTATGAATAAACGATGCCGGATTCGATGCCGTAGCTGCCATCGGCGGGGACAGCCATGCTAACCCAGTCGCCATCCGCTGTGCCCTGCGCCCAGTCGCGCATGTGATCGATTGCCGCTGACGCCGCCGACGCCGCCGATGACGCGCCGCGTGCGGCAATAATTGCAGCACCGCGTTGTTGGACAGTCGGGATGAATTCATCGGTGAGCCAGTCTTCGCTGACGAGACCTGCAGCGTCGTTGCCCGCGACGCGCGCATGCGAAATGTCGGGATATTGAGTGGCCGAGTGATTGCCCCAGATCGTCATACGCTGGATATCGTTGACATGACTACCGGTCTTCGCAGCAAGCCTCGCCAGCGCGCGGTTGTGGTCGAGGCGGGTCATGGCCGTGAAGTTGCCTGAATCGATATCCGGCGCATTGCTGCTCGCGATCAGTGAGTTGGTATTCGCAGGATTGCCGACCACGAGTACCTTAATGTCGCGGCTGGCATGGTCGTTCATCGCCTTGCCTTGTACCGAAAATATTTCTGCGTTGGCTTGCAGCAAGTCCTTGCGCTCCATACCGGGCCCGCGCGGACGGGCGCCGACGAGCAACGCATAATCGCTGTCCTTGAATGCGATATCGGGCTCGTCAGTAGCGACGATTCCGGCCAGGGTGCCAAAAGCGCAGTCATCAAGTTCCATGACCACCCCCTGCAACGCAGGCAACGCCGGCGGAATTTCGAGCAATTGGAGGATGATGGGTTGCTCACTGCCAAGCATTTGACCTGAGGCGATGCGGAAAGCGAGCTGGTAGCCGATCTGGCCGGCGGCGCCTGTGATAGTGACGCGAACGGGTGTTTTCATCGTTGTTTCCTGGCGGTGGGTAGCGTTGTGCGATTGCTCAGAGCAAACAAGGGCGGCGATTCTAGCACCGGCGGGGCCGCCGGGCACTGCTGCTGTCTACCTTTTCGGCTCGAAATCGGGGAATTTCAGGATAAATTCGTCGTGCTCGCTATCGGCATCATCTGTGAAACCTGACTCGCGCAGCGCCATGATGCACGCGTTCCACGATTCGGCAGTCTCGCGACTCTCGTTATCGCACAAACCGGGCGCGTCAGACTCTTTCTTTTCCATTGCGCTTGCGAGCGCAAACTCTTCTTGCTGCAGACTCGCGCTGGACCGCAAAAGCGCCTGACTCTCGGCTTCACGCAAGGTATCGCGAGACCGTGGTTTGAACTGTTCATTCGCCGGCACATTGGCCAGGCTCTTGGATGCGTCGGCCGTGGTGTAGGCCTCGACGGTCGTGCTGTAGGCCATGTCGCTGCGGCTGTCCAAGGGTTTCGTCGCGCTCTCAGACGCAACGACCTGGCGCTTAGGGGGCGCCACCACAGTCGTTGGCGGTTCATCCATGCGCGGCGATTCAGGTTCGAAATCGACCTTGGTCTGTGCCTCTTCGAGGCGGCCCGCCACAGCATCTTCCGCCGGAGTTGCGCTGGTGGCGGCCAATGGCGCCGGCCTCACGATAGGCTCCTGCGTGATCTCGAGAACGATCGCGAGACTAAGGCCAATCGTTGCAGCCCATGCTGCGGGCCGTAGCCAGGCCGCCGCAAAAGCGTACGCGGATCGTTGCTGTGGATTCGCAGCTTTGCCAGTGGCCATGCGGAGAATCTGCTCGTTGAGACGCGCGGGCGCTTGCTCGGTCGCAACCTCGCGATAGGATTCCGACACGAGCCGTTCCATGTCTGTGTTGTCTCGCTCGTCGTTCATGGTTGCTCCACGGACCGGGCCATCGCTTTTTCAACCCGGTCATTGGGTTCGGATATCGCAACTCGCAGCTTGGTGACCGCATAGCGCAGCCGGCTCTTGGCCGTTTCCCGATTGCTGCCCGTCACGGATGCAATCTGGTCAACACTGAGCCCGGCCTCTTCGTGTAGCAGGAAAGCGTCTCGCTGCTCCTCGGGAAGGTCTTGCAGCGCTAGCAGCAGGCGCTCTTTCGCGAGGCTGCGCTCTGTCATTGTCTCTGCATGTTCACCGGGGTCGGAATGCACCTCGGGGTCGAACGCCATGCTGTTCGCGTGGCGTTTGTTGCGTCGCACATGGTCAATGAAACAATTGCGCGCAACGCGATACAAATAGGTCGTGAACTTGGCCGTTGGGCGATAGCTCTCGCGGGCCTTGATAATCTTGCCCCAGACGTCCTGGAAAATATCCTCCGCCGTGTCTCGATGGCGACACTGCCGCAGCAGGTAGCGATACAACGCATCATTGTGACGTCGATACAGCGTTTCGAACGCACCGGTATCACCGTCCTGGTATCGCAACATTAACGCGCTATCGTCAGGAATATGGCCCATGGCGGGAGCATAGGCCAGCGCTGCGGTCGTGCATAGCGTACTGGCGGGTCGGGAATTGCGTCTTGCCATGGATTGTGCGCTCGCGGCCATCTTTGAACCTCGGCTGGATAGTATTAATAACGTGCTCAATCCCCGGGCGGGTTAGAAAACAGGTTTAAAAAGGGCTTGCATTTAGAAAATATAGTGTTATAGTCAACTATAACACTAGTTCACCAAGAGGCCGGGTGTAGCCTGGAAACCTGAAATGTTCAAGCCAGCAAACTATGTCAGCGAATTTGTGAGTATTTCCGTAATGCTGTTGATGGCTATTGCCCTGATTGCCGGTCAAGCCAATGCTACCGTCGATCAGGCGAATGTCGCTACGGCGGAACTCCAGCAAACGATCGGAGATCGATTCAACATCGATTTCGAGGGCCAGCTCGGCGACAAAGCGGTGAGAATTACCATCGGCGTTATCACCAAACTGGGCGCTGACGCTGATTTAAGTCATTTCCGTGGTGAAGACGAGTAAAGTAGCGACGGAATTTTTGCGCCGGTCCGCCCTTTTCGGACCGGCGTCTTTTTGCGCGCAGCAGCGCGGATAACCAGCAATAATCAAGAACGGACGAGCAATGGATCCGAAATGGAATGAAGACCAGCCGATTTATCGCCAGCTACGCGACCGCGTCGTTGCGATGATACTTGAAGGCGTCCTGGCCGACGGTGACGCCCTGCCTTCGGTTCGCAACGTTGCGGCCGAGTACCGGCTTAATCCTCTGACCGTGCTGAAGGGTTACCAGGAGCTTGTTGACGAAGGTCTTGTAGAGAAGAAACGAGGCCGGGGCATGTTCATTAATGATGGCGCGCAAAAGCAATTGCTCAAAGCGGAGCGGCAGCGATTCCTCGACAAGGAATGGCCAAAGGTCGTTGCCACGATCGAACGCTTGCATCTGGATGCGGCCGACTTATTGCGGGACGCAAGTTCCAAAAAAGAAAAATCATCAACGGATTCTGGAGGAGAGAATGGCTAGCCTGGTCAGTGCTCAGGGAGTATCCAAACGATTCGGCTCGATACATGCGGTCGACAACGTCAGTTTCGAAATTGAAAAGGGCACGATACTTGGCCTCATCGGCCCGAATGGCGCGGGCAAGACGACTTTGCTCAAGGCGTTGCTGGGCCTTACCGACTGCGAAGGCCGGCTCTCGGTTCTCGGTCTTGATCCATTCAAGCAACGCAAGGAGTTGATGCAAAACATCTGCTTCATAGCGGATGTCGCAGTGCTTCCACGATGGATCAGAGTTACCCAGCTACTCGACTACGTCGAGGCGATACACCCGAATTTTTCACGAAGACGTGCGGAGGAATTGCTGAGCCAGACCAAGGTTCGCGCAAATGCCAAGGTAAGAGAACTGTCCAAGGGCATGGTCACACAGTTGCATTTGTCGATCATCATGTCGATCGACGCGAAGCTCCTTGTGCTCGATGAACCGACACTCGGGCTCGACATTATTTTCCGCAAGGAATTTTACGCGAATCTCCTGAACGATTATTTCGATGAGGAGCGCACCATCCTGATCACGACACATCAGGTAGAGGAAGTCGAAAACCTTCTAACGGACATCATGTTCATAGACGATGGCAAGATTTTGCTTAGCTCGCCCATGGAGGCGTTGGCGGACACGTATATTGAGGTATTGACCGCCGGCGACAACGCCAGCAAGGCGAGGGGGCTCGGGCCTATTGCCGAAAACGAGATGTTTGGCAAGTCGATCATGTTGTTCGAAGGCGTCAGTCGCGAGCATCTGGAAGGGCTTGGTGAGATACGTACGCCAGCGATAGCCGATCTCTTTGTTGCGAAGATAAAAGGGGCGCGGCAATGATCAAACATCAATTAGCATTGGTTAAACGAGAAATCTGGGAGCACCGGTCCATTTATGTAACGCCGATGGCCCTGGCGAGCATTGTTACGCTCGGTGTGCTGGCGATGTTGATTTTCGCGTCAGGTTATGCCGCAGAATTGGACCTCGCGATATTCGGAGCATCAAACATTGCCGGGGAGCCTGCGCGCAAGGCGGCATTGACTGGATTCTTTCTCGGGACATCGTGGGTGTTTTTAATCGCCCTGGCCATACTGACGGTGTTCTACTGCCTCGACTCACTTTATGCGGAACGCAAAGATAAAAGCATTTTATTCTGGAGATCGTTGCCGGTAACCGATGCTGAGACGGTTATCGCCAAGCTGATAACCGCCCTGGTTGTTATCCCGGTAGCTGCCATCATCGGCATTATCGCGACGCATCTCGTTAACCTCATCGTTACGAGTATCTGGGTGTCGATGAAGGGCGGCGATGCAGGCTTGTTGATCTGGGGATCAGTGCCGTTGCTCGATAATTGGTTCGCGGCCTTCATCGTAGTTTTGGCGTCCGGGATCTGGATGTCACCATTCATCGGTTGGTTCCTGTTCGTTTCTTCTTATACGAAGCGCTCGCCGTTGTTGATGGCATTCATGCCTCTTATCCTTATCGCGTTGCTTGAGAAGATCATTCTGCGGACTCACATTTTCGCGGAATATGTACTGGGACGCCTCGACGGGATGCCCTTGTTCCGTGCGATGGACGTCGAAAGGTTTTTCGACGAGCAACAATGGCGCGTCACGGAAAATGCCACCAGCTTGCTCGTGCACCTGGATGTAGTGAAGTTTCTGACAAGCCCCGCAATGTGGGCGGGTGTCATCGTTTGCGGATTGCTTTCGACAGCCGCAATTTACGTTCGCCGTTATCACGGCGAGAGCTAGTGTGTCAGGGTTTGCTGCGAATATTGAATTTTCGCAGCCTGGCCCGGAACTGATGGTAGTTCAGTCCAAGCAGCACTGCCGCCTTCCTCTGATTGAAGCGCGTCTTCTCAAGCGCTGCCTGTAGCAAGTCAACCTCTGTATCGATCAACCGTTGTTTCAGGTCCGCCGGCAACAATGGCGGCAGGCGCGTTGCTCCGGGCTGCAATTTTACCGTCTTGGCCGCTGCGATCCTGAACGGCGAGTCGAACGGGTCAATTGCCAGGCTGGTAATCGGCGATTCCGGGTCAGGCGATCGATAAATTGTTCGCTCTATGGTGTTCTTGAGTTCACGCACATTGCCTGGCCATTTGTTACGCAACAACGCGGACGATATGCGGGAGCCGAATCCCGGGAAGTAGCTCCATTTCAGTTCGCTCGCCATATTTATTGCGAAAGCGTGCGCCAGGGGCATTATGTCCTCAACTCTTTCACGCAGTGGGGGGATTGTGATTACGTCGAATGCGAGCCGGTCCAACAGGTCTTTGCGAAACAGTCCATCCGCCGCAAGCACCTGCAAATCTGCGTTGCTCGAGCCGACAATACGAACATCTACCTGCAACGTCTCGTTACCACCGACACGTTGAATTTCGCCATACTCGATCGCGCGCAGAATCTTTTCCTGCATACGCAAAGAAATCGTAGCAAGCTCGTCAAGAATCAGCGTGCCACCATCGGCTCTCTCGAAATGACCGACATGGGTCTTTGCCGCACCGGTGAAGGCCCCAGCCTCGTGACCAAACAGTTCCGACTCCAGGATCGACTCGGTCAAGGCGGCGCAGTTGACCTTTACGACTACCTGCTCCCAGCGCAGAGACAAATAGTGCAGGCGTGAGGCGATGAGTTCCTTGCCGGTGCCTCGCTCTCCAAGGACCAATACCGGCTTGGAAAGAGTTGCGGCGCGGGATACATGCTCCAACATTTCAAGAAACGCCGGTGCCTCGCCGATAATTTGCGTCGATTGAGCGGGTGCTGACATTAGTCAATTAAACCAAAAAGTAACGAATAAAGCTAATAGATAGCTAAATTAGCCATATTTGACGACCCAGGAATATCCGTCGATTGGCATTTAATCGATGTAAAACAAAGAGTTATGATCCAGACGGACTGTTGGCACGATAGCTGCAGCACTATGAGCAGGTTTCACCGAAAAGAGGAAAGATCCATGGGCATATTCACGAGATTCAGTGACATCGTGAACTCCAATATCAACGCGATTCTCGATAAGGCCGAGGACCCGGAGAAGATCGTCCGCTTGATGATCCAGGAAATGGAGGACACGCTGGTTGAGGTACGATCAGCCGCGGCTCGTTCAATCGCGGACAAGAAAGATCTCAATCGAAAGATCGAAACGTTCGAGCGTGAGCTTGGCGGCTGGGATGACAAAGCGGAGCTCGCGTTGCGCAAAGATCGTGAGGATCTCGCCAAGGCAGCGCTGGTCGAAAAATCTCGCGTTGCGACGGCGGTCGATATATTGAAGCAGGACTACAACATCGTTGATGAAGGACTCGCGAAACTCAATGAAGATATTGCGCGCCTGGAAAGCAAACTAGAAGACGCAAAGGTCAGGCAGAAAGCGTTGCTGGCGAGGCACAAAACTGCCAGCAGTCGTCTGCAGGCGCGCAAGAAGATTTACGACTACAAGATCGATGATGCAATGGTGCGGTTCGAACAGTACACGCGCCGAATTGACGACGTTGAAGGCAGGGTAGAGGCGTACGATCTGGGTCTTCCCAAGGATCTGCATCACGAATTCGCCGGCCTGGAGGCTGAAGAGTCCGTGAATGCGGAGTTGGATGCTTTAAAACGTCGTGTTGCGGCCGCCAGCAGCGAACACGAGGAGGCGAAGTAATCATCATCGACCACAGAGGAGGGTAGGATGAGTCGGGATACCTGGAACATTGACTATGGAACCTTTCGCGGTTTTTACAGAGATCGTGAGAGTGGCTGGATATTCGGCGTATGTGCCGGGATTGCGGATCGCTTCAATTTTCGCGTGGGTACCGTCAGGGTCATAGCGGTCATTAGTCTATTGCTGTTTTTCTGGTTGACCGCGGCTGTCTATCTCGGTGCAACGATACTCATCAAGGAAAAGCCGCTTGTCTACTCCGGAGGCAATACAGAGAATAACTTCTGGCGTACCTACAGGTCGGACTACCGGCGCGATACCTGGAGGCATTCATGAGCACCCTGGGGGCAACATCTGAGCGGCGTTTTTACCGCGATGCAGATCGCGCGGTGCTAGGTGGTGTGTGTGCCGGCCTCGCCGGCTACCTGGGCTTCAACCTGAAAGTGACGCGTTTTCTGGCGTTTATAGCATTCCTAATGGCCATGCCGATTGTCGTAATAGGCTATCTTGCAGCGGTTTTCTTAATCCCGTCGTCGTCGAGCAGGGTATACGATCACGCTACGGAAAAAGAGAAAGAACAAGCACGCAGGACACCATCATCGTCAGCGACGGCCGATGAAGTGCGACGGCGTTACCAGTCTCTCGACAAACGGCTTGCCAGGCTGGAAAAACACGTCACGTCGAAGCGCTTTCAACTCGAGCAGGAATTGCGCAGGCTTTGATTAACGGAATACGCATAGGGAACCGTCAATGAGTAATTTTTTCTGGATCGTCTGCATCGTCGCGATCGTATTTACAGCGGATACTTATCAGAAGTATATGAAAATGAAGCATGACAAAAGAAAACCTGATCAGGAACTTGAGGACTCGCTCGCCAAGATAGATTTGCTTGAGGAGCGCATCAGGGTTCTGGAACGCATCGTCACGGAAAACAAGCACGATCTGGGCAGGGAGATCGACAACCTCCAGTAATCGGGTCTTGCTGTTTCGCGTCTAGTTTGAGCGCTGTTTGTAAATGCGTATTTGCGCGTTGAACTCTTCCACAATAAGAGTCATTTCGTCGACCGCAGCGTTGTATTTCTTATTGAACATTATGGTGCGCTTTTTCTTCACCTTTTTGTCGGCATCGTCAAAGGTGGCCACGGCGACAAGCTCGTCCGCGTCAATGCATTCCAGGTATACCTGCATCGCGACCTGGTAGGCGTTTATCGCCTTCACTCCGACGAACATTTCATCCTGGGAGGCCGTGGTGCCGTCCGGCAAATCGGCTGGGCGGAATGGGTATTCGCAGGCAAGTACCGCTGGGGCCGAAAGAAATAGTGCCATGGCAACGGCTGCTACAGTAAATCTGTTCATGGTGTTCGCTTCATCCAGAATAGGGTGACTAACAATTAGCGGTTATGGGTGCTATGGCAATTTAATCACGTTGCTGGTGCGGAGTGAAGTCAGGCGAATAGCGCCCTGTATGTATCGGTGCCCTCGGCCTGTGCGAGCAGCAGTTCAAGGTAGTTGTCTGAGCTCATCGGATCGCCGAATAGCAACCCCTGAACATAGGTACATCCGAGTTTTTGCAAGAAAATCAACTGCGCTTCCTCCTCAACGCCTTCGGCGACGACGTCCATATGCATATTGCGGCCCATCTGAATGATGGTGTCGACAATCGTCGCGTCGTCCGGGTTTGTAACGACGTTACGTACAAACGACTTGTCAATCTTGAGGGTGCTGATCGGGAACTGTTGAAGCGCACTTAGCGATGAGTAACCAGTGCCGAAATCGTCGATCGCCAGATGCAGGCCGAGGCCATACAGCTGATCGAGCAACTTAATTGTGCGCTCCGGATTTTCCATTAAGGTCGTCTCAGTGATCTCAAGCTCCAGCGAAGTAGGCGATATCTCGTGACTGCGAAGTATTGAACTAATACGGCTAATAAAATTCAGCTGTCGTAATTGCTTCAGCGAGAGATTTACAGAAACACGACCAGGCGACGAGACAGATCTTTGCCAGATTCTGAAATCTTCGCAAACCTTATCCAGAACCCATTCACCGATCTCGACAATCAGCCCCGTCTCCTCGGCGATGGGAATGAAGTCCGAGGGCAATATCAGGCCACGGTCGGGCAGATCCCAGCGTACCAGCGCCTCGGCCCCGAAGACTTCGCCAGTTTCGAGGTTGTATTTCGGCTGGTAGTGCACCAGCAATTCGTCACGCTCGAATGCGCGCTTAAGTTTGCTCTTGGTCATGAGGCGTTCGACCGACGCCTCGTTCATTTTTGGTGCATACAATGAAAAAACATTGCCGTCGGCATTCTTGGAGTGATACAGCGCCGCATCGGCATTGCGAATCAGGTCGATCACGTTCGCGGCGTCTTTCGGATAGTATGCAATGCCCATGCTCGCAGTCATGAAGACCTCATGACCCTGCACGAAGAAAGGGTCGGCGAGACGATTCAGGAGTTTTCGCGCGAGGTCACTCGTCGCAACAATGCCGGCGTCGTCGGGTCGCAGACTGTTTACGATGACGGCAAACTCATCGCCGGCGAGCCGGCCGATTGTGGAGTGCTCCGGCAATGCTGTTTTCAATCGCTCGGCTACCGTTTCGAGCGTAGTGTCGCCGGCCAAATGGCCGAACGTATCATTTATTTCCTTAAAGTGATCGATGTCCAGATAGAACAGGCACAGCGATTCTCCCGCGCGCCTTGCACGTGCAATACCGCGTTGCAACAGGTGCTGAATCTGCATGCGGTTTGGAATTTTTGTTAGCGGATCGATACGAGCGAGGTAGCGGATTCGTTTTTCCGCCCGTTGCCGCTCGCTGATGTTTTGTGCGGCATAGATTCGACTGGTACTCGACCCGTCACCGTTCTCGACAACAGAGCATGTATAGGATACTGGAATCGACTCCCCAAACTTGCTTTCAAATATTGCTTCCCTCGGCAGGCCGAACGGTTCTTCATCTGCCAGCGAACGACTTTTTCTCGTGTTGACAATAAAGTCGATGCTTGTATCCAGCAATTCATGTTCTTCATAGCCGACAAGATGAGTTGTAGCCCTGTTGATCCGCGTAATCTTGCCATCATGTGAGGTAACGATAATGGCTTCATTCATTCCTGAAAGAATGCTATCAACGTAGTCCCGCGAGTGCGTAGTAGATCGCAGTCTGTCTCGCATATCATTGAAGATGGCGGCCAGGTCTCCCAGTTCGTCATCACGGGACACAGGCAGGACCTCGCCAAAGTCGGCATCGCGCAATTTTTCCGCCTGGACCTTGAGCTGCCTGATGCGCCTTGTTTGATTACGAGCGACCAGCAACACGACGCCGCTGCAAAGCAGCAGGGCAGCCAGCGTACCGGCTCCTGCCCAAATGTAGCTGACGCGTCGGCTTTCGACTTCAGCTGTCACAAGTTGAGCTGTGAATCTTTCGGACCTGGCGCGTAAGCCACCGAGTTCGAAGGCAGCCGCTATCACGCCGATTTCTACGCCGTCAATAAAGACAGGCGAAACGACGACAAGATTTTCAGCAAACCATGTCGTCGTCGTTGGATCCGCGCCGGCGGGAAGTTCGCCGACCGTAAATGAGCGCTGCGACTTATCGGTGTAGTGAATACCGACCAGGTCTTCATTTTCGAGCAGCGTGCCGTTCAATGCTTTGAGCAAAGCTGACCGGTCGTTTTCCATCGCCGCCGTCGCAATCCGACCTGCGGCGCCGGCCACTTCAGACTGGGCACGCTGTTCGAAACTGTCTTCTAATAACAGGTCGTGTTGCGCTGAACTCGTGGTCACAATCTGCTTTGCGAGCCAACGATACTGGCCGTAAAAAACCGACAACATGATAAATGACACGGCGACGCCGAGCGTCACCGCGGGCAGTAGCAAACGCGGAAATCTGTTGCCGATCATGTCGTAATTATTATGCGGCCGTGAAGCAGCGTTCAGTGTAGCATCCGCCGGCTATACTGGAACAAAAATTTCCGACTCGGACTAATAAAGCGAATGCCTAGGCGTCGCGCTTCTCAACGAATTCATAAGGTTCATTCTGCCCGGTCGTTTTCATCACGCCCTCGACAACAGCACCTTCCGCCACAGCGATGGCCTCAGCGGTTATTGTGCCGCTTATCTTGGCCGAGGTGGTTATTTCGACTTTACCTCTTGCTTTAATGTCGCCTTCGACATGTCCCGCGATGATGATGTCGTCAGCGCTGATTGTGCCTTGCCACAGCCCATTGTGTGCCAGCGTAACGGAGCCGTTGATATCGCAGTCGCCGTCGACCTCTCCATTAATCAAGTAGTCGCCGCTACCTGTGATCGTGCCGCTGATCTTGCAGCCGTCATTAATAAGGGTCGCGGTGCCCGTCGATCGATCGCGAACTCGCCTGAGCTTGGAATCATTCATGCAGCTACCGCTTCGAGTAGGAGAACAGGAATTTCAGTCCGAATACTACTCGCAGACCCGGGTATTTGTTAGTCGGAATGCGATTCGCGGATAGTGTAGCCAACGGACGCAGGCGGGGCGGTTATGGTAAAACAACATGCGGACCCAGCACGTTGACATGCAGCCAAAGGATTTGATTTGAAACAGGGATTTGATACGCGCCTCAGTGCAATCGTAGCCGCGGGCGGCGACCTGCTCTACGGCGGTTTGAAGGGAATCGAGAAAGAGTCTCTGCGCATTAGTGCGAATGGATGTTTGTCGCAGCAGCCCCATCCGCGAGGCCTGGGATCTGCCCTGACCAATCAATTTGTCACGACCGATTTTTCCGAGGCGTTGCTGGAATTTGTCACGCCGGCGTTCGCAATGACCTGGGAGGCGTTGCACTGCATATGTGATCTACATCAATTCACGTACTCGCAACTCGATGACGAAATGCTCTGGCCGTCGAGCATGCCGTGCCGCGTACCAGGGGACGATCAAATTCCGCTCGCCCGATACGGAACCTCAAATGTTGGGCGGATGAAGACGATCTACCGCCGTGGCCTCGGATATCGCTATGGCCGCCAAATGCAAACTATCGCTGGCGTACATTTCAATTACTCAATTCCCGACAAGTTTTGGCCGTCGTACAAACAGATACTCGGCGACGATCAGGACGAGATCGTTTTCCGGTCGGAACATTATCTCGGCCTCATTCGAAATTTCCGCCGCATGGGCTGGCTGGTCCTGTATCTTTTTGGCGCGTCGCCTGCCCTGTGCAAATCATTCGCTGCCGCCGATGCGTCCAAGTTGACATCTCTCAACGACGAAACCTATTTCGAGCCCTATGGTACTTCGTTGCGAATGAGTGACCTCGGCTATAGCAATCAAAATCAGTCCAGAATCAAAATTTCCCTCAACAGCCTTGATGAGTATGTGAGCGACTTGAGTGGCATGATAGAAACGCCAGAACCGGCATACGAGAAAATCGGTGTAAAGATTGATGGCAGCTACCGGCAGCTCAACGCGAATCTGTTACAGATCGAAAATGAATATTACTCGCCGGTTCGCCCCAAACGCGTCGCGAATTCAGGTGAGCGGCCGACTGCCGCGCTGCGTCGTGGCGGCATCGAATATGTCGAAATTCGGTCATTGGACATTAACGTCTTCGACCCTTGCGGCATCAATCAAAATACCATGCGATTCATGGAGGCGTTTCTGATCTATTGCCTCCTGGAGACCAGCCCGAAGCTTGAAAGCAAGGAGCTTGACGAGATCGGTCGCAACCAGACGGAAACCGCCAAGCGAGGACGCGATCCGGATTTTCAGTTGCATCGAAAGGCTGCACCGATAGCGATCAAGGCATGGGCCCACGAAATATTGGATAAGGTGCTCGCAGTTGCAGAGGCCGTCGACTGCCGCGACGACGAACATAGTTACGCGGACGCCGTGCATTTTATGCGGAAACTCGTTGATACCCCGGAACTGACCCCGTCAGCGCGTGTGCTGGCAGAACTGGAGTCGGCGGATAATAGTTTCTTCCACTTTGCGCTATCCATGGCAGAGAGTCACCGCGACTACTTCGCGTCAATTACGCCCCTTGACGACGCAACAAACGCCAACTTCGTTCAGGAGGCGAAATCTTCGCTGCAGCGGCAGGCGGAAATCGAAGCTTCCGATGCAATCGACCTCGACGAGTACCTGGACCGTTACTTCGCGGGCAGCTGATCAAAATGGCAAAGGCGAGCCGTTGGCAAAAGCGAAATCGGCATGCAATTTTTGCAATCGCCTGGTCATCCGGCCAACAGTCCCGTCACCGATTACCCTACCATCCGCTTCGAGTACCGGCGTCAGTTCGCCCATCGTGCCGCTGGTGAATACTTCGTCGGCCGTATACAACTCCGTAAGCGAAAGGTTGCGTTCTGTCACCTCGATATTCTGGTCGGCGCAGATGCGGATTATCATTTGTCGGGTGAGGCCTGGTAAGCAGCTGTCTGCGTTCGGGGTCAGGACGTGACCATCCTTGACGAGAAACAGATTGGTGTCATTCGTCTCAGAGATGAAACCATTGACATCCAGCATGATTGCACTATCAACGCCTGCAACATTGGCTTCTATCGAGGCCAGGATGTTATTGAGCAGGTTATTGTGATGGATTTTCGAGTCCAGGCATGCGGGTGAATTGCGTCTTGTTGATGCCGTAATTACTCGTATGCCTGCGTCCGCGTACACCGGTGGTTTCCACTCGGCGAGTACGATCAGCGTGCAACCGGACTGATTAAGTCGCGGATTCATCCCGGAGGTGATTTTTTCGCCGCGGGTCAGCGTGAGTCGAATGTGGACGTTGTCACGCATGCCATTAGCTTGCAGCGTTGCGAAAATGGCGGAGCGCACCTCATCTGATGTCGGTACGGCGGCGAACGCCAGCGTCTTTGCCGAGTTCTGCAGCCGCTCAAGATGGCCGTCCAGTTCCGCGATACGACCGTTGTACACGCGCAGGCCCTCCCAAACGGCGTCGCCGCCCTGCACGACACTGTCGAAAACCGAGACGCTCGCCTCCGCGCGAGGTCGTAGCTCGCCACCGACATGCACGAGAATGTCAGCATTGCGTGGATCGGGTAGGTTCACTTGTCTTCTCCTGCTGAATCGGCGCGCAGCGCGTATTCGAATAGTTTGTCGTACCAGGGTTTGCAGTCAAGCAGCAAGTCCTGAAGGTGATCGGGAAATCCGTGCTTACGCTCATATGGCGCAAATCCGGTACTTTTGTGCACGGCGTGATACCAGTGCCGCGCCCAAATTCCGTCCTCTGGTCTGGGCGCGGCCTCCCAAAGCAACATACGTGCATCGAATTCGAGGTCAAGATGCTGGCACAGCTGTCGTAAAACGCCGCGCGGATCGAGCAACAGTTCCCGTGAGTCCAGAATGACCGGGTGCTGTCCGGCGCTCCTCAAATCGTTGAACAATTGCCACTGTCGCTTCAGGCCGGTGTCCGCGAGCCCGGCATTGGGTAGCTGGATGGTCAGCGAGGGCAGCATTTCCCGTGGATCGCGTAGCAGAAAAATATTGCACGTCTCCTGCAAAAAACCCAGGTCCAGATCGACGAGGTGGTGGGCCATGTGTTTCAGGAATAGTCTAGGCGTCGCGTTGTTCACCTGCCGGGCCAGCAATTCACACATGACTGCATTGCCATCGCAATTCATTGTTTCCAGGATTTCGTCGCGGCCCGGGTGACCGGCACCTGTGACACGCAGGTAGTGCCCGTACAATGGCTCGTCGATTACGCGCACGTCTGGTCGCTGCGCAAAGCTGTACATCAATGCGGTTGAAATATTGCGTGGACCGGACCACAGACAGATTGGCGTTGTCATTGTTGTGGGTTTCCGCAACCAGGCTACTGGGTTGCAGGATTGTACCGGGCCGGCTGGCGTGTGGAAATGGCGCGACCCGGTCGTGTTCGAAGGCGTAATCATCGATTGAGCGGCGCTCTGTTGTGCGCTCTGTCACAAAAAAGGCGGCAGCGGGTGTGACAGACAGGGCAATTTAACTAAACTCAAGCCTGCTGCCAGTATTGGCTTCCCAGACCACCTGGTGAAAACACTTTGTTCAGGACATTCATTATTGGAATCTTTCTCGGCATCGCGGCCACGGCGGGCGCTCTGTACGCCATTCCTGCTGTTGATCTGCATCGTGAGTCGTCGATCATCACCGTAATACCCAACGGCGGGAACACGGAGTCGTTTCATATCAATGTGCCGATGGACCGGATCATGGCCGGCTCACCGGGACAGCAGGAGCCGCTGCCAGCCGGAATGGAATGGCCAGCGGATACGGTGCTGGCGAACGTGCGCATGGAGCTCTTCAAGATCCGCAATGCTCGCGACACAGTCGTCGGCATCGCTGCGCGAACAGCAGCTAAAGACGACGAAACGAACTTGATCGATTGGGTCTTGCATTTGCCGGCGCGCGGATCGTTCTTCATCAGCATGAGTCCTGTCACAATGCAAGGGAACTACCGCATCGGAGTATTTAGTGCAGGAACAAACGAGTTCGCCCAGTTGAAGGGAACAATGACGGAACGCTGGGTTGCGGATACCTCAGGCGAGGAAGATGCTCCTGAAGGGCGCATCAAACTGTTTGCACAATATGTAGGCGCAGCGGTGCCAGTCGATTTCGATGCAGCGGAGCCGGTCGAATGAAATACGTAGCTGCTTTGATTCTGGGGCTCGCGGTTGGCGCCGCAATATTCGTCGTCGCGTTGATCTATAACCCGTTCCTGAACAAACAAAATCTGTCGCCCTTGACAGTCACTGACGCGCAGACCATCACCTTGAGTTATTCGGCAGTAGCAGAGAACAACATCGTTTTTACGAATGACGGTGAGTCTGAGACGAATCCGTATCCAGACAGGGTGTTGCAGTTATGGGAGAAGCCCATTCGTCAGTCTAGCGCAAGGGTGGCCTTACTGCTCGACGGTCGCAAGCAACCAGCCGGAGTCGGCGTCAAGATATCATCGCTTTCGGAGCGCACCAACTTGTTGGGCGGTGAAGCGCTCGTCGACAGTATCTGGTACATATACTTGCCGGGCAAGGGTGCGTTCTTCATCGAGCAATCGGAAAATTACTGGAACTACCTGCGAGAAATAGTCATTCCGGCACACCGCAGCTCAGCGGATTTCTGGAAGGGAAACTGGCATTCCGATATCACGTACGGTCCGGGGGCGCTGCGGACAGCTAAGGTAACCGGTGGCTCGGGCGCTTACCAGGGGTATGTTATGGACGGTGTTGAGTCGTTGTCGACTTACATTTATTCAGCTAACGATGGTCCTGTCTCAGCGGAAGGTCGCCTGATCATAGAATTGCCGTCATTGGACAACGAAGTCCTGTAGCGGAATACTTGCGTCGCCCAGTCTTGCTCGATCGAGCTGCGCGCGGCTGGCGATCAATGCCTTGGATTGCATGAAATCACGCGGGGCGTTGACCGCGTCCGTCGCAATCAGTATTCCGCCCTTCAGATACAGGCACGCGAACGAACGGTCCGCAGGATTGCCGCGAACAACAACATCGTCATAGCCTTCCGACAACCCGGCGATTTGTAGCTTGAGGTCATACTGGTCAGACCAGAACCAGGGCACTTGTGAATAATATGTCTTCTCACCGCAGAGGTTGCCGGCGGCGGTCTTTGCCTGTTCCAAAGCATTATGTACCGATTCAAGCCGTAGCTGACGGTCATAAATAGCGTTGGGATGTGCCGTGCAGTCGCCGACGGCATAGATATTGGGATCGCTGCTTCGACACTGATCGTCAACGACGATACCGTTGTCCACGTTAAGCCCCGCCGCCGCGGCGAGCTCCGTATTTGCGACGATGCCAACGCCAATTACCACAAAGTCCGCCGGAATCTGTTCGCCGTCCGTCGTTTCGACGGCCGTCACGCGCTTATCGCCCCGGAATGCGACTACGCTGGTCGACAAGCGAAGCTTCACGCCCTTGTTTGCATGTTCGATCTGGTAGAAGTCAGAAATTTCCGGCGATACGACACGACTCATCACACGGTCCTCGGTCTCCACAACCGTTACATTGAGGCCCTGCTGTTGCATTACGGCGGCTATTTCGAGGCCAATGTACCCGGCGCCGACTATCACGACGCGGCGCTGCTTGCCGAATTCCGAACGAATGCCATCAACATCCGCAATGTTGCGCATGTAATGCACACCTGCGAGATCGGTACCGTCTATCGGCAAGTGCCGTGCGCGCGCGCCAAGTGCAAGTACCAGTTTGTCGTAGAAAATAGTGTCGCCACTTTCTGTTTGCAGAGACGTCTTGTTGCGATCGATTGACGTGATGGTGGTCTGTAACCGAACCTCGATCCCGGGGTCGTCGTAGAACCCGGCCGGTTTGAAATGCAGGCGTTCAGCCGCCAACAAACCTGCGAGATATTTCTTCGACAACGGCGGTCGCTGATAGGGCAAGTAGGGCTCGTCTCCAACCAGCACGATTTTTCCGGCATATTTCTTTTGTTTGAGTGTTGCGACGACCTGTCCGGCCGCATGACCAGCGCCTGCAATGACTATTTTATCGGTCACGCGATTTTCTCCTTCGTGATTCACTGTATCCGGTCACACGGGTGCAAGCGGCCATAGAACAGGTAGCAAAACCATCGCAGTGATGAACACAACGATGGTTAGCGGAACGCCGACCTTGACGTAATCCACAAATCTGTATCCACCCGGGCCCATGACCAGGATATTGGCAGGGTGCGAGATCGGACTCGTAAAGCTGGCGGATGCCGCGATCGCGATCGCCATCATCGCGGTTTCCGGCTGCAGCCCCATGTCAGCCATCGCCGATAATACGATCGGCGACATCAGTACGACCAGTGCAGCCGTTGGAATAATCATAGTCGCCATGGCCGTCAGGATGTACAGACCCATGATGACCGGCCAGGGGCCAGCATCGCCGAGCAGTCCCATCACCTGGCCAGCCAGGAATGTTGCGGCGCCTGTATCCTGCATGGCCGTCCCCAGCGGCAACATTCCGGCGATAAGAAATATTGCGCGCCAATCAATCGCGCGGTAGGCCTGCTCCATGTTCAGGCAACCGGTCAGTACCATGATCGTGCCGCCAATGACCGCGGCGATGGGAATTGGCGCGTAGCCGAGCATCACGGTGCCGACAACCAGCATCATGATCACGCCGGCCAAGGGTGCTCGGCGTGTGTCCGGGGGCTCTTGTCCCAGCGGTGTAAGAATCAGGAAGTCTGAATCCGAGGCGAGTAACTGTAAGCGATCGCGTGGCCCGAGTAGTAACAATGCGTCGCCAAATTGCAAGCGTTCATCCGCGAGCTCGGTGCCGACGGTTTCGCCTTCACGCCATATTCCCGCGAGCTCGATGCCATAGCGCTCGCGAAAATTTAACTCGCCGACCGAACTTCCCCCCAGCGAACTACGTGGATCAAGCGTCGCATCCATCAGTGTAAGGCGTTCGGATTCGAAGGCGCCAAGGTTGGCTGGCACCTCGGTATCGATCTCAAGTTCCTGCAGACCGCGCAATACATCCAGATCGCTGGGCTGCCCTTCGATAAGCAATAGATCTCCACCCAGCAAGACCTCGTCGCCGCGAGGCATTACTTTTAATTCGCCGTCCCGAAAAACGGCGAGAACGCGAAAATCGAAAACATCCGCTAACCGACTCTTCCGCAGCGTCTCCCCCACGAGGTCGCTATGCTTCGGCAATCTGACGACGAACATGCGTTCATCCGTGTGATATTGCTCCGCAAGACGTTCGGACGAGAATATTTCTACCGCGTCGAAATCAGAATACTTGTCCAGCTGTGCAATCGCCTCGACTTCTCCTTGCACAAGCACTTTGTCGCCAGCCTTGATGGGCACATAGGCGAGGTTGGTCAGGCGATAGCCGCCTTTACGCATGACGCCGACAACAGCGACGTCAAAGCGCGTCCTGAACGCAGCGTGCCGGACGAGTTCTGCGACGACTGGCGATCCTTCGCTGATGGTCACCGACGCATACACAACCTGCGACGCGACCATGGACTTGAGTACGGGCGCCTCACGTTCGATAACCAGGTCGCTCCAACGCCGTAGCTCGCGGAATTGATCGAGCCGTCCCTGCACCAGCAGGCCGTCACCGCCCTGTATTACGGTCTGCCGCCCAGGCAGAGTCTCACTGCGGCCGTTGCGCAGTAGCGAAAGGATTATCAAGCCTGTGGAGGAACCAATACGGGACTCCGCAAGTTTCTTGCCGACGAGTACCGAGCTCATCGGCACATACATCATGAAAGTGCGTTCCTGCAATTTATACTGTGATCGCAAACTGCGTTGGCTGACGTGTCGGTCATGCTTGACGCTTACTTTGGGCAGAAGAAGGCGGCCAAACAGCGCAACGAACAACACGCCAATGATCATGACCGCGCCGCCCAAAGGCGTGAAATCGAACAGCTCGAATGGCTCCTCGCCGTTGAGCACCATCAATTCACTGATCAGGATGTTCGGAGGTGTACCAATCAATGTTGTGAGACCGCCAAGCAGCGTCGAAAAGGCGAGCGGCATCAGAAGCCGGGACGCGGGAATTCCGGTGCGCCGCGCGACATCGACAACGACGGGCAGCATGAGCGCCGCGACGCCGATGTTGTTCATGAATGCGGAAAGAACCGCGCCAGTGATCATGATGACGAAGATCAAAGGCACTTCGCGAGTGCCGCCCGTGCGCAGGACCTGGCGGCCGATTATGTCGGCGATGCCCGTTCGTGTCAGGCCTTCGCTAAGGATAAACATCGCCCAGACCGTGATTACGGCGCTGTTGCTGAATCCGGCGAAGGCCGCGGTGGAATCGACCAGGCCGGTGATAGCCAAAGTGCCGAGGACGAGCAGCGCGACGACGTCCATGCGGATCGCCTCGCTGATAAAAAGTACCAACGAGATAACCAGAATGCCCAGGACCAATGCGATATCAAACGTCATCCAAGCATTTTATACACGACCTGCCGTTGCTCTGCGGCAGAGACGATTTTCGGCTATAAACCTTGTAAATACATCCAGTACTGTATAAAAATACATACTTTTGCGAGGATTTGTCGTGCAACTTGCCGAGCGGGAATTTGATCACCTGGGAATGCTGAACCCGGCTCAACGGCAGGCGGCCGAGTACGGCGAGCAAATGGGCCAACATGCTTTTCACTCCGGGCCGCTGCTTGTCATTGCGGGCGCCGGCACGGGAAAAACAATGACCCTGGCGCACCGTGTCGCGCACTTGGTCATTTCGGGCATAAGTCCTGAACGTATTCTGCTGTTAACTTTTACGCGTCGCGCTGCACAGGAAATGACACGGCGAGTCGAGGCCATCGTCCATGCCGCAACGCGGCAAGCAAAATCATTGGCGTTGCCCGCAGGTGGCCTGCCATGGTCGGGCACGTTTCATTCGGTTGCTAATCGGCTGCTGCGTCGCTATGCACAAAACCTTGGACTGGACCCGGGATTTTCGGTGCTTGATCGCGGCGATGCAGCGGACGTAATGGACGTCGTGCGTCATGAATTGAATCTCACCCGAACCTCGCGCAGGTTCCCGAAAAAAGATACTTGCCTTGGCATCTATTCGCGCTGTGTGAATACGCAAAAGCCGTTGCCAAAAACTTTGCAGGAGACCTACCCGTGGTGTATTGACTGGGTTGACGAACTCGGCGAACTGTTCCGGCATTACGTGCAACGAAAGCAGCGTAGCCAGGTGCTCGATTACGACGACTTGCTCTTGTACTGGGGACACCTTGTCGCCGAGGCTGAATTCGCGAAAGAAATCGGCTCGTGGTTCGACCACGTACTTGTCGATGAATATCAGGATACGAATCTCGTTCAGGCGCAGATTCTGAATGCGCTGAAACCCGACGGGGTCGGCGTTACGGTTGTTGGTGACGATGCGCAGTCTATCTATTCGTTCCGCGCCGCAGAGGTTGAAAACATCCTCGGTTTTCCGGATCAATACATGCCATCGGCGCAAATCATCACGCTCGAACAGAATTACCGCTCGTCGCAACCCATACTCGACAGTGCGAACTGCCTGATTTCTGAAAGCGAACGGCAGTATCGTAAGAACCTGTTTTCCGATCGCAAGGACGGCGGCAGGCCACGTTACGTGACGGTCGAGGATGGCGATGCAGAGGCTGAGTTCGTTGTTGCGGCGATTCTCGAGAATCGAGAGTTGGGGATGCAACTCAAGGAGCAGGCCGTACTGTTTCGGGGCTCGCATCATAGCGATCGACTCGAACTCGAATTGGTCAGGCGCAACATTCCGTATGTGAAGTACGGTGGATTGAAGTTCCTCGAGGCAGCGCACGTCAAGGACCTGTTGTCAGTACTCAAGTGGGCGGAGAACCCGAAGAACGAAGTTGCGGCATTCAGGGTGCTAAAGTTGTTACCGGGTATGGGGCCAGCAAATGCCATGCGTTGTTTTGAGCAGTTGACGAATGGGGACTTCCTGTTTTCATCGCTACGAAACTTCCGCGCGCCGGCGGCGGCGAGCACTGAGTGGCCGGGCTTTTGTGAATTACTGGAATCGCTTGCAAATGCCGCATCGGATGTTCATGGCTGGCAGTCGCAATTGACCGAGGTACGCCGCTGGTACCAGCCTCACCTGGAGCGAATTTACGACGGAATTGATACGCGGGAGGCTGACCTTGAGCAGTTGGAACAGATATCAGGGCGTTATCCAAGCCGAGAGCGATTTCTCACCGAACTGACGCTCGATCCGCCGTCAGCGGTCGGCGATCTTGCAGGAGACCCGTTACTCGACGAGGACTACCTGATTCTCTCGACGGTCCACTCCGCGAAAGGTCAGGAATGGGACTCAGTATTTATTTTGAATGTGTCAGATGGAAATTTTCCATCCGAGTTTGCAACGGGAAAACCCGAACTGATCGAGGAAGAGCGACGCTTGCTGTACGTTGCTATGACGCGTGCGAAGCAATCGTTGTCGTTGATCGCGCCGCTGCGTTATCACGTGACGCAGCAGCGCAGGGATGGAGACAAGCATGTCTACGGTGCGCGTAGCCGTTTCATGTCCGAGCCGTTGCTGGCGACGATGGAGAAATGTTTCAAGGGGCGTGCCGAATCGGGCGCGCGTCGATTCCAGACTCGCTCGGACAAACGCATCGATGTGGCGGCCCGTATGCGAGAGATGTGGTAGGCATCATGGCAAAAAAAAGGCGGTGGCAAAAGCCACCGCCAATCAGTACGAAACAAACAGCATAAGGGATATTCAGTTTGTTACGTCAATCTATCTAACGAGTCGCAATGCTGTTTCACCCGCAAATGCGACTTGTGCATTTCATGCAACTCGATAGTGTGTTCTTCGTAATCGAGACGCGTACGAAGTTTTTCGCTGGCCACGGCAGCGCCTGCAACAACACAGGCCCACAATATGACGATAATTGCTTTTGGAGACACGCGAATTTCAACCTAGTTATGCGTATTTAGTAATTATTTGATGCTCTGGATCGCAAAACGGTTGCAATCAAAAAGGAATAAGGCAACCTGTTATGAGAGAAAATCGGGTTTCAGCCGCATCCATCAACAGTCACAAGCGGAGAATGGCCATGAAGGGCAAGAAATCGGTCCAAAATCAGGTTTCTTCTGAGGAGTGGCAGCTCAGAACGGATCTTGCGGCCTGCTATCGACTCATCGCGATGTACGGCTGGGACGACCTTGTCTTTACACACATTTCCGCGCGCATTCCGGGTCCTGAGAATCACTTCCTGATCAACCCCTATGGCATGTTGTTTGAGGAAATAGCGGCGAGCAACCTGGTCAAAGTGGGCCAGAACGGTGACAAGATTATGGAGTCTCCGCATCCGGTGAATCCGGCCGGATTCGTGATTCACAGCGCCGTGCACGAGGCGCGTCATGACGTCGGTTGTGTTCTGCACACACACACGAAGGCGGGCATTGCGGTATCTGCACAAGCAGAAGGACTGCTGCCGATCTCACAGATCTCTTTATTTGCGTATATCACGCTGGCCTATCATGACTACGAGGGCATCGCGCTCAACGAGGACGAAAAGCCGCGACTTGTCGCGGACCTCGGCGAGAGTAATGCGATGATTCTGCGCAATCACGGCTTGTTGACTGCAGGCGCGACGATCGCGGACGCGTTCTTGCTCATGTATGCGTTGGAGACGGCTTGCCAGATTCAGATAATGGCGCAGTCTTCGGGTGGCGATCTTATTCAGGTGCCGCAGCCGGTTGTCGACGGTATTCAGGCGCAGGCCGAGCATGTGCTGAAGGGACTCGGCGGCGCACTGGTCTGGCCTGGTTTGCTGCGCAAACTGGACCGGCTGGATTCTTCGTTCCGTGACTAGCGCAGGAACATCGTGTAGGCCGGATTATCGCTCTCTTCCCAGAACGCATACCCCAACTCAGTGAGGTGCGCTTCAAGTTTATTGCTTTCATCCTTGGGAACATCGATTCCAGCCAATACCCGGCCGTGGTCCGAGCCGTGGTTGCGATAATGAAACAAACTGATGTTCCAGTCCGTACCGATCGCGTTTAGAAAGTCGAGTAGGGCACCCGGACGCTCCGGAAACTCAAATCGAAACAAGCGTTCATTTGCGAGGCCCGCGGACGAACCACCTACCATATGCCGAACATGTAGTTTGGCGGTTTCGTTATCGCTCAGATCAACCGCCCGAAAACCCGCATTTCCCAGCTTCGATATGAGCCCGGCGCGCTCTTGCTGGCCGTCTGTCAATTGCACACCGACGAAAATATGCGCCTTCTTGGTATCGGCATAGCGATAATTGAACTCAGTGATTCCGCGCCGTCCGAGCACTTCACAAAAATGCCGAAAGCTGCCGGGTTCCTCGGGGATTTCTGCTGCGATCAACATCTCGACCTGGTCGCCGACAGCCGCGCGTTCGGCGATGTGCCGCAGGCGGTCGAAGTTGACATTGGCACCGCAATTGATCGTTACAAGTGTCTGGTCAGTCACGTCGTTGTCGATGACATACTTCTTCGCGCCGGCAATAGCCAAACCACCTGCCGGCTCGACGATCGAACGCGTGTCCTCGAAAATGTCGCGAATCGCAGCGCAGCATTGATCCGTGTTGACGGTAATAATCTCATCGACGTATTCCTGGCATAACCTGAAAGTCTCGTCCCCGACCCGCCTGACGGCGACACCATCAGCAAAAATCCCAACGTGATCCAGTGTCACGGGTTGGCCGGCCGCCAGCGAGTCGCGCATCGCGGCGGAATCGTCAGGTTCGACACCGACTATTCGTATCTGCGGATCCTGCAGCTTGACGCAGGCCGCAATGCCCGCGATTAATCCGCCGCCACCTATGGGCACAAAAATCGCATCTATGTCGCCCTCAGCCTGGCGCAGAATTTCCGCGCCAATGGTGCCCTGGCCGGCAATAACGAGGGGGTCATCGAAGGGGTGGATAAACACAAGCTGCTGTTCGCTTTCGAGGTCGCGTGCGCGCTCGTAAGCATCCTCGTAGGTGTCACCATGCAAGATAACCTCGCCCCCAAGAGCACGAACCGCATCGGTTTTTATCGCAGGAGTCGTCACGGGCATTACGATTACCGCACGCAGGCCCCGTTTTCTTGCTGCCAGTGCGACGCCCTGCGCATGGTTGCCCGCCGAGCTGCAAATTACGCCGTTTGCAACTTCGTCCGTGCTGAGGTTGGCAATCTTGTTGTAGGCTCCGCGCAACTTGAATGAGAAGATAGGTTGCAAGTCCTCGCGTTTCATGAGGATGTGGTTGTCCAGTCTCGCAGAGAGCTTTCCCGCAAGCTCGAGCGGTGTCTCGAGCGCAACATCGTAGACCTGTGCGTCTCGGATCAAATCAAGGTAGTCAGCGTTTTTCATTTGTTTGAGCGTGTTGGTCAGAAACGCGGTTATCGCACACCGGGCGGCTGTCCGCAAAGGCCAGGCGTTTGTTACCGTGGCAATCATTGTCTGACCCTTTCATAATGCGGTCTCAAAGCTCGCAAGGACACCCGATTGAAGAAGCTTCTGATTGCCAACTCACGTCTCGTCAACGAAGGCGAGATCCGGGAGGTGGACGTACTGATTGAAGGCGATCGCATCTCGAAGATCGGCACGCATATTCAAACGCCGGAAAACGCCGAGGTCATCGATGCGGCGGGCAAGTACCTGTTGCCAGGCATGATCGACGATCAGGTGCATTTTCGTGAACCGGGAATGACTCATAAGGCCGATCTGGCGACCGAGTCGGCCGCAGCTGTCGCTGGCGGAATTACGAGTTTCATGGATATGCCGAACGTCGATCCGCAAACAACGACACGTGATGCCCTGGTAGCCAAATACGCCATTGCGGAGCACCGCTGTAATGCAAATTACGGGTTCTACATGGGTGCGACGAACAGCAACATCGAAGAGATTAAGGCGCTGCAGGTTGGCGAAGCCTGCGGCATCAAGGCATTCATGGGTGCGTCTACCGGCGACATGCTAGTAGATGACCCGGTAGCGCTGGAAAATCTGTTTGAGCACGCGCCGGTCATCGTGGTCACGCACTGCGAACACTCGCCGACAATTTGGGAGAATGAAGCGAAAGCGCGGGCCGAGTTTGGTGAAGAGGTGCCATTCAGTGAGCATCCACAGATTCGGAATGCGCAGGTATGCCTGGATTCGTCGACATTGGCCGTGGATCTCGCCACGCGCCATGAAGCTCTGCTGCACGTCCTGCACCTGACAACTGCGGTTGAAATGGGTCTTTTCTCCAAGGCCCATCGTTCCGAGAAACGCATTACAGCCGAAGTCTGCGTACATCATCTTTGGTTCGATGATTCTCACTACGAGCGACTCGGCGCAGAAATCAAATGCAACCCGGCGGTCAAGAGTGCGCAGGATCGTGAGGCACTGATTGTCGCGCTCAACGACGGACGACTGGACATCATCGCCACGGATCATGCGCCGCATACTTCTGCTGAAAAAGCGCAGAGTTACTTTAAAGTGCCTGCCGGTTTGCCGCTGGTACAACACGCGTTGATGACGCTGTTCGAGCTCGTAGCCAGTGGGAAAATCGACGTTGAATTGATCGTGGAGCGCGCATGTCACGCGCCGGCGGATATTTTTGGCGTTGCCGAACGCGGTTACGTCAGGGAAGGGTGGTTCGCGGACCTCGTAATTGTAGATCCGGAGAAGCCCTATCTCGTAAGCGAAGCAAATCTTCTCAGCAAGTGCCAATGGTCGCCATTCAGTGGGCATGAGTTCCCGGCATCGATTGACACGACGATTGTCAACGGCGAGGTGGTCTATACAGACGGTAGTCTTAGCGGCAACGTTGCCGGCCAGAGGCTTGAATTCGGGCGTGCTCGTTAGCCGTATAGAAACTGTTTACTTTCCCTGTGATCTCGCTATGCTAGCGCCCATACGGGACCGCCGAACTGATGCCAGGTGAAGGGATATGCCTGGCTTGAACACCTGAATGAAGCCAACAGATACCTCCAACCCCGACTACTTTCACAAGGTTGTCGATTGCCAGTGGGGCTGCCCCGCCCACACCGATGTTCCCGCGTATATCCGCATGATTGCCCAGGGGCAATTCTCCGATGCGTACATGGAGAACCGCAATTCCAATGTTTTTCCAGGGATACTGGGCCGGGTCTGTGATCGACCTTGCGAGCCGGTATGTCGTCGTGGCCGGGTTGAAGACAAGCCTGTCGCCATTTGCCGCCTGAAGCGCGTCGCCGCCGATCATCGTGATGACATCACCGATCGTCTGCCGCGAGCGCCTGAAGTATCTAACGGCAAGAAGGTAGCTTTGATAGGTGCTGGTTGTGCATCGTTGACCGTAGCGAACGACTTGCGACCGCTCGGTTACGAGGTGACGATTTTCGAGGCGCTCAAGACAACCGGTGGCCTGATGCGCACGAATATTCCACAGTTCCGGTTGCCGCCCAAGGTCCTCGACGAAGAGATCGGCTACATACTCGACATGGGAGTCGACCTCAAGCTGAACCACCCCATTGAGAGTCTTAAAGGGTTGCTCGACGATGATTATGACGCTGTTTTCCTGGGAACGGGCGCGCCGCGCGGCAAGAATCTGGAACTTCCGGGTCGTTACGACTCAGAGCGCATTTATATCGGCATCGACTGGCTGGAATCGGTTGCGTTCGAGCATGTCGATTCGATAGGCAAGCGCGTGCTCATCATCGGCGTTGGAAATACAGCCATGGACTGTTGCAGGTCCTCGCTGCGACTGGGTGCGGAGGACGTCAAGGTCATGGCCAGGAAGCCGCGCGGTTTTTTCAAGGCGTCGACATGGGAGCTTGAAGATGCTGAAGAGGAAGAAATTGAGATCGTCGTAAACCATTCGCCGACAGAGTTTGTCATCGAAGATGGCAAACTGGTCGGCATGAAGTTTGACTTGATGGAATACAACGTCGACGCAGACGGCGGTATTGATCGCGGCACGGTAACTGGCGAGACGATCATTCCCTGTGACGACGTCATTCTGGCGATTGGTCAGGAAAACGCGTTTCCCTGGGTCGAACACGACATCGGTATCGAATTCGATGAGTGGGATTGCCCGGTCGTCAATGAAACGACCATGATGTGTACCCGCGACGGCGTGTTCTTTGGTGGCGATTCAGCCTTCGGCCCGAAAAATATCATTTGGGCAGTAGAACATGGCCACCAGGCAGCAATCTCGATGCACCGTTACTGCCAGAATGAGGATATCGAAGATCGCCTGCCGGACGGTCAGAATCTGTTGAGCCAGAAGATGGGCATGCACGAGTGGAGCTTTTCCAACGATTATGACCCCGCATCGCGCAGGTTGATGCCGCACGTCGACCTCAAGAAGCGCTTCAAGAAACTCGATATCGAGGTTGAGCTCGGGTTCACGCTCGAACAGACGATCAAGGAAGTTGAACGCTGTCTCAACTGCGATATACAAACGGTGTTTGCAGCAGACTTGTGCATCGAGTGCGATGCATGCCTCGATATCTGTCCGGTGAATTGCCTTACGATCACCCACAATGGCGACGAGCAGGACCTGCGCGGCAGGTTAGCCGCGCCAGCCGAGAATCACGAGCAGGCGCTCTATGTATCCGCAGGCTTGCCGCATACCGGGCGGGTCATGGTGAAAGACGAAGATCTTTGTGTGCACTGCAGTCTATGTGCTGAGCGCTGCCCCACGGGAGCGTGGGACATGCAAAAATCGGAGCTTCTCATCGCCTACGCAGGAGATGAATTACCAGGCGAGCGAGTAAAAGTTGCCGGCGGCGGATCTGGCGCGTAAAGGTCGATTTGTGGCAACCGTAAACGACGTCGTAATAAAGATTGCCACGGTCAACGGTACCGGCTCTGCCAGCGCGAACGGCTTATTGAGGAAAGCGATCTTCCGCATGGGCGTGCCGGTCGTCGGCAAGAACTATTTTCCATCCAATATTCAGGGTTTACCCACCTGGTACGAAATTCGTGTGACGGGTGATGGTTACCAGTCGCGATCGAATCGCGTCGACGTCATGGTTGCGATGAATGCGCAGACGTATGTAAGGGACATGGCCGAGGTTAAATCTGGCGGCTGGCTGATTTACGATTCAACCTGGCCGCGCAACAGCTTGCTGAGTCGTGACGATATTACGATCATCGGTATTCCATTCTCGAGAATGTGTAACGAACATTTCGACGGGGTTCGCGCACGAATATTGATGAAGAATATTGCGTACGTCGGCGCGGTCGCGGCGCTGCTCGACATTGATCTCGACATTATTACGGGGTTGCTCGAAGAAACGTTCGCTGCCAAAGCACATATGATTGCCTCCAACATGGATGCGATTCGCTTAGGGTTTGACTACGCCAGGGAACATGTTTCGTGTCCATTGCCGATGCGCGTGCAGGCGATGGATGCAACGGCCGGACAGATCGTCATCGATGGCAATACGGCCGCGGGTCTTGGCTGCATGTACGCAGGCGCGACGGTTGGCGCCTGGTATCCAATCACGCCGTCAACGTCACTGATGGATGCGTTTCGTGATTTTTGTGCGCAATACCGTGTCGATCCCGAAACGGGTAAGCGCACCTACTGCATCATTCAAGCTGAGGATGAGCTTGCCGCAATCGGCATGGTGCTCGGCGCTGCATGGAATGGCGCGCGCTCCTTCACGTCGACAAGTGGTCCGGGTATTTCTTTGATGAGCGAGTTCCTCGGCTACGCGTATTACGCCGAAATACCGGCAGTGATTTTCAACGTGCAGCGAACAGGGCCGTCGACCGGCATGCCGACGCGGACGCAGCAAAGCGACATGCTTTGCTGCGCCTACGCCTCGCATGGCGACACCAAACATGTGCTCCTGTTTCCGGCGAATCCTGCTGAGTGCTTCTACACGGCGCTGCAGGCGTTCGACATGGCGGAGCGATTGCAGACCCCGGTCATGGTCATGTCCGATCTGGATATTGGCATGAACGACTGGATGGTCCCGGAGCTCGAATGGGATAAGAGCTACGTGCCAGATCGTGGCAAGGTGCTTAGCGCTGAAGAGCTCGAAGAGATAGAGGTGTTCTATCGTTACATGGATGTTGACGGTGACGGCATACCCTATCGATCGCTGCCCGGTGTACACCCGAAGGGCTCGTATTTCACGCGTGGCTCGGGCCATACGAAATTCGGTGCCTACACGGAGGACCCCAACGCGTACCAGGACGTCGTGGACAGGCTGCTGGTGAAATGGGAGACGGCGCGCTCGATTATGCCGAAACCGGAAATTCGTTATTCCAAGTTCAATCGAGCCGCCTTGCTTACGGTGGGTAGCGGCGACAGTGCGTGTAACGAGGCGCTGGATCGACTTAAGCGACAAGATATGGGTCTCAATTACTGCCGCATCAAGGCGTTTCCATTTAGCGACGAGGTCGGTGAATTCATCAAACAGCATGATGTTATTTACGTGGTTGAGCAAAATCGCGACGGACAATTGCGGACGTTGTTGATAAATGACATAGAGGCTGATCAGACGAAACTCGTATCACTATTGCATTATAATGGCACACCGATTAATTCCGGATTTGTTGTCGACAAGGTTCTCGAAGAAATTGCCAAGGGGCGCGCGGCCTAAGCGCGGATATCGATTGTGAGTTACATAGCGAAACCAAAAGTTACTCATCCCGGCATGCCGAAAAACAAACTCGGCCTGACCTCACGCGACTACGAGGGTACGGTTTCGACGCTGTGCGCGGGATGCGGCCATGACTCCATAACCGCCGCGATCATCCAGGCGGTGTTCGAACTCAACGTCGAACCGCAAATGCTGGCCAAGATGAGTGGTATTGGATGTTCATCGAAAACACCGGCGTATTTCGTCAGCCAGGCGCACGGATTCAACTCGGTGCATGGTCGGATGGCGTCGGTAACGACCGGTGCGAACGCCGCGAATCGCGACTTGACCTACATTGGTGTATCGGGTGACGGCGATTCTTTATCCATCGGTGTCGGGCAATTTGTGCATGCGATCCGACGTAACCTCAATATGTGCTACATCATTGAGAACAATGGCGTCTACGGGCTAACCAAAGGGCAATTTTCTGCGTCCGCCGACCTCGGCAGCAAGCCAAAGAAAGGCCAGGCAAATACCCAGGAACCAATCGATTCTGTGAGCACCGCATTAAGTCTTGGTGCGACCTACATCGCCCGAAGTTTTTCGGGCGACAAGGAACAGCTTGTACCCCTGCTAAAGGGGGCATTGATGCATCGTGGCTTTGCGTTGCTCGATATTATCAGCCCTTGCGTCACGTTTAACGATCATGAGGGCTCAACCAAGAGCTATGCACACACGCGGCAGTTTTATCACCATGTAGTCGAAATGGACTACGTGCCGCCGGCCGAGGAAATCAAGGCGGCGTACGCAGATGGTGATGTGATGGCCATCAAAATGCATGACGGCAGCACTATTGTCCTGCGCAAAGTGGATAAGGATTACGATCCGACCAGCCGTGCGTCTTCATTCAAGTACTTGCGCGAGCGCTTCAATGCGGGCGAGATTACGACAGGTTTGTTGTATCTCAACGAATCACGCGCCGAGATGCACGAATTGATGGGCAATGTGGAATCGCCATTGTCGCAATTGCCACTTGACCGGTTGCACCCTGGTGAGGAGGAATTGAAGAAGCTGCAGAACCAATACCGGTAACTGCAGCCTCTCGTCCAGGCCTGGCGCTATCTTGATCAGCCCCAGAGGCGTTTCCACCAGGGGTCTTTCTTTAGTACTGGTTCGATACCGCCGGCGAAATTAATCTTTTCGCGGATATCCTTTATGTCCCAGCCTGTGAGATTCGCGAGCGCCTGCGCTTCGCGTTCCTGGCGTTCACGCACCTGGGCCTCGTACTGGCTGACGTCGCAGCTGGAATCGCTGGTCCACGGGTGTCGAATCACGTAGCGACCCTGGTAGTTCTGGCGGTCGCCAGTCTCCTGGAACACCAGGTCCTCGGGAAAATGTTTGCTGTCGTAGCGGACGTGCAAACGAGTGACGAATACATTTTGTGCAGGCATCGGCGCGATCTTGCTACCGCCCCGGCCGTTCTCGCCCGTCCAGAACACACCCAACTGCCGCAGTTCCTGCGCGCTCAACGGATCCGCCGCGCAAGGATCGCACCAGGCCATGTCCCATGCATACTCGAGAAAAACGACACGTTCGTTTTCTGCCTTCGTCTGCTTGTCGAACATGGCGCGGTAGAAGTCAGCAAATTCGCCCTGGACGAATTCCGGTACTTCCATGTTGCTCGGCAGTCTCACGGTTCGGTAGTTCGTCGTTTCGACCCGTCCGGTGCGCGTTAACGCATAAATATACAGTTCCTGTTTGCCCTTCGCATTCAGTGTCCCGAGCCGAATTGGCAACATGAATTTGTTGCTTTCGTATGCTACCTGCAACGGGCGAAGATACTGGTAGCCAAGTTTTGACTGGGCTTCGATATTCACCTTGGCAACGAAGAAACGCATGTCTTGCTTCAGGTAGCTGTCGACAACGGCTTTCGCACCCTTCGGAATACGGTAGTCGTTGTCGTCAAGCCAGCGGATAAGACCGTCGCTTTCTTCTGCGGACAATATGAGGATGTCGTATTCGCCAACCGTATATCGGGCTTCAATCGTCACGCCTAGCGAGCGCCCGGCACGATTCGCTGCTTCCATCGACATAGCGCGCGGGCGGCTCATGTCGGACATGCTCTTGAGCGCTTCGTAGCGCATGCAGGGGTCCGGGTCGTGATATTCAACGAGCCGCGGTGCGGTGTAGGCGTCGAGATGCTGGACAATCGCGCGATCGCCAACGTTGATTTGTTCACGTTCGATCATCGTGGGCACCGGAATAACGACCGCGAAGTCCTCGACATCGCCTTCGAAGTCATTCGCCATGGTAATGACCGTGCGGTTATCGTCGCGAACCAGGACAACCTGCGAGGCGCTATTGAACAAACTGGTGTCGGCCCGTGCGACGTAAAATCCGCAAAACGCCTGTGCGGTTGTGGTTACGACAACGGTCATCGCCGCGGCGATAACGGTAACTAGGATTCGCATTTGTAAACTCCTTTGATTGGACCGGCTCCACGGCTGGCCGCTTGGTGCCATTGATAAATTCGACCGCGCAGCACCGCATCGATAAGCGGTACGAACGGCGCTGACATGATCAGCGCGATAATGGGGCCGTTCGGTTGGTAGTAGATAAACTGGATGGTGTATGCGATTCCGGCGACCAGTGCCGCGTACAAAACTCGCCCAATAGCTGTGTTGGGTGTGGTTTTCGGATCGGAAATCATAAAAAACGCAAAGATCAGCAATGCGCCGTTCTGCATTTGGTGTAAGGGAATGCTGAATGGATCGTGCAGCCAAAGCGCCCGGCCGAACATCAATGCGGCGTATATCGCGATGAAAGCGATGGTTGTTTCGGCACGTTTCGCGCGTGTAAGAACCAGGAACCCGAGGCAAGCCAACCCAAACGCATTGATCGTCGTGCTGCCCCACTGGCCGGATGAAAACCAGGCCTGATCGCTTAGCAGGATGAGCGTAACGAGCGCGAAATTGGCTGGATTGAAAATATGCTTGCCGCGAAAACGGATTACGAATTTGCTGCCAATAGCGATGCACGCGGCAATTGCGGCGAGTAATAGTTCGTCAGTGCGCAACAGCAGGGTGATGGACAGGGACGTGATCAGCGGGCTCAGGGGATCGAAACGTGGCAAGCGGGTACACAACGTACCGACAAACTGCATCGCAAGTGCGGTGACCACAATCGCAAGTACGTTCTGCCAACGTATTCCGAAATCGAGTATTGTGATGCTGTAGCCGACCAGAAAGCTCAGGACGAAAATCTGGTAGTAGCGCGGATCGTGAAGGCGGGCCAGTTGTTTGTTCAGGAATCTCATGCCGGTTATAAACGTCAGGTGGGGGCGATCGGGTTCAGGCTGCAACCAGAATTTCGGTTAGCGAGGCATCGTTGGCCCCACAGTCGGCTATATTTATGTCAATAAAAACAAAGGCTTATCATAGTGCATCCAAATACGCCCCGGCGTGCATCTGATGGTTGAAAGCAATACCTAATTCGTAGAATGGAGTAAGTAACGTGTCTGAAGAATTAATACCGATTACGATGTTTCTCGGCATGACTGTCGTATTTATTGCGCTGTTTTGGTTTCGCTACAAATCGCGCGTTGAAATGCAGCAAACGTTTCGCGCGGCTCTGGACAAAGGTCAGGAGCTGACACCGGAAATAATCGATCGCCTGGGTCATCCCAAGGCAAGCAAAGACAGGGATTTGCGATACGGCATAATCTGGATGGCGCTAGCCGTCGCACTAATCGCCTTTGGCTTTGGCATACCGGATGAAGACGATGTCGCGCGGATCTTTGCAGGAATTGCCGCGTTTCCATTCGCGCTCGGAGTCGCTTATTTGATTCTGCACAAGTTTACCGATCGCGATTAGTTGCCGGAACCGCGTCGGTGTCTAAAGGTGAAGACCACGAACTCGTCGCGAGGGTGGTGTCCGCTCAGGACACCGCTGCTTTCGGTGAATTGGTGCGCCGCCACCAGTCGCAGGTACGCAATTTCCTGCGCAAGCTGGCAGGTGATGTGACGCTCGCCGATGACCTCGCCCAGGACTGTTTTATGCATGCCTGGGACAAGTTGCAGACATTTTCAGGTCGCGGCACGTTCATCGGCTGGTTGTTGAAGGTCGCTTATACGACATTCTTGCAATCGAAGCGAAAGTCGAAACGCTACGCGGAAATATTGCAGGAAGCTGGCCACGCCGCCGATATGGAGTCGCGCAGTCACACAATGCAGAGTGACGAAGTGACGGATCTGGACAAGTTTCTTGCGGTATTGTCGGAAGAGGAGCGGGCAATCATGGTTATGTCGTATGCATGCGGTCTGTCGCACCGGGAGATCAGTGATGCGACGGAAATGCCTGTTGGGACAGTGAAATCTGTCATTTTTCGTGGTAAAGAGAAGATCAGGACAAGTTTTGATATCAAAGATCATCAACATGGCTGAGAGAATCAAAGACGCGGAGGACCGACTGCTTGAGTCGATGTTTGAGTCTGCGCCTGTGGCTGATGACGGATTCAGTGTCAACGTTGTCAGAAGGTTGAATCGTCGTTTGTGGCTCAGGCGCCTGACATTGCCTGTGGGGGGCGCTATCGGTGCCTCAGTCGCCGTCAAGCCGCTTACCGGGCTGGTGAAATCGCTTTCGGGCCTGGTAACACTGATCCCGCAGGACCTGCTCAGCACGACAACGAGTTTGATTCCGCAAGCACAGACCATTGTTCTTGGCGCAATGTTATTGGCTGCCATCCTGCTGGGAATGCGCGCGCTCGAGGAGTAATTCTCAGGAATAATTACCGTTGTTTTGGCGAGGGCGCTCGGTTACATTGCGGCCATGACTCTTCGCGACCAAGTCGAATCCCTGCTGCCCGATTGGGAACGCTGGTATCCGAGTCTTTTTGACGCGGCCAGCGACCTGGGCATAATCATACCCGAAGTCTGCGATCCAAATTCCTTGTTGCTGACGCACAGACACGCGAAAGTCAGGCAGCGTGCGGAAGACGCGCATCGCGAAAAATGGGGCGGCAAAGCCCAGGAATAATCCATGAATTTTGACCTGGGCGAAATTCGGTCGCAGTTTCCAGCGCTGGCGATCACCGATAGCGGTACGCGGCGAATTTACTTCGACAACCCGGCAGGTACGCAGGTGCCGGTCTGTGTTGCGGACGCGATGTCGGACTGCCTGCTTCATAGCAATGCCAATCTTGGTGGTTACTTCGCATCATCGGCAGACGCTGAGGGGGTCGTAGAGACGGCTCGTGAGGCGATGGCAGACTTTCTCAACGCACCATCGGCCGACGAGATAATTTTCGGTCAGAACATGACGACCATAACGCTGCATCTATCACGCTCGATCGGTCGACTGTTGCGTACTGGCGACGAAATCATACTGACTCAAATGGATCACGACGCGAACGTTTGGCCCTGGGTTTTGCTTGCTCGCGATCTCGAGCTCAAGATTCGCTGGCTACCGTTCAACACGGATTCATTCGAGTTCGACCTGGACGACTTCGACAATTTACTGACAGATCGCACACGGCTGGTGTGCGCCGGCGGGGCCAGCAATCTGACGGGAACAATTAACGACGTGATGGCTATCTGTGCGAAAGCGCGCGCGGCAGGTGCGATGACGTTCATAGATGCTGTGCAATCCGCACCTCATGTTGCAACCGACGTGCAGCAGATTGGCTGTGATTTCCTGGTATGTTCGGCCTATAAATTCTTCGGCCCACATCAGGGGATTATTTTTGGTCGACGAGAGGTGCTGGAGCAGCTGGAGCCTTACAAGGTACGGCCGGCGCCAGAGCAGTTACCGCGATGTTTCGAAACCGGAACTCAGAGTCATGAGGGTTTCGCTGGCACCGCCGCGGTTGTTGACTATTTCGCCACGCTCGGTGAATCGATGGCGCATGAGCAGGCGGAGAGTTGGTCGCATTTCTCCGGCAGGCGACAGCATGTTCACGCGGCCATGGATTTGCTTTTCGACTATGAGAAATCTCTCTCGAGTCGATTGATTGAAGGGCTTCAGGCAATCGACGGCGTGACCGTGCAAGGGATATCGGCCGCTGATGCGCTGCATCGTCGTGTACCAACCGTTTCGTTTACGCACGATAAGGTCGCGCCGGCCGCCATTGCCGAAGCGCTAGCTGGCAAGAACATCTTTGTCTGGAGTGGTCATAACTACGCTGTCGAAGTGGCGAAATCGCTGGGCATTTTCGAGAATGGCGGCGCCGTTCGCGTAGGTCCTGTGCATTACAACAGCGTTGCTGAGATCGATGAGTTGCTGGCGGCACTCGGGCCGATACTCGCTTCCTGAAACAAAGAAAGCCGCATCACTGCGGCTTTCCGTGAGACTTTGTATCTGAAAAGGAGAGCTAGCGAAGCTTAAATCGGTGCTCCATGTTTCGCTTCAGACCCGTGGGTTGTCCAGATACCTTTGTTATCTCACGAGACATGGATCACCTCCTTTTATTTGTTTGCACACAGTCAGTATGTCTCGTAAGCGCCGAAATTCCAAGCAAAAATATCAATTTCGAAAAGCCCTTCAACAGACCCTGATTTGTGGGTTATCATTGCCAGCTCGCCCTCCGCAATTGATGATTCTCGGCTCCAATGCTGTGTATACTTCGTTACTTGCCTGCGTTGCGGGAAGCGCAACCCATAAACAGAATAATCTTAAGTGAGAACATAAATGGCAATCGCAGATCTCAAAAACGTGCTCCAGATATTTGGAGGCTCCGACGTCACCGATGATCAGCAGAACGAGCTGTTCAAAGAAGTACTGTTGATGACGCTTGCGAGAGCGGCCAACGCCGATATCAACATTCAGACGGTTGAGGTCGAGAGGATCCAGGAAATCCTCAAGAGTCATACCGGCGAAGATTTTAGCTCCGCCGATATTCGTGTCGCCGCGCGCGCGGAACTCTATGCTGAGGCAACGCTTCGAAAGTACCTAGGAAGTGTTCGCAAGAAAATGACTGACGCTAATCGTTCTGACACTATTCAGGCGCTGGCAGACGTATTTCGCAGCGACAAGAACGTGAGCGTACTTGAGATCGATTTCTTCGATCGAGTAGCGACTGCGCTTCAGGTTTCGCCATCGCAGATTGCCGGCCTCGTACCGGGCGACGTCGACTGACGCCTTATGTAAGGAACAGGAAAGGCGGGCATGGCCCGCCTTTTTTGTGCGCGCAATTTACGTTTCAGTCGAGATCCCAGGTTCGCTGAACGCGACGTATCTGAACCATAGCTGAACATGATCGCACGACTTTTCGATCGAACCTACAGGTTCAGGATTGATTCAGCGTCGCTCGGTTTTAATGGGGCTGTAACGACGGACGAGGACAAGGATATGAGGGACCAAGTACGTAGTATCGAGTCGCACTGGCAGCTGCTATTAGTCGTGCTCTTGTTGGCTGGTGCGGCGGTAAGTCGCGCTGAGTTCGAAGCCGAGACGCGACTAAGCACAACGTCACAGGGGAAAAGCATTCAGCGCGGCGGCGTTGGCGACGGAACGATATCCCATGACGAATACGAGCCACTGGTTACGGTGGGTGCCAGGCAAAAACCGGTACGGACGACGGTTCAGCAAAAGCTGACAGGCGCATCGCAGGGTTCGACAACGCAGACCCCGAATACAGATTTCTGGTTCTACGATGTAGACGTCGAACTGTTCTCCGATTTCGATCACGACGGCTATTTCTACGGCATCGATCTGTGGTTTGATGCTGACACGATATATGCCGCGGCCGATGTTTACGCCGTCATATATCTTAGCTACGAGTATGGGCCCTGGAATGAATATGCGGCGACAGAGGATTTCACGCTGTTCGGGGCGTCGGGTGGCGATGCGTACGTGATAGAAACCGAGCTTATATCGGGCTACGAGACAGGCAATTACGACATACTTATCGAATTGTTCGACGCCTATGACGGTACATTTATTGCGGATATCGGGCCCGAAGGGTCGTCTGAACTATCGCTGTTACCTCTCGAGGATTCGAACCGGGATGCTCCCATCGAAACACACGTCATCGTGAATCACGGCGGAGGTGGTTCGCCGGGCTGGCTATTGCTCCTGGCATTGATGTCAGCTTGCGCGGTCACGAAGCATCGTCGAGCGCGTGGCGCGGCTTAAGCTGTTGCACGTGCACCGCGAGCAGTGCGCATGACTTTCCTGCCCCACGCGGCAAGACTGTCGAAATAGCAGTATAGCGCTGGCACTACCAGCAAAGACACTACGGTTGAGAACGCCAGTCCACCGATTATCGCTCGGGCCATCGGGAAATACGGCGGTCCATCACCACCGACCTGCGTCGTACTCATAGCCAAGGGTGCCAGTCCCACGATCGTCGTTGCGACCGTCATCAGGATCGGGCGAAGCCGGTCACGACCAGCGATCACTACCGCCTTGTCTCGCTCAACGCCTTCCTGGCGCAGATTATTGACGTGGTCCACGAGCACGATGCCGTTGTTCACAACCACACCAATCAGGATCATGATGCCGATCATCGCCATAAACGAGAACGTCGTTCCGGTTGCAGCAAAAAACAGGAACACACCGAAAATTGAAAAAACGATTGAGCCGAGAATGATAGAGAACGGCAGCAACATCGACTCAAACAATGCGGCCATGACCAGAAAGATACACGCAATGCCAAGCAGGATATTCGTCGCCATCATATCGGCCGTTTCGTCATTACGCTCAAATCCGCGGCCCTCTTTCCAGCTGTAGCCGGGCGGCAGTTCGATCTGTTCCATAAGACTGTTTACGCGCGGTCGAACATCGTCGGCACTGACATCCTCCTCGAGGTTTGCCGACAGAATTACTGCCGTCTGTCGATCCGTCCTGCGAATAGTGTCGGGCGCCCTGCCTATGTTCATTGATGCGACGCTGCCGAGCGTAATTCGCCGTCCCTCGGGTGTGTAAAGGGGTAGATTGGCGAGTTGTTCTATGCTCTGTTTGTCGTCATCCCGGAACGCCAGCCGAACCGCGACCTCACCCGATTCGTTACGAAACTCACGCAGGTTTACGCCGCGCATCGCGATGCTAATTGATTGAGCGATGTCCGCTGTTGACAGACCGACGATCGCCGCGCGGGTTCGATCGATACGGATGCGTACTTCCTTGTCGCCGGACTCCGCGTCGCTGAGCACGTCCTTGAGACCCTCAACCGTAGCCAGCGCACGGGCGACCTCTACGCCGAGTTGGTTCAATATTTCGGTCGAGTCACCGCTAATCTGGACCGTGAATCCGTCGCCGCCACCTTGCTGATCAAACTTGAAACTCGGCTTGCCGAGTGCAATCACTGGCAGGTCTTTTTCGATTAATTGAATGATTTCCTTCGTCGATAACGTTGCGTCATCCTCATTCGTTAGCAGGATCGTCGACTCGGCGCGACCCTGGTCGTAGTAGCTGTATACCGAGCGAATGTTGAATTCCTCCTGGTTCGAATAGAGGTATTCCTCGATTTCGTCGACGGTATCCTCGATGCGCTTCAGGGGGTGTTGCCCCTCGATGTGATAAGGCATGAATAATCGGCGACCTACATCTTGCGGAAACATGTCGAACTTCACGAGTTCCAGCGCCATCGGCAGTACCCCGATCACACAGACCAGACCAATGCCAAGTGCTGTCCACCAGCGGTGTCCGAGTATCCACTCAAGACTGCGGGCGTAGCGAATCGTGAGTCTCGTAATCCACGCACCGGACTTCGGTCGTGGTGGCACCGCAATGCGAGCGGCGAGCATTGGAACCAGTGTCTGTGCGATTGCGAGTGACGCTACCAGCGCGACAATGATGGTAACTGCCACGTGCGTGAGGAAAATCGTCATGTCTGTTTCAGCGCCGAAGATGATTGGAGCAAAAACGATAATCGTCGTCGCAGTGCCGGCAGTTACCGCAAGTCCAACTTCTTTCACGCCATGCATGGTCGCTTCGAACGGCTTGTCCGGATTATCAGATCGATGCCGGAATATGCTCTCTGTTATGACTACCGCATTGTCCACCAGCATGCCGACAGCAAGCATCAGCCCCATCATGGACAGTATGTTTAACGAAAGTCCGGCGAAGTAAAGGGCGCCCAACGTGATCATGATCGAGAAGGGCACGGACGCGACAACAATCAAAGTCGTCGTCACCTGGCGCAGAAACAGGTACAGCACGATAAGCGCGAGCAGTCCACCCAGACCCCCCGCCCTAAGCAAATCAGAAAGCGATCCGCGTACGGCATCACCCTGATTATCCAGCGCAAAAATGTTGACGCCACGCATTTGGGGGAGCTTGCTGATTTTCTCTACAGCGGCCATTACCCTGTCGGTGACGTCGACGAGGTTTGAGCCGGTCGATTTGTTTATCGCTACGCCGATCGCATAGTCACGATCGAGGTGTCGTCCGTAATTGCGATCAGGTGTGCGTAGTTCGATGTCCGCTACATCGTACAGTCGCAATCCTTCATCGTTGAGCGATAAATTACGAATGTCGTCTACAGAGTTGAATTCACCGCTGGGCCGAACACTGAATCGCTGGTTACCTGCCGTAATTCGGCCAGCGTTAACGGCAAAATTACTGCGTGACAGAAGATCAAGCACGGATGCGATGTCGACTCCGTGGGCGGCCAGCCGGTCAGGGCTGAGAAGTATCCGAATTTCACGTGGGTCAACGCCGTGCAATTCGACACGAGACACACCCTCAATGCGCTCCAATGGCCTCTTCAGGAGCCGATCCAACATGTCGTAACTGTCCGACAAATCTCGATCCGACGAAATTCGCAGTTGCAGAACCGGCTGGTCACCAAGCGACCCGGTGAAGATCAGAATTCGGCGCACATCATCCGGCAACAGATGTCGAATTCCGTCTACCTTCGCCCTGGCCTCAATTCCCTTTGTGCCCATGCTCTGATCCCAGCCAAACTGCAGAAAAATCTGTGCCTGGTCTTCATCGGAGCTCGAGAACATGCGCTCAACGCCGGATAGCGTTGCCAACGCCTCCTCGACCGGTCGCGTTATCAGCCGCTCGACTTCCTCAGGCGTCGATCCGCCGTAAGGAATCTGTATAAAAATGCCGGGAAACTCGATATCAGGAAACTTCTCCAGCGGCAACAGCCGCGATGCCAGCAGTCCGATCAGCGATAACGCGACGAAAACGACTATTGTCGTTACCGGCCGGTGCATTGCGATTTCTGTATGCCTCATTTTCTGTCCATTAACGAGTAAACGACGGGAATAACAAGTAGCGTCAGGAATGTCGATACCGTCAGCCCACCAATGACGGTAATTGCCATCGGCGTACGTACTTCCGAACCCTCACCGAAGCCGAGCGCCATCGGTAGCAGCCCGAGCGCCGTTGTCAGCGAGGTCATCAAGATAGGCCTTAGCCGGGCAGTTCCTGCCTCCATGATCGCATCAATGCGTTGCTTTCCTTCGGCTTTCAGTTGATTGATCAGGTCGACCAGCACGATCGCGTTATTGACGACGATACCCGCTAACATGATGACGCCGATAAACGCGACAATATTGAGTGTCGTGCCCGTCACAAACAACGCAAGTACCGCACCAATCAACGCGAGTGGAATCGTAAACAAGATGACGAACGGGTGGATCAAGGACTCGAACTGCGAAGCCATTACGAGATAAACCAGAAAAACTGCAAGAGCAAGTGCGAATTGCATGGACTCGAAAGACTGCTGCATTTCCTCACTCTGTCCAGACACTATGGCCGATATTCCGTTCGGCATCACGACGCCACTTACAAGATTGCCTGCCTCGGCCGCCGCCGTACCAAGGTCGCCGTAGGCAATGTTTGCCGATATCAAGGCGACGCGCTCCTGAGCAACCCGGCGGATCTCGGACGGTCCACTCGACACATTTACGTCGGCGACCGCATCGAGCGTTACAGGACGCTCCGATGTCGGGTTGACGATCAGACTTCGGATTTCCTCAATACTGGACTGTCGCGTATCAACGCTTCGCACCAGCACGTCGATCTTCTTGTCTCTCCACGTGTAGCGCGTCGCGAGTTCACCGCGTACGTTGGCAACGACTCTATTGGCAATGTCCCTGACTGCAAGTCCTAATTTGGCAGCTCGTTCCTGGTCGAACACGATCTGAATTTCCGGGTTGCCTCTTTCTATGGTGGTCTTGATGTCAGTGAATCGGTCGGAGGCGGACATCGCCTGCACAATCGACTGGCTGACGCTCGACAGGTCTTCCAGGTTGTGACCCGAAATTTCGATTTGTAGAGGACTTGCGAATGACAGCAATGCAGGGCGGCTGAATTCGTATTGCACGCCTGGCAAGCGCTGCAACTCCGCACGCATTGCATTCATTGCCTGGTTTTCCGCGGCACGGCCGGAATTGTCGGCAAGTGTAATGCTCAATGTTCCACTGTTGTCACCCGCGTCGACCGGATTCGCGTCCAACCTGTTGCCGGTTCCGGCGACAGAGTAGGTAAGCGCGACAGCATCGATGTTAGCTGCTGCGCGCTGCGCTGTTTGTATTGCACGATCGGTCTCGGCCAGGGGCATACCCGGGGGTAGTCGCAGGTCAACAGTAAATTCGCCTTGGGAGAATTGCGGAATCAATTCTGTGCCAAGTCTCGGGACCA
>CAZVLT010000001.1:0-5883 GCA_964628105.1 uncultured Woeseiaceae bacterium | reverse complement strand
GTAAATTCGCCTTGGGAGAATTGCGGAATCAATTCTGTGCCAAGTCTCGGGACCAAGGACATCGTGGCGCCAAATATCACGATAGCCGTCACAATGACAGCCCCGCGATTAGCCAGCGACCACCGCAACAGCCCCGGATAGATCCTGGCGATCGTCTTATAGAAACGTTGCAGCAACCAGGTCGGGACCCACAGGATTACCCAGAACAACTTACGAATCGCGAAGAAAACGAATCCGAGCATACGAACCACGAACGCAATCCCACGCGTAAACCAATTGGCAGGCGCGTCGTAGTCATCATCGTCGTAACGACTGCGTGCTCCCAGGGACGCGAGCATTGGAATGAGTGTCAAGGCGACGATAAGCGAGAAAATCAGGGCGAAGGTTACGGTCAATGCCTGATCGCTGAACAATTGCCCGGCGACGCCACTGATGAAGACCATCGGAAAAAATACCGCAATCGTCGTCAGGGTTGAGGCGACGACTGCCGATGCCACTTCTGTGGTGCCGTCCTTGGCGGACTGGATAACACTCAGGCCCTGTTCTCTCTTCCGTACGATGTTCTCCAGAACGACAATCGAATTATCGACGAGCATTCCGACCGCGAGAGCAATGCCACCCAATGACATGATGTTCAATGATATGTCATTCATGTACATCAAGAGGAACGTTCCGATGACCGACACCGGAATAGCGATCGCCACAGTAGCCGTCGCGCGAGAGTCACGCAGGAAGCCATATAGAACGAAAATCGCGATCAATCCACCGAGGATTGCAGCGGTGCGGACGGCATCGACGGCTGACGAAATAAACGTAGACTGATCGTAAATTTCGACGAGCTCCATGTCCTCCGGGAGCGATTCTCGAATTCGCTCCAGCCGTTGTTTGACACGATCCGCAACCTGCACAGTATTCGCATCGCCTTCTTTGTAAACTGCGAGCTCTACCGACTCCCGGCCCTTCACTCGAGTGATAGCTTCACGGTCCTTGTAGCCTCGCTGGACTGTTGCGACATCGCGAAGATAAACGGGACGCTCGGCGACATTGGCGATTATTGCATCGCGAAATTCGTCTTCATCCTGAAATTCGTTGATTGTCCGTACCAGGAAGCGTTGATTACCTTCTTCGAGACGACCGCCCGAAAGATTGACGTTTTCCGCCCTTATGCGGTTGGCAATCTGTTCAATGCTCAGTCCAAGCTGCGCTAGCTTCTGCTGGTCGACACGAATCTGAATCTCATCTTCGAGGCCGCCGCTGACCTTGACGGCGGCTGTACCTTCCTCGGCTTCGATATCCGGCTTGATACGGTCTTCAGCGAGTCGGCGCAAGGCTTTCAGCCGAACTTCGCTCGTGTCATCAGCTTCCACCGCGTCCTCTTTGTACAACAGGCCGAGGCGGACGATGGGTTCGGAAGACGGATCAAAGCGCAGTAGTAAAGGCCGACCTGCCTCCAGCGGCAATAGCAGGATGTCGAGCTTTTCTCTAATGTCGACACCAGCAATGTCCATGTCGGTTCCCCAAAGGAACTCGATCGTCACATCTGATTGACCCGTTCGGGAAACCGACCGCACGAGGCGCACGTTTCGTACTACCCCGACCGCTTCCTCGATGGGCTTACTTAGAAGGTTTTCGACTTCGACAGGTGCTGCGCCTGTAAGCTCGGTCCGTACAGTAAGCGTAGGATACGAAATATCCGGGAGCAGATTGAGCTTCAACCGCGACAACGAGACCATGCCAAAAAGGACAATGGCAACCATCATCATGACAATCGTGACACGGCGTTCTGTCGCGATTTCAATCAGGCGGCGCATTATTCGGTATCTTCTGTGGGCGCTGATTGGTCATCAACCGAGTCATCAGCCGACTCATCATCGGTCGGTCTGTTGATTACGGTAACTTTCGAGTCGCGTTTTAACCCAACATGGCCGACAGTAATGACGTTTTCGTCGTCGACCAATCCGTCTGTAATTTCGATCATGCCATTGGCGCCGTAGCCTGTTCGCACCACCTTTCGTATTGCTTTACCATCTTCCTCGACAAGTACGCTGCTTGTTCCAGCGCTTTCGATGATGGCGCTTCGCGGTACTTGCAAGGCATTTTCGTGTCGGTCATAGGTAATAGCTATGCGGCCAAACATGCCGGGTTTGATGCGGTGCTGCTCATCGCTTATCTCGATAGTGATTTTGAAGGTACCGGACGCAGGATCAACGATTGGGCTGACACGAGTGACGCTTGCAAGCACAGGTTCACCACCCAGCGCGTCAATCTGGATTCCCACCGCCTGACCGCTGGATATTTGGCGAAACTCGCGCTCGGGTATATGAAGATAAACGACCAGAGGATCAAGGCTCGTTACACGAAATACCGGATCGCCGCTGTTAATTGTATTGCCGAGTTTGATAAAGCGCTCTGATATAACGCCGTCAATTGGCGCACGTATTTGTGTGTAGTCAAGTTCGAGGCTTGCGAGATTGTAGGATGCCTGCAGTGCTTCGAGGTCGTATTGAATTCTTTCGAAATCGCCCTCGCTGATGAGGCCCGATTCCTGTAATTCCAGGTTGCGTGCGAAATCCCGCTGCATTTTTTTCAGTCGGGCCTGAGTTTCGTTGAGCTCCAGGCGCAAACGATCACCATCCAATCGTGCGAGTATCTGATTCTTGCTTACGTTGTCGCCTTCCTCAACGAGAATCTCGCGTACTTCACCTGCGACTTTCGCGATGACGTCGGCCTCTGCAAAGGCTTCGATAGGTGCAGTTCCGGTATAGGTTGCGTCAATGTCGCCACGCACCGGCGGAGTAATTTCGACAGGAACAGGAGGCGTTTCGTCTTCTTCTTTTGTATCCTGGTCACCCTGTTGGCACGCGGCCAACAGAAAAACGCAGGCGAGCGCTGTCGAGCCAATGCGATATAGCTTCATTGATTTACCCCCAGGTTTTCGATCAGCCGGTGAAACTATCCGGTTCTTGATTACTAGCTAGCACTTTGCTGCCGTCCCGCAGACTCGAGTGGCCTACAACAACGACCAAATCGTCGTCTTGTAAGCCGCTCAGGATTTCGACTCTGCCGCCACTTTCAATTCCTGTCTCAACGACCCGTCGTACGACCTCACCATTGCTGACGACATAGACGGTCGTCTGCTCATCTTCATCGAGCAACGCGTGTAGCGGTATAACCAACGCGTTCGCGTGCTTTTCGTAAGAAATTGTAAATCGGCCAAACATGCCCGGAGCGAGTTCGCCCAGAGTATTGTCGATAACCGCAGTTGCGCGGAATGTGCCATTGCGCGTGTTGATTGTCGGGCTGATACGAGCAATCGTTGCCGGAAATTCGGTACCTGGCATCGATGCGACATTCAGAGTTGCCGAATGTCCGGCTTGAAATTTGGCTAGCTCTGCTTGCGGAATCTGCAGGTAGGCGACAAGATCGGACGTATCCGTGATACGAAACGCGGTCTGGCCGAGCGCCAGGTTCTGGCCCAGTTTGACCTCGCGCGCGGACACCACGCCGGAAATCGTCGCGCGAATATTCGAGTAGTCGTAACTTAGCTGCGTCAACTCGTAGGATGCTTCCAGCGCCGCAAGGTCGTACTTCAGCCCCTCGAACATCGAAGTACTGACGAGCCCACGTTGGTGCAGATCTGTATTGCGCTTGTATTCCTTTTTCGCCTTTTCGAGGTTGGCCTTCGCGGCGAGCATTTCCAGTCGCACGCGCTCACCGTCCAGGCGAGCCAATACCTGGCCGGCCTCAACCCAGTCACCTTCCTCGACGAGGAGAGCGACAATTTCGCCTGGCACTTTCGCGACTACCGGGGCGTCCGCATCTGATGTGATGGTTGCCGTGGCGGCATAAGTGGCATAGATGTCCGAGCGAAATGGCAGCGCTACCTCGACGGGCACCGGTATCGCGGCTTGTATTCTCTCTGCGTTTGTAACGCTGGCCTCCCCAACGCCACAACCCGTGATGAGACTTGTGCTGCTGAGCGCGAGTGCTGTAAGTATTGGTGTTATCGTTTTCATTCTAAAAATGCTTACCTTATATAGTGTTGTAGTGAAGTATAACACTAGTTCGGTATAACGCAACTGGCTGGTTCATAATTTAGCCAATCGAGCATGATGCCATATAAATCAGACAGTTACCGAATTACCCCGAGTACCCCATCGAGGTACTCGACTATTAGATGCGCCAAATGGAGATTTGGATTGAATGTTCGCGCGCGTATTCCTGTCAGTGTGAGACGGCCGGGTTTGCCACTGTAGCAGCGGAACGACGCTGTCTGATACGTTTGCCGACATTTGCCTGAATCATCAGCAGGCTGGGGGTGAGCAGCAGTGTCAGAATGGTTGCAAAGGCCAGGCCGCCGGCAACCGAAGACGCCAGTTGTGTCCACCACTGCGAACTCGGCGCGCCGATCGATATCTGGCGATCGATCAGGTTGACATTGATACCGAGAACCATCGGCATCAGCCCCACGATCGTCGTGACCGTTGTAAGCATAACCGGGCGCAGGCGAATCGCGCAGGTACGCAGTATGGCGTTGAATGCTGCCTCACCGCGGCTGCGCAATACGTTGTAGGAGTCGATAAACACGATGTTGTTGTTTACGACGATTCCAGCAAGCGTTATGACGCCGACACTGCTCATGATGACGCCGAACGGTTTGCCCATGATCAGGTGGCCCAGCAAAACGCCCCCGGTTGAGAACACGACGGCCGTGAGTATCAGTCCGGCCTGATAGATGCTATTGAACTGTGTGACCAGAATAATGGCCATGATCGCGAGTGCCATCAGCATTGCCTGTGCGAGAAAAGCCTGATCCTCTTCCTGATCCTGTGTACCTCCTCGGAACGCGGCGCTGACACGCGGATCGATGTCGAGAGAAGGCAATGCTGCCCTGAGTCCAGCGACAATATCGGACACCAGGTAGTTGCTGTCGACATCTGCATCGATGGCCATTGTCCGGCGCATGTCGGTTCTGCGGAGTGTTCCTGTTTTTTGCACCGGAACGCGTTTAACGAACGTGTTGATCGGAACAAGGCCTTGTTGCGTCGGAATTCGCAATTCATCAATTTGTGCGAGAGTACGGCTGCCCTCCGGGTAGCGGACACGAATATCGATTTCGTCATCACTGTCGTCAGGACGATACTCACCAATCTTTATGCCGTTGGTCACGAGCTGAACCATTGCACCGACAAGTGAAATATCGGCGCCGAAACGCGCAGCTTCCGCGCGATCAACCTTGATCTGCCACTCAATGCCTGGCAGGGGACGGCTGTCCTCAATATTGACAATGCCCGGAGTGTTTTCCATCAGCGCACGGACATCGCTGACGGATTTCTCCAGAAGAGCGGGAAACCGAGAGGTAAACTCGATGCGAATGGGCTTGCCGATTGGCGGGCCAGGGTCGGGCTTACGTGTCTCTATTCGAATGCCGACAAGGTCGCTGGTATTCGCGCGGATGTCGGCGAGAATCTCGTCCGCCGGACGGCGCTTGTCCCAGTCGACGTAATTTAGCGTCAGCGAGCCGATCTGGTCTTCGGCGCCGCGGTCGTTGCTGCCGGTCTTGGCATAAACATGTTCGATTTCCGGCATGCCCAGTACCCGTTCTTCGACCTGGCGCACGAGGAAATCACGCTCTGTAGTCGACAAGTCACCGCGTGCCCGAATGTCGATCATGCCGAAGGGCTGTTCGACATCCGGAAAATATTCAACGCCTTTTCCGAATACCCCGAACGCGACATACACAGCAATCAGTAATGCCGTCACGCCAGCGACGCCAAGCCAGGGGTGTTGTAGCGAGCGCCGCAGAAAGCGGATGTAACGGCCGGTGAATCCCGTCACCGTGTTCAGGTCGCCGGTTTCCGCGGCGGTCAAATTGCGCCGCGC